>JAFZWH010000093.1 GCA_017617415.1 Victivallales bacterium | reverse complement strand
GTCGTGCGAATCCGGCAGTCTGCCGGACATCGCTTAAGATAACACAAAAACCTGGAGCGCCAGTCCTTTTTCGCCTACGAACTGCGACGAAAGCCGCAGGGCGTGATTGGGGGATGCACTTTTAACATAGCATCTCTTGGGAAATAGAGCATTATTTTATGGCATTGTACATTTCCTGTTTCACAATTTCCTCAAATCCTCTTCGCCATTATGAAAAGCATCTTTCCCACCGACCGCCGAATCAAGCTGGGCATCTGGGGACTGGGACGCGGACTGAATTTCGTGCAGTCCGCCGCCGCACTGAACATCGACGTCGTCGCCGGCTGCGACGTCAATGAGCACATGCGCGAGAATTTCCGGAAGCAGGTCCCTGACGCCTTTGTCACCGCCGACGAGGATGAGTTTCTCGCGCAGGACTTCGATGCCGTCTTGATCGCGACCTACTTTCGCGGGCACGCGGCGCACACGCTCAAGGCGCTGGCGGCCGGCAAGCACGTGATGTGCGAGGTAACCAGCTTCTTCACGCCCGCCGAGGGTGTGGCAGTGGTAGAGGCCGTGGAAAAGAGCGGCAAGGTCTATAACCTGCTGGAGAACTATCCCTTCTCCCGCGAGAACATGTATCTTCGCAAGCTCTGGCAGGAGGGTTTCTTCGGCGATTTCATGTATGCCGAATACGACTATGTCCACGAGTGCCGCACGCTCTCCTACGCCTACAATGTGGACAACGGCCTGCCCGTCGAGCCAGGCTGGACAGTTCACAACTGGCGCTCGATGCTCAACTACCACTACTACAACACGCACTCCCTGGGGCCGGTCATGAACATCACGGGGCTGCGTCCGGTGAGCGTCTGCGCCCCTCCCTGCACTGTCACGCTGGACGGCTATCTGGAAGGCGGGCGGAGCGCCACGGCCTTCCCGTCGCTGGTCCGGATGTCGAATGGTGGCGTGATGCGCAATCTGATGGGCAGCACCACCAACGACTACCACTCCTCCGGACGCATCTGGGGCACGAAGGCCGGTGCGGACAAGATGGGCGAGCTGTGGATTCGCGTGGGCGGCTGTGGCGGAGGAATAACCCTGCCCATCAAGGCCGAATGGCCGGAACTGTCGGAATTTGCCGAGTCCACCGGCCATGGCGGCGGAGACTTCTGGGAATTGTACTACTTCGCCCGCGAGATTCTGATTGGCGAACCCGCGCCATGGAACATCTATTCCGCGGCGGATGTTACCCTGACGGGCATCATGGCCGCCCGCAGCAGCGCCCAGGGCGGCAACGTAGTCGAGGTTCCAGACTTCCGCAAGCCCGAGGTGCGCGAACAATACCGCCATGACGACGAGCACTGCTGGCCGAAAAACGTCGATGCGGAACATATCTTCCCGGACGGCCACGACTGCGAATTGACGAAGCACTTCACCCCGACGATGGCCGCGCTCTTCCCGATGAACCAGCAGTCTGGCGGAATCCACCTCTACAATATGGTGATGCAGGGCATCCGCCTTTATCCGCAGGTGGCTGACGAGGCAGGGCGCCTGCGAA
This sequence comes from Victivallales bacterium, assembly GCA_017617415.1. Lineage (GTDB taxonomy): Bacteria > Verrucomicrobiota > Lentisphaeria > Oligosphaerales > Oligosphaeraceae > RGIG1601. Next base: position 94,941 of record JAFZWH010000093.1, on the reverse strand, counting down.
TCATCAAGGCCGCGAACCGCCTGCTGGCGGCGCTTCCCTCGCTGGCGGAGAACTGCCGTATGGCGCGGAAGCTCGCCGACGCCTACCCGGAGAGCATCGCGGGACGCACATTGGCGCGAGTCATCCGCGAGGAGGACTTCAATGGAATGGAGGACACCGCCGGAACCGCCGCAAAGGTGCGGAAATGGCTTGAAGGCATAAAATAAGATGCTGACAGGAGTGATGTTGTGCCTGGCCACCGGCGCCGTCTGGACGCTGGTGGGCATTCTCTACAGCCGCGCTTCGCAACGCGACGGCGGGGGCTTCGTGCCCTTCATGGCGGCATACTCGCTGGTCTTTGTCGGCACCGCCTGGACTATCGGCCACCCGATGACCGCGCCGATACGCGAGGTCGCGCTGACGGCTGCCTACGCACTGGCCGCCGCGTTCTTCGGCCAATGCGGTTTCCTGGCGCTCTATTTTGCGATGCGGCGCGGCGGACACGGCGTGGCGTGGGCGCTGATGCAGTCCGCCTTGGCGGTGCCATTTTTGTGCGGGGTGTTGTTCTTTGGCAACCGTCCGGGGGTATGGGCCTGTTGCGGGCTGGCGATGATGCTTGTAGCGGTGGCCCTGATTGGTGCCGGTGCGGCGGATGCAAACGCCACGAAGAGCCGCATCTATTTGTTGCTGGCCTTCGGGGCAATGCTGCTGACCGGCGTCTCGCAGGCATTGACATTGGTTCCCGGACACCTTGGATTGTCCGCAGAAGCCTTGACCTGGCGCGTGCCCTTCTACAGCCTCGCCGGACTGGGCTGGTGGGTGGTGCTTTTTGTTCGCCGTGAGAAATATCGATTCTCTTGGCTTGGAGTGCTTTACGGAGTCGTGGTAGCCGCCGGGCAGTTCCTGCTCTATCAGGCGAGCGACTGCCTGGAACGTCACAACGCCGCCGCCCTCGCCTATCCGATTGCTGTCGGAACCTGCATCCTGATGATGCGGATATACAGCCGGCTGGTCCGCAAAGAATGCTTCAGCCGCCTTGAGACCGTCGGGCTGGCGCTGTTGCTGGCGGGCATCGCTCTGCTGAATATTTGATTTCAGGGAATGCCCTCCCTGACCGGCATTCTACGTTCCAAAGTCGCGGGCAAGCAAGTCAGAGCAACCGTTCCCTTCAATTCAACATGGTCCTGGTGCTATAATTAAACGCAGCAATCTTCCCTGTCAGCCGACAACAGACATACCGTCTCGCGTCAGGAAACCAAATACGATGAAACAGCTTCTTCTCGCTTCCATGTCTTTTCTGTTCCTATGCGGCCTGGGCTGTGCCACGCCCCGTCGTTTCGACGCCAACGACGTCACGTCCATCTCCCTCCATTTGGACGAGACTTTCACCATCGACATCCGCGGCAATAAGACCACGGGGTTCATCTGGCGTCAAATCCCCAATGACGCCTCGCAGGCGCTTCTGGAGTTAATCGGGGAGTCTTACGAAACCGTGAAATCCAAGCGGAATCTCTGCGGCGCTCCTGGAACCTTCCACTTCCAATACCGCGCGAAGGCGCCAGGAAAATGCCTGCTGCAATTTGAAAATATACGTCCCTGGGAGAAAGAGGCTCCCCCGTCGGGCACGAGGGAGATTGCCATTGTCGTCGAATAAACTCTAAGCCAGTTTGACCTCGATATATTTCATGCGCTCGCCGACTTCCGGGGCAGGAATGGACTCCGTGGTGACCTCGGGGTCATCCTTGAGCGCAGTGTGGATCACGCGACGCTCGGCGGGCAGATACGGTCCGAGGCGCTTGGCTTTCTTCCAGTGTTTGACCTCTTTGGCAGTGTCCCTGGCCATGCTTTCCAGCATCATCACCGTATCGTCATCCAAGATGCCATGACGCTCGGGGGGGGCGCCAGTGTGACCGGTGGAATAACCGTCCACCTCGACGGGTACCCAGGGCGCATCCTCGTCATTCTTCTTGAGGATGCGGTTGAGGAGGAGTTCGAGGGCTTCGAGTGCCTGCCCTTTCCGACCAATAATACGTCCGGCGGACTCCGAGGCGAGACTCAACTTGAAATTATCGTGATCGCCAGGCAGGACGGTGCTGGTCGCCCCGTATCCGAGCAGTCCAGCCATCTGATCCAAGGTCTTCTTGGCCAAATCTTTGTATTCTTGTTCGGTCATCATTGGGATTCTCCTTATGCACTCTTGCCCACCGCAGGGGCATTCTTTTCCTCCCATTTCCGGAAGAGAGCCATCTGGACAATGGAGAAGAGCTGGTTCACGGTCATGTAAAGGGTCAATCCGGCAGGCATGTTGTAGAAGAAGAAAATAAACACGATGGACATTATGTTCATCATTCTTGCCTGGTTGGGGTCGGGCATTGGAGTGAGCCGCTGCTGGACATACATCGTGGCGCCGGTGAGCAGCGCCAGAGGATGGATAGGCAGACCGAAGATGGCATCGGGCATCGAGAGGTCGGCAACCCACAGGAAGGGTGCCAGACGAATCTCAATCGCCCCACGGAAAGTGTTGAACATCGCAAAGAAGACGGGGATTTGCACCAGCATCGGCAGACAGCCGCCAAACTGGCTCACGCCTTTCTCCTTGAAGAGCTTCTGCTGTTCGTAGTAGAGGCGCTGCGTGTCATTTTTGTATTTCTCGCGCAACGCCTTAAGCTCCGGCTGGACGGACGACATCTTGCGCATGTCGCGGGTGGACTTCCAGGCCAGCGGCAGGAACACCAATTTCACCAGCAATGTCACGAGAATGATGCCCATGCCGTAGGCGATGGAAGCAGGGAACCAGCCAGCCACGAAGTTCAGGAACTCCAGTAGGATACGGCAAATCCAGCCCATCCAGCCGGTGTTCCAGAAGAAAAAGAGGTTCATCCCTACAATGGACTCGATGCCCTGCCCCATTTGTTGAAGACGCTGGTATTTCTTCGGACCTGCATAGCCTGTGACGGTGAAGGTGCAGCTCTGGCCAGGCACCAGCGACACTTCGGGAAACTTCCCTTGCGCATGGAAAAGTTGTTCGGCCACGGCGGGCGCGGAGTCCGCCTTGAAACCCGGAAAGACCATAGACTGTCCGTCCATTGTCAGATTGCGCAATGCGAAAACGAAATACTTGGAGTTCACGCAGAGCCAATTGGCGGGAGTGGCGCCGTAGGCGGCGACTTTGTCCGGCGTCATCTTGTCCGTAAGTTGCTTCATTTGAAGCAGTTTTGCGGAGTCCTTGGAAGGGATGCCGTAGGCCATCGAGCCGGTGATGCCGCGGGAGAAGGAGACATTCGTCTCGTCTGAGAGGAAACTGGGCAAGGCTCCACAATCCAGCCAGAGATCGGAGAGCGTGCGCGCCTCGTCACTGCGGTTCGTGATCGTCAAAGTGTAGGATATTTCGTAGTCGCTCGTGGCAGCCGCCCCGACCGCCCACGACTCGTCGAACTGCCAGCGGCGATCGCCGTCCATCCGATGGGTTGTGACGGACTTCTCGGTGACATCGGCATCCTGGACACCATAGAGGGTAAAACCCGGGACATGCAACGCCAGGAAAGGCACTTCCTTCCGCCCCATCACCACCCGGTCATCCTTCTTCGCAGGATCCTTGGTCTGAATGGGATACTGCGCCAATGTCACAGCGGAGATGCCACGACCAGTCGGATCAACAGCAACCGTAAACTCATTTTCGACCGCAATCACCACTGGCTCCGCCTCAGCCGGAATCACCAGATCGGGGGCATTCGCCGTCGGCAGCGCCGCCACCGGCGGGACCTCCGATGATACGGGGGACTCCGTATCCGCGCTCTCCACGCTTTCCACCGGTGCAACGGGCTGTACCGGACGTGGCGCGGGATGCTTCACATTCCAGACAAAGGCAAACGCAATTGCCAAGATGCACACCGCAGTGCCGATAATTGAAACTGCATCGTAGTTCTTCATTATCCTACAATCAAAATGCTAATTACTAATTGCTTATTTTCCTCGGTGGCACTGGATCATTAAGGTTTCCGTGGTAGAAAGGATGACACCGAAGGATACGCCAGACGGTCAGTCCAAGCCCTTTCCAGAAGCCGTGAACCAGAAATGCCTCGCGGGCGTATGCCGAGCAGGTCGGCGTGAACCGGCAGCAACGGGGCTTGAGGGGACTGATGAAGCGCTGGTAAAGCCCAATCAACCAGGCAAGACCTCGACCAGTCAGATTATGGAGGTTAAAAGCCATGTTTGGAGATTAACCCCTAACCTTGATTTTCTTTCAGCACGCCAGCATTGGACATGGCTCGCTCGACTTCCGGCAGTACATCGTCCAGTTTCGCACCTTTAATTGCCTTGCGTGGAATCAGCAATACCCAGCATGGCAAAAGCCGTGGATAAAGGCGACGCCAGCATTCTCGGAAAAGCCGACGTGCACGGTTGCGACGCACTGCCTGAAGATCAAACCGACGGGAAATCAAAAACGCCGCCCGGCGGTCACCGTCCGGCGGCGTTTTCAAAATCAGAATCACCGTAAACCGTCCCGCTTCGCTCGCGCATTTCTTAACTGCCTCAATCTGACTGCGATTGTGCAACCGCGCACCAGTCCCGAATGGGGAGTTCGGTGAAGATTTCGGCAGTCGTGAGACGGAGGCGGTCATCGCTCCGGCAGGATTACACCGTCAGGCGGGCACGACCAACCTTGCGACGATGCGCCAAAATCTTACGGCCATCGGCAGTGGCCATGCGGTGACGGAACCCGTGGGTACGCTTACGGGACTTGTTGTGCGGTTGGTAAGTACGTTTCATGGTCGTTATTTCCTCAATTGTTGCGGTAATTGATAACAGCAAGTTTCTTAATATAGTTGCTGAAAAGCAATTTGCAACCCCAAAACTCAAAAGTGCCTGGTCCAGCACCGGAAATCTACGCCTGTCAAACCTATTTCAATGCCCCATCGGGGACAGACACTTGAAGCGGGGACAGACACCGGAAACAAGTGGGGTGAAAGTGGGGACAGACACCCAAAATACATCACTTGTCTCAGTGTCCCATTTGCCTCAAGTCATTCAAACGTATCATCTTGAAGTGGGGACAGACGCCAACAATAGGGGGTGGAACGCAAAAAAGCCTTTCGGGACATGAGGACAGACGCCTTTCCGCCGGACAGTCTTTATCCATGTGGACAGACCATCAACATTTTCTCGGGACATGGGGACAGACGCCTTTCAACGGGGACAGACACTGAATTCTTGACGCTGAATTCTTAATCGAGGTCGAGGTATGAGCGATGAACTTGAAAAGCTGGGAAAAGATTATATTGTATAGTTTTGTTCAAGGATATGACACAAAAACCATTGGATGCTTGCTTTTGTGCCTCTTCGCATTTCATGAGTCACTTGCAAACCCATCATCTCAGCCGGCCTGACAGTTCTGGGCGATAGCTTCATCGCGTGGTCGTGTTTTTTAATGCACTGTGATTTCGCTCTTTGTGAGTCCGCAATGGCTTGGTCTCTCATGTCGATTCCCGTCTGTAGGAAAAAGTGTCAGTTCTTGCTTTTGTCCAACTTGTTGTAGCATCATTCTTGGATGTGTGATTATAAGGTTTCCCATTCTCCAGCTAAGCATGGTGTCAACTTTGGGCGAAGCGTTTGTCATCTTGCAACCGGGGACGAATTAATTAGATAACATGTTGATTAACAACAAGTTATTAATTTAATCACTGCCATGTCTCCCAACTGGACACTTAACAGCCTGCCTAAAACCTGCAAACCTGACGGCCTGGCGAGACCGATTGTCCCGGGTCCATTTTCGCCAAGCCTTCCAAGACCTTTTTTGAAAAAGCATCGGTATCTGCGTAATCCATGATTTATTCCGAACAAATTCGCTCTCATATTCAACAGCGTAAATGGGAGTACTGTGCTTTGGTGCTCTGGAGTGTCATCTCGCTTGCCATGCTTTTCTACCACGAGCCCTGGCGCGACGAGGTGCGTGCCTGGATTCTGACGCGAGAGCTCACGCTTTTCCAGGTGGTCAACGCCATGCAATATGATGCCCACCCCATTCTTTGGTATGTCTGGCTGAAAATCTTTGTGGGCTTTCCGCTTTCCATCGGCTTGCCCTTGGCGAGCTGGCTATTATGTTTCCCCGCAGCCATGCTATGGCTTTTCAAGGCGCCTTTCCGCACATGGTTCCGGCTGCTCTTTTTATTCACAGCCCCAATGCTTTACTGGTATCCGGTTGTCAGCCGAAACTATGCGTTGATGCTTCCGTTGCTTTTTGCCATCGCAGTCCTTTATCCCAAAAGAGCAGAGCATCCTATCTGGTATGGTCTTCTTGTCGCATTACTTGCCAATACCCATATTGTTGCAGAAGGCATTGTGCTTGCACTTTTTGTCTTTGACCTCATCGCTCTGTATCAGGCCTCATCATCCCCGCTCCGACGGCGGCGTATGCTTGTTGCTCCCGCCATTACACTTTTGGGCGTATTGGTCGCATTTCTCACCACATTTCGTTCGCTGACCAATTCGGACTGGACAAAAAACAATATCGCCAAACATATTTGGATCAATGCGCAATGTCTTGAATTTGCCCGACATTATGTTGGATTCAGAGTTTTTTTCATGGGTCGGCTGCTACCAGCCCTGCTGCTTGCGCTTTTCGCGCTGGGATATCTCTTTTTCCTGTCTCGTAAACCATCTTTCCGTCGCCGAGCGGAAATCTTAACCGTTGTCTTTTCGTCAGTTGTCCTTTTTGTCGTCATCGGTTTGGCCATCAGCCACTATTCATCATGGTGGCTATTGCCAGTATTCCCTTTCGCCATCCTCCTTTGTGTTTTTCCTGGCTGCAATTGGCGTCACGTGACTGGCATAATTCTTTCCATGGGATGGCTTCTTCTACTCGTTTTTGGCTATGTGCCATTCCTTCCCCAGCGGGTTTATTTATTGCCTCTATATGCGGTATTTTTTGCGTGGATCACACATAAGCAAGGCCATTCTGAAAATTTGTCTTCTTTCATGTTGCATTGCAGTCCGTTGCTGTTTTTGATGTTAGTTTGTTCCACTTCTGATGTATATAATGACTGGAAGTATCGCTTTTCCGATCTCGGACATTGTGCTCAATACATTCAAGAGCACATCGCTCCAAGCCAGCAATTGGCAATCGTGTATTTAGATGCCAGCTCGCCTCATCTTTTTGCCTATACGCGTCGTCCAATCCGCCTTTATCAATATGGCATAGAACTTTCCTACGACCCTGGCAATCTGATGAGCACTTTTGACTCGCAGCCACTCTCAGAGACGCTGCCGGTCATTCTCCAGAATCACGAAATTCTGATTTTTGAGAAGAGCGCTGAGATAAAAATGTCTGACTTCTTCATCCAGCAATACGGATACACACAAATCTACGAAAGTCCCGACACCGTTCTTACTGACGACGATTTCATTATCCTGCTTCCACCGTAAGGTTCCCCGACTTCATTTTAATAGGCTATGTCCCTAACGGCACTTCAACAATTCTATGGGAGCACCCGTACCCCTGCTACATGAGAACAACTGAGTTAGGTGCCATCACGGGGAATAATAGCTTTAAAATAAAATGGAGCGGGTGACGGGAATCGGACCCGCGTAGTCGGCTTGGGAAGCCGATGCATTACCATTATGCTACACCCGCTGGAAAAGAGTCAATTTATTAAAAATTGCCTCTAAAAAGGAAATTCTATTTAATTTAGCATAATTTATGGGATTTGCAAACCGGGGTAGGACGGACGACTGCGGTTTTCCATCATCCCCCGGTTCTGTCCCGCGCACCCGCGCAGCCTATTGAGTTTTCCGCCGGGTGAATTTTGCGGTGAACATCGCATCGCAATCCCCATGCCAGGGCCAGATCTGGGTCATACCGTCGGACTCCGTGCCATCAAGGGGGTTGATATGGCGGGCAAGAATGAATTCCGGATGGGTCTCCAGAAACGCCTCGACGATACCTTGGTTCTCGGCGCGGAACATCGAGCAGGTAGAATAAACCAGCGTGCCGCCAGGCTTGACCGCCTTCGCCGCCGCATCCAGCAGTTGCTTCTGAAGGACGGTGAACTCCTCGATGCTTTCGGGCGAGGTGTTCCAGCGGCCGTCAGGGGCGCGCCGCCAAGTCCCGGAACAGGAGCATGGCGTGTCCACGAGCACACCGTCATAACGGTCGTTCGGGACATCCTTCGTGGTGCCTTTCCATACACGGGTGTGGATGTTGTTGAAGTGGTCCCGCCGGGCGCGCAGACGCAACTCCTGAAGTTTGAATTCCCGCAAGTCGCTGGCGTCCACGATGCCACGGTTGTGCATCAAGTATGCCAGATGGAGGGCTTTCCCACCGCCGCCGGCGCATGCATCCCACCACTGTTCTCCAGGCTTGGGTGCGCAGACGAAGGCGACGCATTGCGAGGCCAGGTCCTGGATCTCGAATTTGCCATCCTGGAAGGCCGGCAGTGCGCGGAGATTGGTTCCCGTGTGCCGGATGCAGAGGGCGCCGCGGAGGCATTTGTGGCTGATGGGATGAACGGCGTCCTCGCTGTCGCGTTCGATTTCGGCACGAAGGCGGTCTTGGTCGGTGACCTGAGCACGGATCCAGACGGGCGGGCGTTGTTGCAGCCACTCAACGAGCTTCTTGTAGTCCACATTTTCTTCTGGGGCAATGCGTTCCTGTGCCCATTCGGGGAGCAACTCCTCGAGGGTGAGCGGCGGCATGTCGAGCTTTGCCTTCTGGAAAAATGGCCGCAGATAGCGTCGGCGTTGGGCGACGGGGGTGTCTGACGGCGTGTCCTCAAAGAGTTCGGGGTAAAGTCCGGCTTCGCGGAGCCAATACATCACTGACGGCGGGAGGTCAAAGCGGTTTTCCAGTAGCCAGGCGGCGGAGAAGACGCCGTTCCAGTCGGCGACATGTAGCGGCGCAGCAGTCTTGCCTTCTTCCAGCGCCGTGAGAAAGTACGCTGGCGCGAGCTTGCGGAGCCAGCCCCACCAACGCAAAACAGAGAAGAGGGTCTCGCCGATGATTCGCCGGTCCCGCGAACCAAGCTGGTGGTTGTCGCCAAAGATATCACGCAGACAGCGGTCGGCGGGAGTGTGTTCCAGCAGGGAACGCAGCAGCGCCTGGAGGACAAACTGTGAAGTCGTACGGGCCTGGGTGATGACCCGTGTGACCGCCATTGGACGGTCGCTCTTTTTTTCCGATGGTTTCATGGGGGAATCGCAACCCTTGGGTTACCACATGATGGGTTCAATTGCAGTTCGCCATCGTCAGGCTGGCGCTCTGTACCGTATTATACAGCAGCATGGTGATGGTCATGGGGCCTACGCCGCCGGGGACTGGCGTGATTTTGGAGGCGACCTGGCTGACCGCTTCGAAATCCACGTCGCCTTTTAGACGATAACCCTTTGGGGCAGCAAGGTCTTCAATGCGATTCACTCCGACATCGATGACCACTGCGCCAGGCTTGACCATCTCCGCTGTGATGGTGTGGGCATGCCCCACCGCCGCGATGAGGACATCCGCCTGCCTGGTAAAGTCCGCCAGATTCGGCGTCCGGCTATGGCAGATGGTCACGGTCGCATCGCCATACGCGGCTTTTTGGCTGAGCAGATTCGCCACCGGCTTGCCCACGATGTTGCTTCGACCGACGACTACCACATGTGAGCCAGCCAGCTTAACGCCGGAGCGCATCAGCAGTTGCACGATGCCATGGGGGGTGCAGGAGATGAAGGTAGGCAGTCCAAGCATCAGCTTGCCCAGTGAGATCGGCGAGAAGCCATCCACGTCCTTGGACGGGGCGATGGCTGCGATGACCGCATTGGTGTCGATGTGTCGGGGGACTGGGAGTTGCACGAGGATGCCGTGGATACGCGGGTCGGCGTTCTTCTTGGCGATGAGTTCCAGCAGTTCCGCCTGGGTGGTTGAGGCGGGGAGCCGATTGTCGTCCGAGAAGATGCCGATTTCGGCGCAAGCGCGTTCCTTGGCAGTCACATAGGACTGCGAAGCGGGATCTTCGCCGACCAGGATGACCGCCAGCCCCGGCGTGATACCACGGCTGGCTTTCAGTTCCTGGACTTTCGCTTTCAGCTCGGCGCGTATTTCAGCAGCAATTTTCTTGCCATCAATGATTTCTGCGGACATCTTTGTAAATTAGCAATTAGCAATTTCAGTTGCTACTCTTTCCAGTAGATCTTTTCGGGAGCGGCGGGCAGGGGCGAGTTCTCCTCCATTGCCTCGGCGAGTTCGTCGGCGCGGTCGGGGTCAATCCACCAGAGGGCGGTGGCGGAGGAGTCGCCGTCGTATTTTCCGAGGACGGTGGTCGGGGTGCCGAATTTATTCCAGTAGAGGAGTCTGATGTAGTCGATATTCCAGAGGAGGATATAGGGAACCTGCGCGTAGATGAGCTGGTCGATCTTCCGGTTGATTTCGTTGCGTTCCTGAATATCGAAGACGGGCTTCTGCTCCTCGATGAGGCGGTCCACCTCGGGGTCTGCGAAGCCGGTGATATTCGAGGAGCCCTTGCGCTGTCCTTCGCGGGAACTCCAGAGTTGCTCCGGGTCATGGAAAAGCGAACCCCCCCATGCCGCCCAGGTCATGTCGAAGTTGTATTCGGCCATGTCCTTTGCCCAGGCGGACCAGTCCTCCGTGACGATGTTCATGGTGATGCCGACGTCCTTGAGCGCCTCGCTGTAAACCGCAAGGAACTTGTTGGCAGTTCCGCGATTAAGGAAGGTAAACTCGAAGGGCTGGCCGTTCTTTTCGAGCCGGCCGGTCTGAGGGTTGTTGGACCAGCCAGCCTCAGCGAGGAGCTGGCGGGCTTTGGCGGGATCGTAGTCGTATTCGGGATTGGGGTTGGGATGAGCTTCGTCGTAGAGGTCCTCCATATAGGAGCGGTGGAGGAAATAGGCATCGAACATCATGGAGTGGTTCATGAACTTGCGATCGAGGAGATGCGCCAACGCCTGACGCACTCGCAGGTCCTGGAAGATCGGTCGTCGCAGGTTGATGGCAAAACCTTGCATGCCAGTGGGCGCGCGGTTGTGGATTTCCTGCTTGACAATCCAATGGTTGCGCACTGCGGACACCGCATCCTCAATGCCATGCCATTGCGATGCGGTGTAGATGGTCATAAAGTCGATTTCACCTTTCTTAAAGGCGTCAAAGGCGTTCTGCTGATCCTCGAAGAAGCGTAACCGCAGTTCCTGGAAGTTGTAGATGCCTTGGGCGGCAGGGTAGTTTTTACGCCACCAGTCCGCACGCTTCTGGAGTATCAGGCAGATGCCTTCCTGGAGCTCCTTGACGCAGTAGGGGCCAGAGACCACCGGGAACTCGAAATTGATGAGATTGAAGTCCAGTTTTCCGTAGGCATGCTTCGGAAGGATGCTGAATCCACTGGCGGCGGAGAGATTCTCCCAATGCAGGGACTTGGCGCGGAAGCGGATGCCACCGTCCTCGGTGACCACGGGACGCTCCAGGCGTTCCAGCGAGTATCGCACGGGGCCGGTGAGGTTTTTGGGGTCCAGGAGCGTGTCATAGGTCCAGATGACATCCTCTGCGGTGACGGGCTTGCCATCGCTCCACCGTGCATTGGGATCCAGCCAGAAGGTGAAAGTCTGACGGTCTTCGGAGATGCTCCAGCGGTTTGCCAACTGCGGGACATATTCGAGCGTGGCGGGGTCGCGGCTCAAGAGCGACTCGTAGAGCAGTCCGAAGACCTGTGCGCTCATCATATTGTTGTCCAGATAGTAGTTCAGACTTTTGGGCGAGGGTCCCAGGTACTCGGTGAGCGTCTGGCTGGGCAACGCCTCCTCTGGCGCAGCCGCCGGGTCGGGTCGTTCACTCCAGTCGGGAAGCGGATAGAAGGTGTCAGCCACTGCTACGGTCAGCCAGAGGCTCAGAAATAACAGGAGAACGTTTCGCATAGTTGCTGCCACAATGGTTGCTCTCGTTTGTCGATTTTTCGGGCTACGAAAGTACTATAATGCAGAAAAGGCGCAACCGCCCGCTCCGTTGAGCAAGAGGAATAAGAGCCCATCTCCGGGCATGGCTCCTGCAAGCCACCCAGAGAAATGGTTTTTCAACCTGCCCGAGAGGAGAAAGAAATTTATTGGGAGGGGAGCAATGGCCGGACGACAAGTACACAGAGGTCGTCGGGTTGGTATAGCGTATTCTGGAATGGCACGACGCATTCAAGTCTCAGGTCTGGAAAATGCCCTGGGAAGCGCTGGGCGAACTGAGGTAGCCTGAGACGGTTGAAGACCAGCGGGCAATCTTTCTCCAAGATAATTGGCATCAGTTCATTGACGGGGACTGATGGCAGCTGGAGTGCTTCCTTGCTGGCATCGTAATAGGTTCGCCGTTCGCCATTTTGCAAATTGTAGAAGGCGAGTTCTGGGGCAAATGCGCTAAGCTGAGTGCAGAGCCCTGGATGGCAGATGACAATCTGCCCAGGGGGATAGTTTTTCTGGAGGAATCGTCCGACTTGCTGGAAACTCGCCGCCGGTCGCCGGATGTCTTTCCAAAGCCAGTGAAATCCAGTCCAGTAGGTGGAAAAGAACAGCAACGACAACGTCACAGGAATGACGAGTGAATTACGACCTTGGGGCGGGTGCAAAAGGTATATCAGCGCAGCGACAAAGAACGCCAGATAAAGAAGCAGTGCTGTACGTTGCGAAGCCCACATCCAGAGGAAAACCGTGCAGGCGAACATCCATAATGTGCTGACGAGCCATATCATCAGTATCGGGCGATGTCGCTTATCGTAGATGACTGCAAAGGTGAAGCATAGGAGAAGGACAATGGGGATGGCACCAGTCCATAACATCGGCAAGTCCATCCAGAAGCCTGACATTTCCGACAACTGGGCATGGAGTCTATGCCCGAATCCAAAGGATGTACCCTGTGCGGGGATCATACTGGTCCAGGCAGAACGTCTGAAGGCGCCTGCGACCTGAAGAAAGGCGAGCAATGCGCTGAACGGCGGAAGAAGAAAAACCAAGACATTGCGAGTCTTAAGTTCATGTCGCATTGCCCAGGTCCATTCCAGGAACAATGCCGCGGCGATGCCTTCGCAAAAGACATGGATTTGCGCGACGAGGGCGATCAGCAGTCCATAAAGATACGGATGGATGTCACGTTTGGGATACAGATTTAGCGTCAGCAGCAGAAGCGGTGGCAATAGGACGTATGGGCGTGCGGTACAGGCGTAGAAATATAGCATGGGTGCAGAGAAGAGCATCAGAACGCGGCACCAGCGTGGAAGTTGCGTGCGATAAAGCATCATCCAGCCGGTGAAGGCATTCAGACACCATGCCAGCCAGCACATCGATTCCGGCGGGAGACCGCTTTTGGCGAGCGGGAGGATGCATAGATGCCAAAGCATGAAATGACCTTCGACCGCCATGATATTCCAGATGGCGGGGATAGACAAGTCGCGCGCAATAAGCCACGCCTGGAGTTCATCCGACCATGGTTCGTGAAACCATGTGCCCAGCCCGCTCAATGCCAGAAATAGCATAAAAGCCAACCCGAGAAGTATTTGGGAATAGCTTGGACGACGAAAGGTCATCAGGGATAGGGAGCGACTCATGGCTGTTGGCTGTCGTGGATGGCCTGGAGGATTTTCCGGCTCATGACAAATACATGTCCTCCCATCAATTCCAACGCTGAAACAGGACAAGGTTAACTTGATATTTGCGCGTTTCGTCAAACCTCACACAGGCCGCGCTGGCACGCATCCCTCTCAGCATCCCCCTATTTCGCGGCCTGGGGAAGGAGATAGTAGCGCACGCCGGGCTGAAGAGCAGTGCCGGGCAGGACATGGTCGAGTCCCTTGACCTCGATGGGCGTGCGCTGGGCGGCCATGGACAGCAGCCAGGACTTCCAGTCGCGTCGCAGCGAATAGCCATAGACGGGCGCGTCGTTGGCGTGGGCGAGTTTGCGGGCCTTGGCGACGGCGTCGTCGAAATCTCCGAGCTGGTCAATGAGGTGCATCTCCAAGGCGTCGGCGCCGGAGACCACCCGCCCATCGGCGAATGGCGCATTGAGGACGTCCTCGACGGTGGGGAAGTGCTCCGGTCGGCCGTTGGCGATGACCTGGCAGAACTCACGGAAATCCTGCTTCACCATCGCGTTGAGGTATTCGTCCTCCTCAGGGGTGGATGGACGCATGGGGCTGAGCATGTCCTTGAAGTTTCCAGAGCGGTAGGTGAGGGGCTGCACGCCAATCATGGCCATGAATCTGGAAGCCTCGACGGACTGCATAATCACGCCGACGGAGCCGGTCATGGTGAGGCGATTGGCGATGATCCAGTCGGAGCCGGAGGCGATGAAGTATCCGCCGGAGGCACCCAGAGTGTGCATGCAGGTCACCACGGGCTTTCCAGAGGCCCGAAGCGCATCCACGGCGGAGCGGATTTCGTCGCTGGCAACGACTTCTCCGCCGGGCGTGTTCATATCCAGAATGACTGCAGCGACGTCATCATCCAGCCGTGCGGCGCGCAATTCTCGGCAGATGCGCTGTGCAGCGGCGCCAGTCTCCTCGCCGAAGAGGCTGGTAGAGTCGCTGGAGAACATGATGGTGCCGTGGACAGCGATGACGGCGATTTTGCGGTTGCCGTCGCCTGGACGCAAGAGGGTGAGCGTTGGATTTGGATTTGCCGTATCAGTAGCTTCGGCGAGGTTGTTGGTCTTGGCCGCGGCGATGCCGATGACTCCGAGAGAGACACAGGAGCCGATGCCGAGGACAACTGCCACGAACATGAAGATGGCCGAAACCAAACAGCCCCACGCAAAGCCCTTGTAGGTATTTCCACTTGGTGGCGGCGGTGGCGGCGGTGGCGGCTCCGGGGTCGAATTGGGCAGCGGGGAGACGGGAATCGCTTCGGGGATGTCGGAGGAGTTTTCCATGGGTCAGTTTTCCGGAATATTGCGGCGTGAGTCGTCAGTCTGGATGTCTTCACGGCGTTCGATGTAGTCCACGCCTTCGCGGGCGACCCGGCCATGTTCGATGCGGAAGTATCCGGTGGCTTTGGAGAGCGTGGGCGGCGCACCGTCAGAGGAGGTATAGAAGCGCTTTTGCATCAACTGGAGATTTCGGTTGCGGAATCCGAAGACGAAGTAAACAAAGAGTCGCGGGCGGATTTGCAAGAGGATGTGAACCAGGCTGTTGCCATCAACCTCGACTTGGGGTTTTTCACCGTCGATGAAGGAACCGAGCCGGAAAGTTGAATAGACATTCTCCGTGTCCTCAACGCGCAAAGCGTAGATGTCCTCGTCGATATCGGCAAACCGTAATAAATTTAACTGGACAGACTTGATTACCGTATTCTCGCCGTTTTCGGAGGGCAGGCCGATGTTCTTGGTGAGGATGGGCAACCCGTCCTGCACGGCGATCTGGATGGGTTGCGAGACATGCGTGCGAGGGAGGCGTCCGTGGTTGAGGAAAGCGGTGACATTATAGACATCCTCGCGCTGGAGATTGTAGAACTGGTTGAGAATGATGTCGAGGCTCTTGCTTTCCCCAGGGGCGAGCCGGAGTCCATTGGCCGGGTTGCCCAAACTGGTGGTGGCCTTGCAGTGGCGGCCGGAGGCGCATTCTATCTTGAAGAAGATGCTTCCTTGGGTGGCAGGGGTATCGCCATCAAAGATCAGCGTGTTGCCAGAGAGGTTGGAGACAGTGAGATGGACATGGACTGGCTCATAGCACAGGTAGCGTGGTTTTTCAGTCTCAAACTGCAAGGCTATTTGCGCGGAGAGACGGGAGGCCATCATGGCCAGCGCCAGCACGGCAAAAAGAAGCGTAGTATTTCGATGAGTCATGGGGAGATGTCTCCTTTGGGTTGTCGCCGTAGTGCCTCGTAGAGCAATAGCGTGGCGGCTTGGGCGACGTTGAGGGACTCGGCTTGTCCGGGCATCGGGATGGTCACTGCCTTGCCGAGCTCTGGTTGGGAGATGCCGTGGCCCTCATTGCCCAAAATGAGCGCCGAGCCACAGGGGGTAAAATCATTGGAGAAGATGGTGACAGGTGATTGCATCATCGCACACCAGACGCACTCTCCGCCCAATTCATGAAAATGCCTGACAGCATTGGACAAGTCTGGGAAACTATGGACATTTATGGCAAATTGCGCACCCATTCCGCTTCGGATGACCTTGGGCGACCACGGATCCGCACTGCCTTCAGTGAACCAGACTTGTGACAATCCAATAGACCATGCGGTACGCAGAATGGTTCCGACATTTCCGGGTTCCCGGAGTTGATCAAGAATCAGCGTGCAGGTGGAATCCAAGCAAGTTGGCGTGGTTGCTTCCGGTTTGCGCATCACGCAGAGCATCCCCTGCGGGCCTTCGGTCATCGCCAGTTGCGCAAATTCACCGGCTGAAATGACATCCAGAGCAATGCCCGCTCGTCGGGAGGATTCAGCAAAATCCCGCCCATTCGGTGTTTCCGCGATGTCATCGGCGAGGATGACCGCCTCCACCCATTGGGGACGACGGGTCAGCGCCTCCTGGCAGCAACGCAGCCCCTCAACCACGAAGAAGGGCGCTTTGCGCTGGTTGTGACGGCTGGCCGCGAATTGCCGGAGGCGTTTGAGCAGTACGGAGTTCATTGCGGA
Organism: Victivallales bacterium; assembly: GCA_017617415.1. Taxonomy (GTDB): domain Bacteria; phylum Verrucomicrobiota; class Lentisphaeria; order Oligosphaerales; family Oligosphaeraceae; genus RGIG1601. Next base: position 78,372 of record JAFZWH010000093.1, on the reverse strand, counting down.
GCTGCAGGCTTCCAGGGAAAGCGTAGCTGGACGATTTGCCAACGAAGCTGGGTCTTGGACCACTCGTCCAAAAGCATAGCGGGATTCCGCGTGCCGGCAAGCAAGGGGATTTCGGCGTCACTGGCATGGAACAGCACTGCGCGGGCGACGGCATCGTCGCCGTAGAGGCGGGTCAATTTGTCTCGTGCGATGGTGAAGCGTCGGTAGGTGAGGCAATGACGCACGAGCAAGAAGGTGAAATCGGCGGCCAGCACTGCCCATCCAGGCCAAGCAGGAAGTTGTGGGAAGGCGAAGGCGCGTGCCATTTGCCAGAAAAGCAGAAGGAAAGTGGCGCCGAGAAACAGGAAAGAATCAATCTGCTCGCGGAAGATGCCGCCGGTAAACCGCCGGAAGGCGGTGGTTGCAGTCTGGTAGGCGAAGAGCTCCTCGTAGGCGTGGGATTCCAGGGCGGCGCGTGCGATATGGCACATCTCGTGAGCGACCAGCTCGTTCCGCTCGATGAAAAGCCATTTAGGGCGCTTGCGGAATTCGGCGCGTGCCAAGAACATGGCAAAGAATTCCGGAAAGAAGTAGAAGGCATAGCCACCAAAGAAGCTCAGCGGTCTGGCCGGGAAGAAGAATCCCGGAACCCAATCGCACCGAAAGCCGAAGAGCTGGCTCGTGCGCTCCATCGGCTCCGCAAAGACCTCCTCGGGAATGCGTGCGGGACTCTTCACGGTGACGCCTTCGACGGTATATTCGCCGGTATGGTGAAGCGAGTCCTCCATCTTTGCAAAATTGAGGTTCAACGCCTCCAGACGATCCGCGAATTGCGTTGCGGTTTCGGCGGGGGAGGGAGAAATGCCCATCGCGTCCAGCTCGGCCATGGCCGGCAGGTCATTCTGGCGAATTTTAGCGATGAGCGAGGAGGAAATCACTGGCGAAAAAGGACAGGGAGAATTTTACAGGCTTTTCTTGCGCCGGAAAAAACACGCCGCCGCCGGGACAAACTCCGGTGACGGCGGCGCGGTGTCGTAGGTGGGAAATGCAGGATCGGCGATCAGCCGCCAAGCTTGTCGATCATCTTGACCAGCGGGGCGAAGAGCGCGATGACGATGGTGCCGATGACGCCGGCCAGGAACATAATCATCAACGGCTCGATCAGTGCGGTGAGACCCTCGACGGCGCGGTCGACCTCTTCCTCATAGACGATGGCGACACGGTTGAGCATGTCAGGCAGCGCACCGGTCTCCTCGCCGACTTCGATCATGGAGCAGAGCATCAGCGGGAAGACGCCGGACTTCTCCAGCGGCTTGGTCATGCCTTCGCCTTCCTTCACGGAGTCGTGCACGGTGTCAATGGCGCGGGCGAAGATTTCGTTGCCGGCGGTGTCGCGCACAATCTGAAGGGCGGACAGGACGGCGACGCCGGAACCCATCAGGGTTCCCAAGGTTCTTGCGAATCGCGCGGAGATGTTCTTGACCACCAGACCGCTGATTTTGGGGACTTTAATGCAGAACAAGTCCCAACAGTATTCGCCAGGTTTTGTCTTCAGCAGCAACTTGAAGACGAAGATGCCGCCGACAATGCACGCCAGCACGGTGAGTGCATGGTCCTTCAGCATATTGGAGGCGTTGATGACGAAGAGGGTGATGCCCGGCAGGGATTCCCCAGGGAGCATTTCCATGAACATCGCGCCGAACTTCGGGATGATGAAGATCATCAGCGCGGCGGTGATGCCCATGGCCATGATCAGCACCGCGATAGGATACACCATCGCGGACTTGACCTTGCCGGCAATGCGCTGTGCCTTCTCCATGAATTCGGCCAGACGGTTCAGAACCACATCCAGCGCACCAGATGCCTCGCCCGCGCGAACCATGGAGACATAGAGCTTGTTGAAAGACTTCGGGTGGTTGGCCAGTGCTTCGGAGAAGGTCGAGCCGCCTTCCACGGAGTCGGCCAGATTGCCCATTACCTTATATAAGGCTGGCTGGCTGCCTTTGGCCTGACGTTCGAGAGTGCGCAATGCGCGCACCAGCGGCAGACCGGCTTCAATCAGGGTGGCGAGCTGCCGGGTGGCGGTACATAGCGCCTTGGTCTTGACTTTCGGCATGCCGAAAAGCGCACCAGCGCCAGCGGCCGCGCCCTTCCCTTTGCTTCCGCCGCCGATGGTGGTCAAGCTGGTCGGCGCCAGGGACTGGTTGCGCAACTGGATGGTCGCCGCCTGCTCGTCGTCAGCTTCCAGAACGCCTTTCTTGAGCTTGCCTTCGCTGTCGTATGCAGTGTATTGGAATTTTGCCATTGGAACCTCCTTTCAGGAAATGCCCAGGGAATGATTATTTCTTGACTTGCTGCCCGCCGACGGCGCCCTGCTCCATGAGCATCTGGTGCAGTTTCTGCTGAACGCCTTCCGGGTCGCGGGACTTGGTGATCAGGTCACCATAGGAGATCTTGCCTTCGTTGTAGAGGCGGATGAGGTGCGTGTCCAGCGTATTCATGCCGTATTTGGCACCGGTCTGGATGTCAGAGGTGATTCGGAAGGTCTTGCCATCGCGGATTAGTGCCTGAATGGACGGCGTGGTGACCATGATTTCAAAAGCCGCGATACGCCCCTTCTTGTCCTTGCGCTTGAGCAACAACTGCGAGATTACGCAGATCAGCGTGGAGGCCAGCTGGGTACGGATCTGCGCCTGCTGGTTGGTGGGGAAGGAGTCCACGATACGGTCGATGGTTTCGGCGGCGCCAGTGGTATGCAGGGTGCCAAAGACCAAGTGACCGGTTTCGGCGGCGGTGATGGCGGCCGAGATGGTCTCGTTATCACGCATTTCACCGACCAGGATGACATCGGGGTCCTGTCGCAATGCGCGGCGGATGGCGTCTGCGAAGGAAGGCACGTCGTTGTGTACCTCGCGCTGGGTGATGACGCAGTTGACGCTGGAATGGTAGAACTCAATCGGGTCCTCGATGGTGATGATGTGGTCTTTCTTCTCATGGTTGATGACGTCGATCATCGAGGCAAGAGTGGTGGACTTGCCGGAGCCAGTAGGTCCAGTGACCAAAACCAGGCCGCGAGGCCGGAAAAGGATGTCCTTGCACGCATTGGGCAAACCAATCTGCTCCAGGGTGAGCAGGTCGTTGGAAATGGTTCGCAGAACCATCGCGATGTTGCCACGGGCACGGAAAGCGGAAACACGGAAACGGGCGCGTTCGCCAAAGGCGAAGCCGAAGTCCACCGTACCGTCCTGCTGGAGTTTTTGCTGGTTGGCCTCGGAGGTGATGGACTTCATCAGGTATTCGGTGTCCTCCGGTTGCATCGGCGGAACATCCAGCGGAGTGAGTTCGCCGTGGATGCGCAAAACCGGCGGGGAGAAGCAGGGCAAATGAAGGTCGGAGGCACCTTCCTGCAGCACCAAGTCCAGGAGGTCGGCCATTTCTAATTTAGGCATAATTAATTCTCCGCTATTGAATTATGGTTAATTTTGTGTCAGGCAAAAGTGTACTGGATGACTTCTTTGGCAGTAGTGACACCCTGGACGACTTGCTTGAAACCGTCCATGCGGAGTGTCTCCATGCCTTGTTTCATCGCCATTTCCTTGATTTCCTGCGTAGGGCAGCGCCGGTTGATGAGTTGCTGGATTTCCGACGTCACTGACAGGAGTTCAAAGATTCCGACTCGCCCGCGGTATCCGGAGCCATTGCAATTATCGCAGCCGGTGCCGCGCCAGAATTGCTGGTTCCCGATCTTGTCGCGGGTAATGCCGAAGGCCTCGAGTTCCGCATCGTCCGGCGTGTAGGCCTCTTTGCAGACTGGGCAGACGCGTCGGATGAGCCGCTGGGCGAGAACGCCGATAAGGGTGGAGGAGATCAGGAACGGCTCGATGCCCATGTCGATCAGACGGGTGACGGTACCGGCGGCGTCGTTGGTGTGGAGGGTGGAGAGAACCAGGTGTCCGGTCAGGGAAGCCTGCACGGCGATGTCGGCGGTCTCCTTGTCACGGATTTCCCCGACCATGATTCGGTCGGGATCCTGACGAAGGAAGGCTCGCAGGGCATTGGCAAAGGTCATGCCAACCTGTTCGCGGACGGGCACCTGCATGATGCCTTCCAGGTCGTATTCCACCGGGTCCTCCACGGTCAGGAGCTTGTCCTCCAGCTTGTTGAGTTCCTTGACGCCAGAGTAGAGCGTGGTGGTCTTGCCGGAACCGGTCGGACCAGTGACCAGGAAGATGCCGTTCGGCCGGCTGATCATCTTGCGGACAGTAGCGACCATATCCTTCTGCATGCCCAGGCTGTCGAGGTTCAGATTGACGACGGAGCGGTCGAGCACACGCAGCACCACGGACTCGCCGTAGCGGGTAGGAAGACTGGACACACGCAGGTCCACGGGGTTCTTCCCGACATGGAGCTCGATGCGTCCGTCCTGCGGAATACGCCGTTCGGAGAGGTTCATCGAGCTCATGACCTTGATGCGGCTGATTACCGGAATGGAAAGGTGCTTCGGCGGAGGGGTCATTTCGTAGAGCGCGCCGTCAATACGGTAGCGGATGCGGAACTCGTCCTGGAACGGCTCGAAATGGATGTCAGAGGCCTTGTCCTTGATCGCCTGCTGGAGGATGACGTTGACAAATTTGACGATAGGGGTGTCATTGGCGGCGCTGAGGAGTTCCTCCTCGGTCATCTTCGAGAAGTCCTTTTCCTTGGAGGAGGCGTCGTGCTCGCTGACCAGCTCCTGGATGACATCGGAGACGGTGCCGCCGTGCTCCGGGTAGAAGGTGTCCAGCGCCTCGGCAATCTCGCGGGGGCGGGCGACGACGATGCGGCAGTCCTTGTTGATGACGAAATGCAGTTCGTCAATCAGTTTGGTGTCGAACGGGTTGTCCGTCGCCAACGTAATGACATCGTCATCCTCGGCAATGGGGATGATGTTGTAGGTGCGTGCAGTTTCGCCCGAAATGAGTTTGACGAGGTCTTCGTTGATGGAGCCGGGATGGATTTCAACGAAATCGGTGCCGAGTTCCTCGGCGATGAGCCCCAGGAGCTTGTCCTCGGTGATGATTTCATAGTTGTAGAGGACGGTCTCGAAGGGCTGGCCGTTGTTGTGACTTTCCTCCAGGACTTCCTCGAGTTCGTCTTCCGTGGTGATTTTCTTGCGCAGCAGGATTTGCCAGATCATACTGACATTCGGGGAAATCGCGATGCTGTTTTCGTTAGGCATGGGAAATTCTTCTCCGCGTAGTTTTTGGAGTGTGAGAGTCGGGGGCTATTCGGAGACGGTGAGGCGAAGCACCTCGTTGATGGAAGTGATGCCCATGGCGGCCTTGCGGATTCCGTCGTCGCGCAAGTTGCGCATGCCATGGGAGCGGGCGTGGCGGGCGATAACACCGGCGTCCGCTTTCTGGTAGATCATGTTCTCGACCTCGGGATCGAGCATGAAGATTTCGTAGATGCCCATACGTCCGCGATAGCCCTTGTTGCACTCGGAGCAGCCCGCTGGCTCCATAAAGGTGGACTTCGCCACGTATTCGGGGGTGATGTCCAGCCCCTGCATCTCGGATTCGGTGACAATGTGCTCCTTCTTGCAGTGCTTGCAGAGGCGGCGGACAAGTCGCTGCGCCATGATGGCGCGCAGGGAAGAGGCGACCAGGAAGGGCTTGATGCCCATATCGATCAGACGGGTGATGGCGGACGGCGCGTCGTTGGTGTGCAGGGTGCTGAAGACCAAGTGCCCCGTCAGAGCCGCATTGATGGCGATGGAGCCAGTCTCCGAGTCACGAATTTCACCGACCATGATGATGTTCGGGGCCTGACGCAACATGGCGCGCAGCGCGGCGGCGAAGGTAAGGCCGACATCGGTGTTCACCTGAACCTGGTTGATGCCGGAGAGCTCGTATTCCACCGGGTCCTCGGCGGTAATGATCTTGCGGGTGGGCTGGTTGAGTTCGTGCAGGAAGGAGTACAGCGAGGTGGTCTTGCCGGAACCGGTCGGGCCGGTGACCAGGAAGATGCCGTCCGGCATCTGTAGGATTTTGTAGATCAGATCCTGGTCGTCCTGCATGAATCCCAATTCTCCGATACCCAGCATGACGCCGCTTTTGTCCAAGATACGCATGACGATGGATTCGCCGTGCGTGCAGGGGATGTCCGACACACGCAAGTCCAGGTCACGACCCATCGCGGTGATGCGGATTCGCCCGTCCTGCGGGATTCGATGCTCAGACAAATCCATGCCGCTCATCAACTTCAGGCGCGACAGGATTTTGTTCTGGAGATACTTGGGCGGTGCTTCGACCTCGTTGAGCACGCCGTCGATGCGGTAGCGCACGCGGAATTTCTTCTCCAGGGGTTCCAGATGGATATCCGATGCGCGGGAACGGAATGCCTCGATGATGACCAGCGAGACATAGCGGATGATGGGGGCAATGTCGTTTGAGTTCTTGCCGTCGGAGTCGATGGTTGCGTCCTGGGTGGCGTCTTGGGTGGCGTCCATCGTGGAGTCGGTGGTCGAGGCAAGCGTGACATCGGTGGTGGTTTCGGTGACTTCCTGGAGGATGTCCGTGGCGTCCTCACGCTTGTAGTAGAACTCCAGGGCGCGCTCCAACTGACGCTGGGGAGTCAGGACGCCTTCGACGTCCAGTCCAGTCAGATGTCGCACGGCGTCCAGCGACTCGATGTCGGCGGGGTCGGACATGGCGACCTTGAGGATGCCATTTGCGAAGGAGAGCGGAACCATGTGGTAGCGCAGAGCAATCTGGTTGGGGATCATGGCGATGATCTGCTCTGGCACATGTTGCTTGGCGCTGTCGAAGTCATAGGTCTCCATCCCGTACTCGTCGCCCAGCACACGCATGACTTGCTGTTCCGTAATGATGCGCAGGGCATAGAGGGCGTTCAGGACGGAATCTTCGTCCCCCTCTGCCATTTTCTTTTTGGCGTCCTCGACTTGCTCGTTGGTGATCACACCGCGGGAGATGAGCAGATCTACGATGAATTCTTCTTGACCGATCACAATAAAGTCTCCGGTTGGGGAAATCTTTGAAGAGGAGTGAGAGTTTTTATCCTCTTTATTAAAGGAAAAAACGACAAACATCTGCAATATAGCCCAACTTTCTTAGTGTTCCAGCAACAATCTGCAAAAAAGTCGCAGCAGAGTGAAAAAAACTTGTCTGACGTGGCACAGAGAACTTTTTGCAAAAAAATCCTTATATTATTATCAATGACGGAACTGGGGCACGAAAAATGGATGCGGATGGCGCTGGCTGAAGCGCAAAAGGGCTGGGGGCTCTGCTCTCCCAATCCGATGGTCGGTGCAGCGATTGTCCGCGACGGTCAGTTGCTCGGGCTGGGCCACCACCAGCTTGCAGGGCACAACCATGCGGAGATCAACGCCTTGGAGAGTGTTTCTCCCGGCGTGGATCTGCATCAGGCGACGCTCTATGTCACTCTTGAACCATGTAGCACGTATGGACGTACCCCGCCGTGTTGCGAGGCAATCCAAAAGACCGGGTTCGCACGGGTGGTCATCGGATGTCTGGACGCCAATCCGCGCCATGCAGGTGCGGCAGTGGAGCGTCTTCGTTCTTCAGGCATCGAAGTCGTTACGGGCGTGTTGGAGGAAGAGTGCCAGCGGCTCAACGAGCATTTCTTCTGGTGGATCACGCATCGGAAGCCCTGGGTGATCTTAAAAATGGCAATGTCTTTGGACGGCAAGATTGCCTTGCCGGACGGGCGTTCGCAGTGGATTACCGGCGCCGCCGCACGAAGTCATGTCCAGCGTTTGCGACAACTTGCGGACATGGTGATGGTTGGCGGGCGCACGGCGCGGCTGGACGATCCGGAGTTGAAGGTCCGCGAGCCGGCCGACTGGCCACGTCAGCCCATTCCGGCGGTATGGACCAGCCAGCCCTTGCCGGCCGGATTGAAATTGAAAGGCGATTCCAAACGCGAGGTGGTGGTGGCTAAGCCCGCCACTTCTGAAGCCTGGAATCAGTTTTTAACATCCTGGGGTGCAAAGGAAGTCAGTATGTTGTTGCTGGAAGGTGGCGGCGAGCTGGCTGCCAATGCGCTCGCCTGCGGCGTCGTGAACCAAGTGCAGTTCTTTATTGCCCCGATGATCATCGGAGGGCGCGGGTCTGCCACGGCAGTTGGCGGCGAGGCTCCGCCCTCGCTGGAAGAGGCGCTGCATCTCGAACGGATCAAGACGCAGTTCGTCGGCGAGGATCTGCTCTACATCGGATATCCAAACAATTTGTAGGTTTTCATTTACAAGTGTTTACGGGAATCATACAAGCCATCGGAAAAGTCATCTCCTTCCAAAGTACCGGGGCCGGGGGCCGACTGATTGTCGATACTGGTCTATCGCCAGACTGTCTGTCGTTGGGAGACAGCATTGCCGTGGATGGCTGTTGCCAGACCATCGCCAAGTTGAATGGAGCCGTATGCACTTTTGACACCCTCCATGAGACGTTGGAACGCACCACGTTCCGCGACTACTGCACGGGACGGCGGGTGAACATCGAACCTGCATTGCGCATGGGTGACCGCTTGGGCGGACATCTGATTCAGGGGCACATCGATACGGTTTCAAAGGTGCTGGCGGTCCAAAATCGCTCCGGCGACCGCTCCGTCACATTATGTCGTCCTTCTCATCGGGAGTTTCCAGTGGTGGAAAAAGGCTCCATCGCCATCAACGGCATCTCCTTGACGGTTGCGGAATTGACCGAGAACACGGTGACCGTTTGCATCATTCCCCATACCTGGAACCACACCGCATTGGCCGATTTGGCCGTCGGCGACCGCGTGAATCTGGAATCCGACATCATCGGTCGCTACGTGGCTTCAATGCTGGAGCCTTACATTCCTGCCTCGCGCGTTACCGATGATTTGCTTCGGTCTGCCGGATTTGGTAATTAGTAATAACATAACTGATTAATAATTAAATTGTTACTATGAATTTCATTGAACTGGAAAACGGTAGCGTGACGACGCCGCAGGGTTTTCGTGCGTCAGGCGTCACGGCAGGTTTGAAACCAAGCGGGCAGCCAGACCTGGCTCTGTTGGTCAGCGATGTCCCTGCCGAGGCAGCCGGTGCATTCACCAGCAATCTCTTCGCCGCTGCTCCGGTGGAATGGGATCGCAAGGTCCTTCGGGGCGGTGCGCCGATTCGCGCCGTGGTGGTCAATAGCGGTGTGGCGAACGCATGCACCGGTCAGCAAGGGGCGGCGGATGCCCAGGCAATGGCTGCCTATACTGCCGAGAGGCTGGGGATCCTTGCCTCAGAGGTGCTGGTTTCGTCAACGGGAGTGATTGGCAAGTTGTTGCCGATGGACATTATTCGCCATGGCATCGACTTGGCAGTCAAGGGGTTGTCGGTGGACGGCGGAGAGGATGCCGCCAAGGCGATCATGACAACGGACACCGTGCAGAAACGCGTGGCGGTCGAATTCGAGTTGTCGGGCAAGACAGTTCGAATCGGCGCGATGACCAAGGGAGCGGGAATGATTGCTCCGCAGATGGTTCTGTGCCGAAACCGCCCGAAGCAAGCCACCATGCTCTCCTATTTTACCACGGACGCAGCCATTGGCCGCGAGGCGCTGCGTGCCGCCCTTGGCGTGGCGCTGAACCAATCGTTCAACCGCATCATCGTGGACGGCGACACCTCCACCAATGACACCATGGTGATCCTGGCCAACGGGATGGCGGGCAACGACCCCATTGTCGAAGATACACCGGAATGGTATCAGTTCGTGGAGGCATTGCGTTTCTGTGCTACCAAACTTGCCCAAGCGATGGTGCTGGACGGCGAGGGTGTGACTAAATTCGTGGAAATCAATGTCTCCGGCACAGTGGATGACGCCTCCGCACGCCAGATCGCCGAGGCAATCGCGCGCTCGCCGCTCTGCAAGACCGCATGGTATGGGGCGGATGCAAATTGGGGACGGATCCTCTGTGCGGCTGGTTACAGCAAGATTCCTTTCAAGCCCGCCCAGGTAAATCTCGATTTTGACGACGTGCCGGTGGTGCGTAATGGTCTGGCAGTGGAAAACGCGGATGAGGAAGCGCAGACTGCTGTCCTCAAAAAGCGTTCCTTCCAGGTCAATCTCCAGGTCGGCACCGGTCCAGGCCGTTTTGTGTTGTGGACTTGCGACCTCAGCCATGAATACGTGAACATCAATGCGGATTACCGGACCTGATGCGTAATGCAGGCAGGTCCTTGAACTCTGCGTAGCACTCTGTAACCCTCACATTTCCAGCACAATTGTCATACACCGAATCATCACCCATCGTCGTCGGAATCGGCGAAATTCTCTTTGACTGTCTTCCGGACGGCAAGCGTCTGGGAGGCGCGCCATTCAATTTTTCCCGCTTTGCCCAGCATTGCGGCATGACTGCCGTGCCGGTCTCCGCAGTGGGGGAGGATGCGGATGGCGCCCAGGTGAAGGAACTCCTCCGACGAATGGATATCACCAGTCGGTTGGTGGTGCGAACCACGGAAGCGCCGACCGGGCTGGTAAATGTCGAATTGGGGGAAGGCGGAGTTCCGCGGTATGCCATCGCCGAGCCTGCCGCCTGGGATTTTCTCCGGCCATGCACAGATTTGCAGACGATCTCCCGCAAGGCGGCGGCGGTCTGCTTTGGCACGCTGGCACAACGCAATGCTGTCTCGCGCCAGACCATTCGGGAGTTTGTGAACAGCCTTCGGCCGGACTGCATGCGCATTTTGGACTTGAATCTGCGGGCACCCTTCTACGACCGCGAGGTCATTGAGGAATCCCTGAAGCGCTGTAGCATCCTCAAGGTCTCGGCCGAGGAAATGCCTGAGATGCTCCGTTTGCTGGAATTGGATGAGTCGCGCTGGATGGAGAATCTCCTGCGGGCCTATCGTTTGCAGGCAATTGTTTTCACTCGGGGCGAGGATGGCGCGACATTCTTTGACCGCCACCGGCGCTTTGATGTGCCTGCGGCCAATTTCGGACCGGTTCGCAATACGGTCGGGTGCGGAGATGCCTTCACGGCAGCGTTCGTTGCTTCACGCTTGCGGGGCGAAGGCTACCGCGAAGCGATGACCACCGCAGCGCAGATGGCTGGCAAGGTCGCGGCCGGGCTGATTGCAAAATAATTGTGATTAACTATTTGAAAATAAATATGTTAATCACATATAATAAAGAACCAAGAACATTCGCTTCTCTTGTGCGGGCCCACCACCCCCGCCGCCACCCACCATAAAATGCGTGCGGTTTCTCTTTTGTCAAGCGGATGTCTGTTAAATCCAAAGGAAGCTCAGTTTTTTGATGATTTTTGCCTCTGCCTTGAGGTAGGGGTGCATGTTTGACGCGAGATCTAACAGGGAAAATGTGGCTGACAGCCTCGGTCTGCGAGGCACGTGATGCCGCGCGGCAATGACCGCCGCTTCGCAACTTGCTGGAAAAGTCGTCTGATCGTTTCATGGCTGGTAAATCTCTCATCCCGCTGGTTGGGACGCGGGCAAGAAGGTTGACTGAAGGCTTTTAAGTCATTCCTCATTCCTCATCCCTCATCCCTCATCCCTCATTGTCCATTGTCCATTCGCCTGCACATCTTAGGTCATCCAAGTTTGCCGCTGGATCTGGCTATCCACCCGGAAGACTCCCAGCTCTTCAACTGCTGGAACTTCTGCCAGTTGGCGGAACTGCTGGGCATCGACTATGCGTACTATGGTCTGACCGGCTCCTCGTTGCCGCCCGGCAACCACGGCACAGTGGTTGAACTGGGCAAGGCAACCAGCAAATGGTCCTTCCGAAATCACTGGCATCTCACTTATACAAAACGACTTGACGAAGCACTGAAGAAATCTGTCAACGATGATGGTGCCCCCGAATGGATAGCCTCCATCTATGGAGTTGCCCAATGCGATTTGTCCGCCATCCCGCATAGCCTTCCAGTCTTCGAGCCAATGCTTGGCTACGGGACTTGCTGGACCCACTATCGCGTCTTCCCCTCGTATGCGCATCAGGCTTTCATCTATACCCGACAGGCGGAAACACGAAAAGACCGTTTTTTCGACACTGTCATCCCGCACTTTGTGAACCCCGATGATTATCCGCTTGGAGTGCCAAAGGCGGAACGCGAGGGACTTCTCTACCTTGGACGAGACGCCGTGGATAAGGGCGTGGACATCGCCCGCGAGGTTGCACAGGCATCCGGAATCTCCTTTCAGGCGATTTTTCATGGCGTGGGCGGAATCGACAAGGCTCGGCTGCTGGGGCGCGCGAAAGCGGTGCTCATGCCCACGCTCTATTTGGAACCCTTTGGATATGTCGCGATTGAGGCAATGTTCTGCGGCACACCGGTTATTGCCACGGACTGGGGGGCGTTTCCGGAACTCATCCAAAATGGCTTCAATGGTTTCCGTTGCCGAACCCAAGCCGAATTCGTCGCGGCCGTTCGAGCCTGCGGAGAGTTGGATCGCGCCGCCATCCGCGCTCGAGCACTTGAGCGTTTTTCTGTAGCGGCAGTTGCCCCGCGATACCGCGAATATCTCTCCTACATCTGGAAAATTCACCGTGATGGTGGATATTATGCACCAGACGCAATTCATTTCCCCAATTCCTTCCAATCATTTGACCCATGTTGAATGTCCCACGTGATTTAGCGCTGTTTGAACTGGGCGAAACGCAGCATCTCATTGTTACCGTAAAGCCGACTGCCCGTAAAGTCGGCGCACAAAAGACCTTCGTTTCTTCCAAAAAACACTCATGTCCATCACCTTATGAAAAGGCGCTCCGCAAACGCAAGGTTCAGGACGGCCCATCCGGCCCCATGCTTCAGGACGGCCCATCCGGCCCCATGCTTCAGGACGGTCCATCCGGCCCCATGTTTCAGGACGGCCCCTCCGGTCCCATGTTTGGCGGCAGCTACTAATTGGCTTAGCCGGCCATTGCGTCCACTCTGAGCAGACAACCGTCTGGGAATAAGGTTGTAACCCTTAACTTTTTGACTATCAACTTGAGAAGATGAGCATCCACGTTTTAGGCATCGACATCGGCGGCACCAAGGTCGCAGTCTGCTTGGCCAATGAGCAAGGCGAGGTTTTGGCCAGTGACCGCATCCCAATGCAAGGTGAATACAGCGAAGTATTTCCGAAGGTCGCGGAGCTTGTGCGGAAATTGCTCGCCGAGGCTGGTTTGGATCAGACGGCGGTGTCTGCATGCGGCATTTGCGCTCCAGGACCGCTGGATCTGAAGAACGGACTGTTGCTGCGCTCTCCAAACATGCACTGGGACAAGGTCCCGATTCGCGCCGACCTCGAAAAGGAACTCGGCATGCCAGTCGCGCTGGAGAATGATGCGAATGCCGGCGTCCTGGCCGAGTGGTTCTTCGGGTCAGGCAAAGGCAAGAAGGACGTCATCTACCTGACCATGAGCACTGGCGTGGGCAGCGGCATCGTTTCCGGCGGTCACCTCATTACCGGCACTACGGGAAACGCAGGCGAGTTAGGGCATGTGGTATTGAATCCTGACGGACCCATTTGCGGATGCGGTCTACGCGGATGCGTCGAGGCATACTGCGGTGGTCGTTCGTTGAAACTGCGGATGCAGGATATTCTTCGGTGTCGTCCAGATCACGCCATCCTGCGTCTCCCCGCGGTCGCCGGCGACCTGGAGAAACTCGGCTTCCCCGCGCTGATTGCCGGCTGCAAGGCGAAGATTCCGCTGGCGCTCGAGATGATGGATGAGATTGCATTCCGGCTTGCCCAGGGCATCGGCGTGGCGCTGGCGGCCTTCAACCCTGAGCTGATTACCTTGGGCACCACCGCCTTCTATGCCGGCGACCTGATGCTCAAGCCGCTGATGTATTACCTTCCGCGCTTCACCTGGAGCGAGTTCTCCGACCACTGCGCCATCGAGCTCTCTGGACTTGGACTGCGCATTGGCGAACTGGCGGGTGCCTCCGTGGCTTTCAATACCCTCTATGAACGGGGACTTTGGAAGCCTTGAATATATATTGAGCTGGCTCGCAAAATTCTATGAATCTTGCGGGCCAGCCCGGCGTGAGACGCTTCAAGCTACTTGAAAATATGGAAAAATGAATTATATTTAACTATTTGCGATTGAGCCTACCGAATAGGCCGAACTCATACAATGCTTTTTGGGAGCAGCCGTGAATACCATTTTCCAAGCCTTTTTGACCTTTGCCGATGCCGCACCTGCCGCACAACAGAGCGCCCCTGCCGGGGGCGGTCTGGGAAGCCTGTGGATTTTCCTGCCGATTTTGGGAATCATGTATTTCCTGATGATTCGTCCGCAGCAACGAAAGCAGAAACAAATTCAGGAGATGCTTAGCCAACTCAAGGTCGGAGATCGGGTGATGACCAATTCGGGTGCCCTGGGAACCATCACGAAAGTCTCGGAGAAGACAGTCCGCGTTGCCTTCAGTTCCACTGTCGAGGTGGATTTCGTGCGTGCGGCAATCGCGGAAATCATCCCGGAAGAAAAAGCCGAGGAAGGCGCCGCGAAGAAACAATAAGGCGAATTTTCAATTTGTTTGAAAAACGCCATGGCATTTTCTACCATAGTCCACTGAACAACCTAACCCCGTTATGAAAAAATCCCTCCTGATTCGTTGGATCATCATCCTCGTGATTGTCGGCGGATGGTGCTATTCCATCTTCCCTGTCAAGGATCACGATTTCCTCGACGAGTTCACCCGCCTGAGCAAAAAGAACATTGCCACGCTGGAAAAGCATGCCGAGAAGGCCGTCGTGCTTCAGCAAAAGCTTGACGCCATCACTGACAAGAGCGGCAAAGACTACGAGGCGCTCCAGAACGACATCAAGAATATCTCCGCCGAAACTGGCGAGGCGCCCAGCGTCGCACTGGACAATTGGAAGGAACTCTCAGCCCGCATTGAAAAACTCTCCAATGGGCAGGATTTTAACGGGAACCCGTTGCCGGAGGGAACCACCCTTTCTCCTTATCAAATTGTCGAACTGGCGGGGCGGGGCGACAACGAGCATCGCTCAATTCGTCTCTGCAATTTCATCAAGGTCCCCCATACCACCCACGCCAACAACAAGACTGTTCTGCGTTATGTGCGCAATCGCACCGCCGGCAAGCTCCACCTGGGACTTGACCTCCAGGGCGGCACCGAGTTCGTCATTTCCTTCGACAAGGGCAAGGTGGCAGAGAACGTCCCCATTGAAATCGTTCGGGACCAGATTCTTGAGATTCTCCGCAACCGCCTGGACAAGTCTGGCGTGACCGAACCCGAAATCAAGGCGATTTCCGAGACCGACATCTCCATCCGCATGCCATCTGTGGACGAGGCGGACAAGACCGGCATCCGCAATACCATCAAGGACGCCGCGAAACTGGAGTTCTACCTGGTAAGCACCCAAAACGCCACGCTGGTCCAGCAGTATCTTGCTGACCCGAATTTCGTGCCGCCGGCCGATGTAATGCGCGTCGAAGTGATGAGCGAGCGCAATGGCGAAGAGACCACCGAGACCCTCTTCCTGGAGCGCCAGCCCACTGCCGTGCGCGGAGCGGATGTCAAAGCCGCCTATGCCAATGTGAACCAATATGGCCAGTGGACGGTCGCCCTGAGCTTCAATGACCGCGGCGCGGCCGCTTTCGGTGAAGTCACTGGTGCCAACGTCGGACGCTTGCTGGCCATCATGCTGGATGGCACGGTGTACTCCGCGCCCCGCATCAACACCGCCATCACCGGCGGCAATGCCGAAATCACCGGCTCCTTCACCTACGAAGAGGCCCGCCGTCTGGCCGGCGTGATCTCCTCCGGCAACCTGCCGGTCTCCATCGACATCTCCTCCGAGTTCGGCACGGAGCCTTCGCTGGGTGCCGACTCCGTGCGGAGCGGCCTCTTTGCGGGATTGCTCGGTCTGGTCCTGGTCTTCGTCTTCATGGTCATCTACTACCGTTTCTGCGGCATCGTCGCCGACTTGGCGCTTTTGGTCAACACGGTTCTGGTGCTGGGCACGATGTCCCTCACCAAGGCGACCATCACCCTTCCTGGCATCGCCGGTATGGTGTTGACCATTGGTATGGCTGTGGACGCTAACATCCTGATTTTCGAGCGCATCCGCGAGGAACTCTCCACTGGAAAGGCGCTGACGAATGCCATCAAGGATGGCTATGCGCAGGCCTTCTGGGCGATCTTTGACTCCAACCTGACCACTCTGCTGACCTGCTTCTTCCTGTATAAGTATGGTTCCGGCACGGTTCAAGGCTTCGCAGTCACCCTCGCCTTTGGTATCGTTTCCTCGATGTTCACCGCCCTCTTCATGACCCACGCCATCTTCGACCTCTTCACCTATAACAACTGGCTCAAGAAAATCTCGATGATGCGTCTGAAGTTCCTGGCGGATACCAAAATCGACTTCTTCAAGTGGATGAAGCCCGCCTTCTGCCTCTCCGCCCTCTTTATCCTCATCGGGCTTCTTGGACCGCTCTTCAAGTCCGGCGCAGTGATGGGCATCGACTTCGCCGGCGGCACCCAGATGACCTACTCCTGCGACGGGGCGGAACCCGACGTGGCAGCCGTCCGTGCATTCCTCTCCAATGACAAGGGCTATGACGACGTGAAGGTCGGCTACAAACGCGGACAGTCCGGTGCCAAGGAACTTGAAATCGTGGTTTCCGCGCTCAAAGAAGATGCCAACGAGTTCAGCGACTCCTTGGACAGCAAGTTCCCGGAGTGCAAAATCTCCCAGACCTCCATTTACCAGGTCGGTCCCTCCGTCGGCAGCAAGTTCCGCAAGGACTCCATCGTCTCCGCGCTGTTGGCCTTCATCGCGATCATCGTCTATCTTGCATTCCGTTTCGAGTTCCGCTATGGCGTCGCCGCCGTCGCCGCCGTGTTGCATGACGTGATTGTCTCCGCAGGCATCTTCGTGGTCTTCTTCGGCGGACAGATTTCGCTGACCGTGATCGCCGCGCTGATGACCATCATCGGCTACTCGCTCAACGATACCATCGTCATCTTCGACCGCGTGCGTGAAACCCAGGAGAAGCGCAACGACATTACCTACCGCGAACTGATGAACCTCGCCATCAACAACACCCTCTCCCGAACCATCCTCACCACCATCACCACCTTGTTTGTGGTGGTCAGTCTGCTGATCTTCGGCGGCGGTGCGGTCGGTGACTTCGCGCTGGTGATGTTCTTCGGCCTGATCTCCGGCACCTATTCCACCATCTTCATCGCCACGGCAATTGTCGCCCATTGGCACAAGCATACCAAGCAAGACGGCAATGAGCTTTCTGAAGCCCGCAAGGCTGCCCGCGCCGCCAAACAGGCCAAAAAGGCTGCCAAACAGGTCGAGGCTGCCCAATAGCAAGGGAAAATCATCGTAAACGGCGGGGTTATTTCACGCAGAATTTCCCCGCCGCACGCTTGAAGTTTGCGTTTGACACGCTACATTAAACGCACTTCCCATCCAATTACTTTCGGGGTGTGGCTCAGCCTGGTTAGAGCGTCACGTTCGGGACGTGAAAGTCGGAGGTTCGAATCCTCTCACCCCGACCATCTTTGAAATCCCACGACCATTCAGGCCGTGGGATTTTTTCATGTTCCCCTTTTGGGACATATATCCTTTATCGGAGAATCTTATGACTCCAGAACGCAATTACGAAGCAGAAAACACGGTTCCCGCCGCCCGCCAGATGGTGGACGATAAACATGTCTTCTTTTTACAGCCGAAAGACGCTCCGGGTCGCCGGGTGCTCTTCGTCGGCAACTCGATTACCTTGCACGGCTATCGCCCGCAGATTGGCTGGTTGCGTGGCGACTGCGGAATGGCGGCCTCAGACCCCGAGCACGACTATGTGCATTTGGTTCTGAAGGGCTTGTCCGCCGAGCGTCCTGCCGTGGGCTGCATTGCGCAGATTGGCGACTGGGAACTGAACTTCTGGGACGATGCGATTCTCCACGATGTTTATCAGGAGGCCGCCGACTGGCGTCCGGACCTGGTGATTGTGCGACTTGGCGAGAATGTCCGTTCCGAGGCAATGGCGCAATATCCTCTACTGCCGCATTTTGTGACGATGGTGCGGTTCTTTGCGGGCGACCAGGCGAAAATCTTGGTCACGGATGTCTTCTGGCCGAATGCGGAAAAAGAGCGGATTTTGGCGGAGGCCGCCACCGAGTTGGGTGCGCCGTTGGTGCATCTTGCAGACTTGGGCACGCAGGACGAAATGAAGGCGATTGGACTCTTCGAGCACAGCGGTGTAGCGGGGCATCCCGGCAATGCCGGAATGGCGGCAATCGCCGAAAGAATTCTTGCGAAATTGGTGTAATTGTAAGTATCTCCGCAAATTTGCAGGGAAACAGTTACATTTTGTCGATATCACTTCCATTTATATAAGGAGAAAAGTCCATGAAAATCCAGATTCCTGAAGAATACCAGCAGAATGTCGAAAACTACGACGAGTTCGGCATGGCGCCGGAGCGCACGGCGACCGTGACCTCGTTTGTCAACAAGGTCTATGCCCTGATGTGCTTTGCGCTGCTGGTCACGGCAGGCTGTTCGTGGTGGACTGTCACTACGCTTTCGCCGGAGAAGATCGTCGCGTGGATGTGGCCCGCGATGATTGCAGAACTCGTGGTGGTGCTGGCGCTGAATTTTCTGGCGCACAAACTGCCGGCGCTGCTGGCGGAACTGGCCATGCTCCTCTATGCGGCGCTCAACGGCTTCACGCTTTCCGTGATTTTCCTGGTTTACACCAAGGAGTCGCTGGCGGGGGCATTCGCCGTTACCGGCGGTATCTTCGGAGTGATGAGCCTCTACGGGACGTTCACGAAACGCGACCTGACCTCCATGGGAAGTCTTTGCATAATGGCGCTCTTCGGGTTGATTCTGGCTGGAATCGTGAACATCTTCCTGCGCAGCGAGACGATGGAGTTCGTCGTTAGCTGCATCGGCGTGCTGGTGTTCACCGGACTGGTCGCCTACGACAGCCAGCAGATCCGGCGCTTCGGCGCGGCCAGCAACGGAAATGGCACGCTGGCGGTCCTGGCGGCTCTCGGACTTTATCTGGACTTCATCAATCTCTTCCTCTATCTGGTGAGACTGATGGGCAAACGGAAATAAGACCGCATCGGCCGTGCTATCTACATAACTTGCTTATATATAAATAGTTATGTATAAAATCTTCATTTCCATCCTTGCCATGTGCCTGACGGTCAGCCTCTGCCATTCCGCCGAACCCGCCGCCGTGAAATACTTTTCGGACGGCGTGCGGATGATTTTCCCCAGGTCGTCCCGGAATTCCATCATGGAGTCGGTGGTGGCGGTGACTCCCAACCGCCATGTGATTGTCTTTGACGGCGGTCACAGCGCCGACGCCGACCATCTCGCCGAGGTCATCCTGCAATACGGCGACACGGTGGACTACTGGTTCCTCTCCCATGCGCATGACGACCACTGCGGAGCCATCATCGAACTCGCCAAAAAACGCCCGGACGCATTGAAAATCGCGAAAGTCCTCTACGCCTTCCCGCCTCAGCAGTGGCTGGCCGAGACGGAGACCTGGTCGAAGGACGAGACTCGCGCGGTCTGCACGGGCGTGGCCGCGCTGCCCTGGTCACAGGTCGAACTCCGCAAGAGCGACCATTTCGAGGTTGACGGCGCCGCCATCGACGTCCTGAACTTCTACGACTTGAATATGACTCCGAACTCCTGCAACAACTCCAGCCTGGTCTTCTCGCTCCGGCTGGGCGGGCGGCGGCTGATTTTCCCTGGCGACATCGGCGTGGAGATGGCCAACGTGCTGGTGGAGGAATATGGCGACGGCCTCAAGGCTGACATCGTGGTCCTCTCCCACCACGGTCAGAACGGCGCCAGCCGCCAGTTCTACGAGAAGGTCGCGCCCGAAATCGCCATCTGGCAGACGCCGAACTGGCTGTGGGACAACGACAACGGCGGTGGCCCCGGCTCTGGTTCCTGGCAGACGAATTATGTGAAATGCTGGATGCAGGAACTCGGCGTGAAACGACAGTTCCGGAACACCGACGATATTGTTCTGGAATAATTGAAACGCGATGTCGTGGGGACGCGCTTATTCATCCCCGCAATTGATGATTTCCGTGGTGGGCAATTCCTCGGTTGGCGGGTTCATGCGGGGAAGTTGTCCTGATGCGCATTCCTGCACAGCCTTTTTCACCAATTCCTTGGGAACATATGACCAATGTCCATCGACGAAAACGACATGCAGTTGATTGCGGCAGTGTTCGCGGGGGCAGACCAGTAGAATCCGATTGTGCATATCAAGCGGGTCGTCATACTGTTTCAGGTTAACTCCACTCCCGTAATATTGGTAGGGCGAGCCATCTATTGGACATATAGTGATGTCGTTCCAGTCTGGACCTAGAAAGTCAAGGACTGTCTGCCGCCAATTGTCAGCCGTCGGGAGGATGCCGTCATGCTCCTCCGCGATGTCCTGCAAAGCACGCTGTGTGTTTGACATGTTGCCGGCTATGCACGCCATACGATTCTCGTGCGAATCATCGCAACCGCTCAGAAAAAGCACTCCGCAGAGCAGGACGGCATATAGACTTTTCGGATTGAAACGCATAAAGCATAATATACCACCCCCACGAATGTCTTACAATACATTCCCAGGTTATTTGCCTTGCGCGGCGCGTTGCTTGCGGCGTTCTTCGACGACCTTTTCGGCAATAGCGGCGGGCACGGGCGCATCGTAGGCGAATTCCATATTGAAGCCGGCGCGGCCTTGGGTCATATTTCTCAGGATGCTGGTATAGCCGAAGAGGTTTGAGAGGGGAACGAGCGCGTGAATCTGCTGGTTGCGTCCGACCTTCTCCATGCCCTGAACCTGCCCGCGAAGCCCGCAGAGGTTTCCAGTGATGGAGCCGGCGTATTCCTCCGGTGTGGAAACGGTGAGTTTCATGATCGGCTCCAGCAGCACGGGGTCGGCCTTCGCGAAGGCGGTCTTGAAGCCCGCGACCGCGCAGGCGCGGAAGGCCATCTCGGAGGAGTCCACAGGGTGGAACGAGCCATCGGTGAGGGTGATCTTGAAGTCCACGCAGGGGCATCCGCACTTGGGACCAGCCTCCATCGCCTCCTTGAAGCCCTTCTCAATGGCGGGGATGTATTCCTTCGGGATGTCGCCGCCCTTGACCTCGTTGACGAACTCGTAGCCCGCGCCGGGCTCCTGCGGTTCGATGTCAAAGAGGATGTGCGCGAATTGCCCATGACCGCCCGTCTGCTTCTTGAGGCGCTCTTCGTGGGAGTACTTCTTGCCGATGGTCTCACGGTAGGCGACTTCAGGGGCACCGGAGACGACCTCGACCTTGAACTCGCGCTTCAGGCGGGTGAGGATGATGTCCAAATGCAGTTCGCCCATGCCCGAAATCACAGTGTCCTCGGTCTCGGGATCCACGCGCACGGTGAAGGTGGGGTCCTCTTCGGCGAGTTTGCCCAAGGCGATCATCAGTTTGTCGCGGTCCGCATGGGACTTCGGAGTGACGGCGATGGAGATGACGGGCGTGGGGAAGGAGATGTTCTCCAGCGCGATGGGGGCGTCTTCGGTGCAGAGGGTGTCGCCGGTCACGGTGTCCGCAAGCCCGACGAGTGCGCCGATTTCTCCCGCGAAAAGGGTGTCGATGATCTCCTGGTGGTTCGCGTGCATCCGGAAGATGCGCCCGATGCGCTGTTGCTTCTTCTTGGTGGAGTTGTAGATATAGGTCCCCGATTCGAGTTTGCCCGAATAGACGCGCACATAGACCAGTTTGCCCACGGCGTTGTCGCTGACGACCTTGAAGGCCAGCGCGGTGGTTGGCGCATTGTCGTCGGCAGGACGCTCGGCGGTCGAGCCGTCGGGGAGGGTGCCGGTGGCGGCGGGGAGGTCGAGCGGGCTGGGGAGGTAGTCCACCACCGCATTGAGCAACCTGCGGATGCCCTTGTTGCGGAAGGCGGTTCCGCAGAGCACGGGGAAAATTTTCTGCTGGTGGGTGCCCTGACGGACGGCCGCGATGAGTTCGGACTCCTCAATGGGTTCGTCGGAGAGGTACTTGTCCATCAGCGTGTCGTCAAGTTCGGCGGCGGCCTCGATGAGGTATTTGCGCCACTTCTCGGCGTAGTCGCGGTAATCTTCCGCAAGCGGTTCGTCCACGGGATAGGTGCCTTTGGGGTCCTCGACATAGCGCACCTGGCACATCTTGACCAGGTCGATGATGCCGTGGAAATCGGGTCCCTGGTCCATCGGGATGCAGACTGGCACTGCATTGGCGCCCAGCACATCGTGGATTTGCTCCACGACCGCGAAGAAGTCCGCGCCGGTGCGGTCCATCTTGTTCACGAAGCAGATGCGGGGGACGTTGTATTTGGTGGCCTGGTGCCAGACCGTCTCGGACTGCGGTTCCACGCCGCCGACCGCGCAGAAGAGCCCGATCGCGCCGTCCAGGATGCGCAGCGAGCGCTCGACCTCCACGGTGAAGTCCACGTGGCCGGGAGTGTCGATGATGTTGATCATGTTCTCGTGCCAGACGCAGGTCGTGGCCGCACTCTGGATGGTGATGCCGCGCTCGCGCTCCTCCGGCATGAAGTCCATCGTCGCCGAGCCGTCATGCGTCTCGCCCAACTTGTGCGTGCGCCCCGTATAATAAAGAATGCGTTCGGTGCAGGTCGTCTTGCCCGCGTCGATATGCGCCATAATGCCGATATTTCGGACTTTGTCCAAAGTAACAGTACGATTCATAGTTGTTTTTCCTTATAAATAGACAAAACTGTTGTAATTTGTATAATATAGCATAATTTTAGAAACCTTTGGACAACTTTGGACAACTTTATCGCATGGAGCAAACATATTGTGCGGAAAGACCGCCCTATGTTATTCATGCTATTTTGGGGTGTCTATTTTGGGGCGTCTGTCCCCCTTATTTCGTCCTTTCCCCTTTCGATGTCTGTCCCTATCTCAACTTGGTACGATTGAGAGAGATAGGATGCTGAGACAAATTGATGTTTTCGGTGTCTATTTCGAGGTTTATCCCCACCTGTTGTCTGTCGCCATATTTTGGCGTCTGTCCCCATGGGAAACGACTGGCTCCTTGCGTCTGTCCCCAAGCCATTGCTGTTTTTATAATTTCTCCAATGCTTATATATAAATTTATAACGATTCTCAATTTCAGAGATTTGCGCTGGAGCAAATAGCTTTTTTCAAGGGGAAAGATATAGTTTTCCCAAATGCCCACTTTTTGCGGTAGTCCATTCATTTGGCTAATCAATCATTGTTTTGATTCTTACCAGAATGGATACCTATAGATGGTCTGGTTTGCAATAACTAAGGTGACGAATTTGCCTAAAGCAGTCTCGTAATAAAAGGAGGTCATATGGCACGACGTGCGCGCAATCTGCAAAGCGAGAGTTTCATCCACATCACCCAGCAATGCGAATGGCAGAAATTTCTGTTCGAGAGTGAAGAAATGCGTGAATACTATCTTTGGTTGCTCAAGGAGGTCATTGCAAAATTCGGTCTGCTTGTTCTTGGTTATTGCATTATGAAGAACCATATTCACTTACTGGTCAAAGTCGGAGCCGATGTTACTCGGGTCAGTCGTGCAATGCAATCTCTGGCTGGCCGGATGGCCCAGCACTTCAACCGAGTAAATGGGATAAAAGGGCACTTTTGGCGCGACCGATTTTCTTCTACGCATATCGGCACATCATCACATTTCAAGAATGTCATATCCTATATTGATGCAAATGCCCTCAACCATCAACAAGGCATGGATCCAATTCACTGGAAATACTGTTCCTACCATGAATTGCAAAATTGCGATGCCGAAGTATCCATTGTGGATCGTGCGCTACTTGTGAATACACTCAAAATGCAGTCCATCAAAGAGTTCTTGGATTGGCAGCGGAAACTGATGGAACGTCAACAGGGGCGAAGAGCGATAGTTGCGGCCAGCCACAGTGTCAAGTATTCCGGTCATTTTGCGTTAGGAACCCAGAACGAAATACGCCTTTTGAAGCAACGTCTGCGAAAACGTGGACAATATTCCTATAGCCGTTATCTTGGACTTGACCATGAAGGTGACCCGTTGTGGTCATTGGACCTCTGCAGTCAAACCTATGCTATATGGTATGAAAGGCGTCAATCGTCAGGCTCGGAGTCCACCGCGTCAATCGTCGATGCCAACCTTTATCCTCGCGAAAAGGTCAAATAGGTAAGTTCCGGCGGCAACGGGATGTTGGAGCCCGTCTCGTTTTCCCCATAGCCGTTAGCGGCGAGGATTTCAATGTCCTTAAGAACTCGTGCATCACCGCGGAACTTGACTTTGATAGGGTAGATGATATTGAGTTCACGCTGGGCCAGCAAGGTTGCCACGATAGTCTGCATGAGTTCCAGCAGAGTGGGTGCGCTGGAGCTATTGATGATGGGTTCGACATTCAACGGGTATTTTAGGACGTTGATGACATCGTGTTGCGCCAGCGCACGTATGATATTGCGTACGGCAGTGACTTTTGTGATTTTGCCACTGTCGAGCTGCGTCTGTGTCTCCCGTAGAAGCTCGTCCATCTTGTGTAGTTCCTCTCCGACGTGCTGGCGCTTAAGCTGATTCACCCACTCGTTGACAAGGAAAAGATTCATCGGTGCTCCTGCATCATACTCCCGATCAAGGATTAGCATGACTTTTCCCCCGTAGTGACGTACAATGGCAGAGACCAGGGCGGAAGGTCGCACGTGGAAACCGAAGTAGGGTGGAACAGGCACCTCGCGGGTCTCAATGACCGCATAGTGTTGCAGCATGTGCTGGCACAGTCCGCGGGCACTGGTCAGGAATTCGTATGCGTAATGGCAGAGGTAGTGGGTAAGCACCTCCATATACCAATTCCCTTCCAGCACGCAGTGTTCGTGGCAAAAGAGCTCATGGCTTTGCACCTTGAGGTGGCGCTCGTAGAAATGGATAAAAATCGTCGCGATCTTCAGGAGGTGGAGCACCACGCTGATGTGTCCGCGCAGAGCACGCAAAGAGGTGTCCGCGCCCTCAATGTCGCTGAATGAAATATAGGTGTCGTATAGCGACTGCATGGTGTGGAACTTTCCCTCCAGAATGAGAAAGGTGGTTTCGGTAAGGAGGTCGAAGTTGAGCCCATTCCAGTCGGGGGCGCGGCATTTGTCCGCATTGTCAAGGAATTTGGCATCCTCGGTGTTGTTGAGGAAATCGGTCGCGAGGTTGATGACCAGCTGCTGGGCGGAGGTGGGGCTGGTGATAGTGCGATTTTTAGGGAGCCGGCCGGCCGGGAGATTCTCGGTAAAGTCATATCCATGAAGCGCCTCAGGCGGCGGCCATCCAAATTGCTTGGTATCTTCCAGCAATCCATGGAGCGAGCAGAAGATGAAAGAAGCCACGAAATCGATGGCGTCTTCCGTGGCACTACGGAAATGCGGGTGCGTGCCCTGGAAGTCATAATTCTGGATGGTGGACCGCAGGTGCAGCAGCTCGTAGCCAGCGGTACTGAAGTTCTTAATAGTAGCCACATGCAGCCGGAAGGGGAACCATTGCTGGTTGATACGTGCGCCGTATGCATCCAATAGTTCTTCCAGTTGGGTAGACTCCTGGAGCAGCACGCCCAGAAGCGGCCTAGTAAGCTGGAAGGCTTCCGCCCCACCGGTCAGCATTCGATCCGCCGTGGACACCAAAATCACCGAGCGCTCATAAATGAGCTTGCTGAAGACATGGCTATCAACGGTCAGGGTGGTCATGGCAATGCAGAAAAATCCGGGCGGCCGCCGGAAAAATCCAAGAATTTTCTAGGAAATGATAGAATTATTTGTACAGTAATAGATTTTCGAGGAATTTCCAGTACAAGGCGCATATTTTTGCAGGAAATCCTCGGAAATTCTCCACCGGGGCGACCATTCATTTTCGTTCGATGGCGATTTGTCCGCGGGAGAGGTCGGCAAGAAGGCGCATGAGCGCATCCCCTTGACTGGCTGGAAGTTCACCTTGAATGGCGTCTCCTTCGGGGGTATAGGTCTCCGTCCGGATGACGAAGGCATTGTCACGCAGCAGTCGTTTGCCGGCCTCCAGGATGGGGTATGGCAGGGTAAAAGCGAATTGCGCCATATCGACAATCTCGCAGGTGACCGCAGTTGCCAGCACGCCCTTCGCGGCATCGCCATACGCCTTGACCAGCCCGCCGGTCCCCAATTTGGTCCCGCCGAACCAGCGAGTGACTGTCAGCAAGACATTGGTGGTGCCAGATCCCTTGAGGATCTCCAGAACCGGCCGCCCGGCGGTGCCGGCAGGTTCGCCGTCATCGGAGCATCCCAGCACCCCGGCGGTGGGACCAATTGATAGTGCATGAACCACATGCGAGGCATCGGGGTATTTTTCTCGCTGGGTGGTCAGGAGTGCTCGTGCCACTTCTGCAGAGTCCGCCGTCAAGAGCTCGGCGATAAAGCGCGAGTTCTTGACGATCAGCGTGAATGGAGTGGCGGAGACAAGTGCCTTCACTTCTCCTCCGTCTTGGGCTTGGGCTGCGGACGGGCGGTTCGGCGGATAAGCGTCATGATAAATGCTGCAATTCCAAAGCAGAGCAGGAATCCGATGAGTCCGCTGGCGAGCGGTGCATACGGCTCGGCGGATTCAGGAAGGTTCTGTGCGATGACTTCACTGAGCAGTCCCTTGGCGATCCAGCCGCCGGCGCACCCTACCGCAACGCAGAGGGCGACGCCGACAATCCGCATGATGTAGAGGGAGAGACGCAATAGCAAGGCCAGGAAGAGCAATGCCGCGAAGGCAATGATGAGCACCTTCCACCAGTCGGTATGCCAGTCCACGCCCTCTGACTGAAATGCGAGGGTCTCGTTGATATCGCAGAGAAGCCAGTTCACAGTTTAGAACATTCCCTTGATCTTGCCAGTCACGACATCAACGTCGATGCGCCGGAAGGCGGGGTCGGAGCAGGTGCCGGGCATCAACTTGATGTCGCCGGTGACCGGCACGGTGAAGCCTGCGCCCTGATAGAGCAGGATGTCTCGCACGGGGAGGGTGAAGCCTCGCGGACGACCTTTCACATCCGGGTCGGCGGAGAGACTCAGGTGAGTCTTGACCATGCAGATGCACTGCTTGGCCAGCGCGGGGTCGTTTGCGATGAGCTGGAGTTTCGCCTCGGCTTCGGGCGAGTAGGTGACTTCGCCGGCGCCATAGACCTCATGGGCGATCGCAGCGATGCGCTCCTTCACTGGCTGCGTATTCTCGTAAATGAACTTCAAGGCGTGCGGCCGACGAGTGGCCTCCTCAACCGCCTCTGCCAGCTCCAGCGCACCCTCGCCACCCTTCAGCCAGTGCTGAGAGACCGCCACCAGGGCGCCTGCCGCCTCGGCAATCTTGCGAACAAGCTTGAGTTCCTCGGGGGTGTCGGTGTAGAAGTGGTTGAGGCAAACAATCGGCTGAATGCCGGTCTTCTTCACGATCTCGATGTGCGCCAGGAGATTCTCGCAGCCCTTCTCCAACAACGGAAGATTCTCGTGGACATAGACGTCGTCCAGCTTCGCGCCAGGCTTCACCGTGGGGCCACCGCCATGCATCTTGAGGGCACGGATGG
The DNA here is from genome assembly GCA_017617415.1 of Victivallales bacterium. Lineage (GTDB taxonomy): Bacteria > Verrucomicrobiota > Lentisphaeria > Oligosphaerales > Oligosphaeraceae > RGIG1601. The sequence continues at coordinate 50,816 of JAFZWH010000093.1, read as the reverse complement.
TCGCCACGACCACCACGGCGTCCGGTCGTAGTCCGGAGGCACGGCATTTGAGATTAACGAATTTCTCGTAACCGATGTCGGCGCCGAATCCACTCTCTGTGACATGGTATTCGCTTGTCCGCACGCCAATCTGATCGGCGATTACGGAACTCTGCCCGATGGCGATATTCGCAAAGGGACCGGCGTGGGCGAGGACGGGTTGCCCCTCGAGGGTCTGGATAAGGGTCGGGTTCAGGCTGTCCACCAAGAATGCGGTCATTGCGCCATCGACCTCAAGGTCATGGGTAGTGATTGGAGCGCCGCTGCGGCTGAAGGCCACCACGATGCGTCCAATACGTTCGCGGAGGTCTCTTAGGTCCTGTGCCAAAGCCAGAATTGCCATGATTTCGCTGGAAACCGAGATGGCGAAGCCGGATTGCATCGGCACGCCGTCCATCTTGCCGCCCTGCCCGATGGTGATATTTCGAAGCGCTTGGGCGCAGAAGTCCATGACCCACTTCATCTCGACGCGATCGGGATCGATGTCAAGGCGCTTTAGGCCACGGGCGGCTAGCTTGGCATCATCGTAGTTGCGCTCGTGTTGCATGCGTGCAGTGAGGGCGACCATCGCGAGATTGTGGGCATTGGTGATCTTGTCAATATCACCGGTCATGCCGAGGGAGAAGGTGGTCAGCGGGATACATTGCGCCAAGCCGCCGCCGGCTGCGGAGCCCTTGATGTTGAAAGTGGGACCGCCGGAAGGTTGGCGGATGGCGCCGGAGACGCGGTGTCCACGCTTGGCGAGGCCGTCAATCAGTCCGATAGCGGTGGTGGTCTTTCCTTCGCCAAGTGGCGTGGGGGTGATAGCGGTTACATCGATGTACTTGGCCTGCGGTGCGTTGGCGAGGCGGGCGCGGATGGCCTGTTGGTCCACGCGGGCGAGCTGGCGTCCCCAGGGAATGAGTTCTTCTGGTAGAAGTCCAAGCTTGTCAGCGAGTTGTTGCGGGGCAAGCATGGTGGCTTCGGCAGCCTCGGCAATCTGCCAGTCAGCCAATTTGGTCGGGTCGAGTTTGGTCATGAAGAATCTCCAGATATGGAAAAAGTAGATTATGGCAATGAAAAAGAACTTTCTCACAATGTAACACAGATTTCGCACATTGTTGTGCGTGTCGAGCGATTGCTTTTACGAAAAGGCTGGTCCTTACCCAAGGAGATTTTCAGGGGACAGACCACGGGGACAGACCAACGCGGCGCACCACAAAGCACGGGGACAGACCACGCCAAAACAGTCACGTGTATCAAAGCACGGGGACAGACCACGCCAAAACAGTCACGTGTATCAAAATCTGGTTTCTATTCGAAATGGACTAATGCGACGAGGAAATTGGCCGTCGCCACAATAGTATATTGGTTTTAGGTATTAAAGTATGGTGTCATGCCAACTGCCAATGCCACAACTGAGAACACTGCATCGTCCCCGCCAGCGGTCGGGCACAGAGTTCGGAGCGAGGTTCTTTTGTTAGCGGCGCTACTGTTCATCACCACGCTGAATTTCGTCCGTGCGATAAACTATCCATTTCTGGATCATTGGGATGACGGTATTTTTATCCTTGAGAACCAACATCTTTCCTGGACCGCCAAGAACCTTCGGCGCTACGCCACACGCCCTTTTCAAGACCTCTACACGCCACTGCCGATGTACTCGCTTATGGCGGACAATGCTCTTTTCGGGCACACGACTCCCCTTCCCTACCACCTCCACAATCTTGCGTTGCATCTGCTCTGCGCTGCACTTCTCTACTGGATCGCACGCAAACTCAAGCTCTCGCCCGCCTGGGCATTCCTCGCCGCGTTGCTTTGGAGCGTGAATCCACAAAAAAGCGAGTCCGTGGTGTGGATTACGGAACGCAAAGATGTCCTATGCGGTCTCTTCACCTTTTCAGCATTCTTGCTGTTCCTTTTTTTAATAGATACTATAACAGTTTGGAAACAAATTAGTTATAGTATTATTTGCGGAATTTTGACCACGCTGGCGATTTTCGCCAAACCCGCCGCCGCGCCATTGGCAGGCATTTACATGGTCTATGCGCTCACCTTGCGAAAGTGGCGTCCCGATCAACTCATCCCCGTGCTCTGCGGTCTAGTCGCGACTGTTTGGTCGGCATACATGACCGCTCAGACCAATCCAGGCATCTTCTCGTGGTCCCCGGCGGTGCCGCTTCACAACCTCTTCTGGTATCCGCTCACCGCCGTCCTGCCGAATTTCGGGGTGAATCCCATCTACCCCAATATTGTGGGATTCAAGGAATACTGGTTACTCTACCTAATTGGCGTGCTTCTCCTGGGCACTCTGCTTTGGTATGCGCTTGCCATCCGCCACATTCCCTGGACGAAGTTGCTGGGCGGCGCACTCATCCTGGGCGGGACGATGCTCCCTGTCCTTGGAATGTGGGTTTACACCAACTTCGACTACTGCGACCGTTATAACTACCTCGTCTCCGTCGTGGCAGTCGTCGGTCTGTCCCTCATCATCCCGGAGAACCATACCACCCGTCTAGTCGCATGTTTCCTCATCGCGTTGATGATGTTAGCCACGCAACTGAACCTGCATGTCTGGCACGACACCCAGACCTTCTGGCACACCCTCATCGCGCGGAACGAGCGCGTAAATCCAAAAGTCTTCGAGGTCGCCGCCAATGACGCGCTCATCCGCGACGACGACCACGACCTGGATTATGTCGTTAGTCTCATCCGGCAGCACCGCAGCAACTTGGGAAGTCCACGCCTGAGCCTTCAGAAAATCGACAACACCATCTTGCTTCTTGAGTCCCACGCCTCTCTGCTACGTGAGGAACATCCTCAATTCCTCGCGCAGATTGCGCCTCTGATGGAGCAGGAGGCCGAGACCGGCGAGGAACCATCCTTCATGCGCAGTCCCAACTACCCAAAGATTTACCATCGCAACGCGAAATTCGCGCGGTTGCTTCAGCGACTTCCATTCCAACCAACTCCAATTCAACCATAAACGACAATGCAACTGGTTTCCGACCAAATTCTGAATGCCCAGAAGGGCTCCTCGTGGATTCGCCGCATGTTCGAGGCGGGCATCGAGATGAAAAAACAATTCGGCGCCGAAAATGTGTATGACTTCAGCCTCGGCAGTCCAGACCTCAACCCGCCCGCCACCGTCATCGACACCCTGCGTGGACTCGCCGACCAGGTGGATGTCCCCGCCGGACTGGGCTACATGCCCAATGCGGGCTACCCCGCCGCCCGCGAGGCGCTGGCGAAATGGACCGAAGCCGAACAGGGCGCGCCAATGACCGCCTCGAACATCATCATCACCGTCGGCGCGGCCGGCGGACTTAACTGCATCTTCCGTGCCATTCTGATGCCCGGAGAAGAGGTCATCTGCCCCTCGCCCTATTTCGTGGAATACGGCTCGTATGTAGGAAATTACGGCGGCGTGCTCAAGCCCGTCAAGTCCGCGCCCGGCACCTTCAAACTGAACATCGAAGGCATTGCGGAGGCCATCAACGAAAAGACCCGCGCCTTGCTCATCAACTCCCCGAACAACCCCGCCGGCGTGGTCTATACCGCTGACGAAATCGACGCATTGGCCGCCATCCTCCGCAAGGCCAGTCAGAAGTACGGTCGGCCCATCCTGCTGATCGCGGACGAGCCGTACCGCTTCCTGGCCTACGACGGATGCTCTGTCCCCTCCGTGCTTCCGCGCTACGAATATTCCGTGGTCTGCTCCTCCTTCTCCAAGAACCTCGGACTCGCCGGCGAGCGCATCGGCTACATCGCCGTGAACCCCGCCATGGGGACAGAGGACGCAGCGCAGCTGGTCTCCGGACTTATCCTCACCAACCGCATCCTCGGCTACGTGAACTCACCCTGCATCGGCCAGAAGCTCATCATCGGAGGACTCGCCGACATCCAGCTCGCCCTCAAGCTCCAGAGCGACCAGCTTGCCATCTACGCCGAGCGTCGACGCATCATGGCGGACATCCTCACCGAGGCTGGCATCGAATTCCAGATGCCCGCCGGGACCTTCTACTTCTTCCCCAAGGCCCCGCACGGCATGGACGACGTGACCTTTGTCCAGAAACTCGCCGACGAGCGCGTCCTCGCCGTCCCCGGCTCCGGCTTCGGCTATGCTGGATACTTCCGCATCGCCATCTGCGTGGACAAGGCGGTCATCGAGCGTTCCCGCGCCAGCTTCATCGCCGCGGCGAAGAAAGTCTAAAGTTGAAAGGGTAAAGGGTAAAGTTTACTTGGTACCCGGGACAGGCGGGACCTCTGGGACAGACGGGACTTTACCCTCTCACCTTCCTGGTGGAACCTGAGACCTGAGATCTGAGATTTGAGACCTGCACTTTTACCTTTTACCTTTAAACTCCTTTCACCTTTCACCTCTAACCTCTAACCTCTCTGCTGGCGAGGCGCCAGCAGTACTCTCACCTTTAACCTTTTGACTTTCAACTCAAAATACGATGTCGTGGTGATTGGCGGGGGACTTTCGGGGCTCGCCGCCAGCATCCGTCTTGCGCATTTTGGGAAGCGCGTGGGAGTCTTCGAGTCGCACACGAAGGCCGGTGGGCTGAACTCCTGGTACGAGCGCGACGGACGTGTCTTCGACACGGGGCTGCACGCCTTCACCAACTTCGCATCCCCTGCGGACACCGCCGCGCCGCTCAACCGCACCCTGCGGCAGCTGCGGCTGCGTCGTGAAGACCTCCACCTTTGCCCGCAGAGCCACTCGCTCATCCGTTGCGGAACCACGGAACTCCCGCTGGATAACGACTTCGCGGGCTTCCGCAAACGCATCGCTACGCAATTCCCAGAGGACCGCAAGGGCTTCGAGGCACTCGTGGAGCGCATCGAGCAATGCGCCTACGCGGATGCGCCAGCATCCGAGCATCCCGCCCGCAAGGTTCTCGCCGAGCATTTGAAATCCAAGCGGTTGCATGACCTGCTCTGCCTCCCCGTCTTCTTCTTCGGCAATGCCTGGGGTGACCAGATGCCCTTCAGTGCCTTTGCGACGCTTTTCAAGAGCATCTTCATCGAAGGTTTCGCACGGCCACAGGATGGCATGCGGCCCGTCATTGAACATCTGACTTCACGCCTTCTGGAAACCGGCGCCAAACTTCACCTGGGCTGTGGCGTCACGAAAATCAACCTGGACAATTCTGGAAAATTTCAGTCAATTCTGGAAAATTCAGGACAGATTTTCACTGCCGACTGTTGTCTTTCCACCATTGGCGCCGTGGAGACGCGGAAACTGCTCGGCGACGCCGACGCTCCCGCGCCATTGTCAAATGCCCAGCCTGGCGAGGTGCAGTTCGTTGAATCGTTCTTTGAACTGGACGACGCTCCTGCGGTCTACGGCCTCACCGACTGCATGCAGTTCATTGGGCTGGAGTCGAATTTCGCCTTCCGACCGATGTCGGCGACTGCCCCGACGGACTCCCTGTTGGTCTGCGTGCCAGACAACTACGTCGGTGTGACACCGACTCGGATGCTCCGCCTCAGTGCGCCTATCGCCAGTCTGGGACCGCTCCATAATGACCTCTGTCGAGACGCAATGTCTCCTGGCATCAAGTCCATCTTGGCGCAGACGCTCTTGGCGCAATTGGGTGCCTACTACCCTCGCCTCGCCGGTCACGCGAAATTCCTCGACCTCTACACGCCGCATACCTTCTGCCGCTTCACCGGACACGCCAACGGCGCCATCTACGGCTCGCCGGACAAATTCGCGGACGGCGCGACCGGCGTCCCAAACCTCACGCTCGCCGGCACCGACCAGGGTCTCCTGGGCATTGTCGGCGCGTTGCTCTCTGGCGTCCTCGCCGCCAATCGAATTCTGAAATAGTGGATTGTTTCTCATGGTAAAATCCCCAAAAATCCCCCAAAACGGCCTCTACCAAGCACTTCAAGCCTGCAAAAAGGAAGAGGAAATTAAGGCCGAGTTCTGCAGATTCTTCGGGATGAAGCTCAATGCGCTTGGTGCAATTGACCATTACACCGAAGCGATTCTCTACGAGTTCAAATATGAGCGGAACTTCCAGAACCTCGACGAGCGGGCCAAAGCCATCGCCCAGACGATGTACTACGCACGGCGATTGAAGTTCAGCGTCGTAAAGTCGCCGCTCCCGCCGAATATTTGCATTGCAGATAAGAAGTCCGGCTTCCTGCTTCGCACCAGCAAATTCGCAAAATTCTATGCCGAGCAGGACGACCGTTATGACTGGGATCGCGCCCCCTCCACACCCTGTCCAAAACTCTGCGCGGCCATCGCCAAATGCGAATGCTGCAAAAAACTGCATGTTTATGACTGGACGCTTCCAGAGGAGGAAAAGCAATTCATCGAGAAAATACAGGAACGCAGGAATTTCACCCCGTCGCTTTTCACCGACCTCGACAAGAAGGTCATCACCGAACAGAACTTCCTGGAGGTCTATGACTACTGGGAGAAGCTCTTCGGCAAATATGTCCACAACGGCCGCAAGGTCTCCGAGTATTTCTTCGCCGACTTGGAACAGGGGAAATCTGTCCTTCGCCCCAAAGGCGAGGTGCTTTTTGATGTCACGGGCGATGGCAATTTCATCCGAAAGTCCGTCCAACCAACCCTTTATCAGCATTTCTGGCAAAATTTCGAACGCATTCCGCCAGAGGAGATGGCGATGATGCGACAGAAAGCCGACCGCCTCACCGAGGACTACCGTCGGCGCTTCACCGGCGAGTTCTACACGCCTATCGAGTTCGCCGCCAAAGGCCTTCAATATCTTGAGCGCGAAATTGGCAAGGAGTGGTGGAAATCTGGCGAATGGCGCTTCTGGGACATGGCCGCCGGCACCGGAAATCTGGAGTTCAATCTGCCCAGCTCCGCATTGCCATATTGCTACATCTCCACCATGGAGGAGGACGATGCAAAATACTGCGAGAAGATTTTCCCTGGAGCGACTTGTTTCCAATATGACTATCTCAATGATGATGTCGGCTTGCTCGCGGGGCAACTGTCCTACGGCACGAAACGCAAAATGCCGGCGAATCTGGCGACTGACCTGGCGAATCCCAAGCTTAAGTGGATTGTCTTCATCAACCCTCCCTTCGCCACCGCGAACACCAAAAGCGGCGAAACCGGCAAGCGTTCCAAGGACAACGTCTCTATGACCGCCATCCGCGAATGGATGAACGACGAAGACTATGGCGAGGCCAGCCGTGAACTCTTCACCCAATTTCTCTTCCGCATCTCAAAGGAGTTCGAGGGAAAAGACGCACGGCTTTGCCTATATTCACCACTAAAGTACATTAATTCCAACAACGATCAGAAAGTCCGCGATGGTTTCTTCCAATATGTCTATAGGCGCGGCTTTGCGTTTTCCTCACAAAACTTCTATGGCGCCAAAGGACAATTTGCAGTTAGTTTCTTAATTTGGAATCTTGCTCAGCATCGGCATCTTGAACGACAAAAGATTTCTTTCGACATCTTTAACAATGTCAATGAAAAGCTAGGAAAAAAACAGCTCTCGTCCGTCAAACGCACAGCGATGCTCAACAAGTGGTGTCCGCGCCCCAAGTGGGATGGCAAGTCTATCATGCCCACCTTTGTGAGTCCCTTCAACCTGATGACAAACAACCGCGATCAGCGTAACCATGTGGCAGAAGGATTCCTTTTTTCTCTGGTAAGCAAAGGTGATGACATGCAGAATCAAGGTGCCACCTGTCTTCTTTCGGCACCATACGCAAACGCCGGAGCCTTCTCCGTCACCAAGGAAAATTACGAGTACGCGATGGTCGTCCATACCGTCAAACGAATACCTCAATTGACTTGGACCAACAACAAAGACTCTTTCTATGCACCCACGGCCGAACTGCCGCAGGAGTTCGTGACCGATTGCGTGGTCTGGAGTGCCTTCGCGCCCTCCAACTACGCGGTCTCGTTGCGCAATGTCCAATACCAAGACAGTGTCTGGCAAATCCAGAATCAGCTGTTTCCATTCCAGTTGAGTGAAATACGCAAATGGAAATGCGGCCTGTCAGACCTCACGCTGCAGCTTTCCGCCGCCAACGAGGACCGCTTTCTGGCCAAATGGCTGAAGGCGCATGCTCTCTCCTCCGAGGCGCAGGCACTCCTGGACGCCGCCAAGGAACTTTACCAGGTCTTCTACGAGCAACTCTGCAACACGCAGTGGATGGACTGGCATATCGAGACCTGGGACGTCGGCATCTACCAAGTCCGCCAGGCCCTTAAGGCCGCTGGACTTGCCAATGCCGAACTCGCAGCACTGAAGTCCGCGCACGACGCCCTGCGTGAAAAGCTCCTTCCACAAATCTACGAATATGGATTCCTGAATCCCGACGTGGAGTACTTCACCTAAATATGTCTGAATCCAAACCAACCAAAAACGCCAGCCTGTCGGGCGAACTCACGCCGGGGATGCGTCAGTATGCCGAGGCGAAGCGCCAGCTCGCGCCGGACACGCTGCTGATGTTCCGGATGGGCGACTTCTACGAGATGTTCTTCGAGGACGCCAAAATCGCCGCTCCGCTGATGGACGTCGTGCTGACCAGCCGAGCGGGCGCGCCGTTGTGCGGCATCCCCTACCGCGCGGTTCGGCAGTATGTCCCGAAGCTCCTGGCGGGCGGCTACAAGGTCGCCTTGGCGGACCAGATTGAGGACCCGAAGCTGGCAAAGGGGTTGGTGAAGCGCGACATCACGGAAATCATCACGCCTGGCACGATGATGGAGGACACGCTGCTGGAGTCCAACCGCAGCAACTACCTCGTGGCGCTTCTGCCGATGAAAAACCGCTGGGGGCTGGCCTCGCTCGACCTCTCCACCGCTGAGTTTCGCATCACCGAAATCCCCATGGGCGTCGGAGCGCTGGAGGTCGAACTCAACCGCCTGAAGCCCGCCGAATGCCTGGCCCCCGCCAGTCTGCTCTCGCGCTGGCAGAACGAAGGCTTCCCTGCCGACCTCCCGCAGCAGCTGGTCTGGACCAGCGTGGAGGACTGGCATTTTGACGTCGAATTGGCACGAAGCGACCTCCTGCGCCATTTCCAGGTCGCGTCTCTGGACGGCTATGGCTGCCGCGGCTACGAACCCGCCATCGGCGCGGCCGGCGCCATCCTCCACTACGCCCAGAACACCCTGCGCAAGGACGCCGCGAACCTCACCGCCATCGCCTCCTACCAGTCCGACGACTGCCTCGTGCTCGACCGCATCTCCCAGCGGAACCTCGAGCTGGTGGATCCCATCTTCGCCGACGGCAAGGACAACACCCTCATCTCCGTGCTGGACAAGACCATCACCCCCATGGGCGCACGCCTCCTGCGCGAGTGGGTCCTGCGTCCCCTGAAGTCCAAGCCCGCCATCGAGGCGCGGCTGGATGCCGTGGAGGACCTCGCCGGACAGCCGATGCTCCTCTCCGAACTGCGCGAGACTCTCTCCGCCGTGCGCGACATCGAGCGCACCGTCACCCGCCTCAGCGTGGGCACCAACGCCTCCGCCCGCGACCTCATCGTCCTGCGGCGCGGTCTGGAGGAGCTCCCCGGCCTCAAGGCCATCCTGCACAACGCCCATGCGGGACTGCTTCTGGACGAATGTGAGAAGCTCTCCGAACAGCCCGAGCTGGTGGAGCTCATCGCCAAGGCGGTGGTGGACGAGCCGCCCGTCGCCGTCCACGACGGCGGGATGATTCGCGACGGCTTCAATGCGGACCTCGACCTCCTGCGGAGAGCCTCCACCGAGGGCAAGGACTGGATTGCCAACTACCAGCTCAAGGAGCAGGAGCGCACTGGCATCAAGTCCCTGAAGGTCCGCTTCAACAAGGTCTTCGGATACTTCATCGAGATCTCCAAGTCCTTCCTGGACCTGGTTCCGCCGGAGTACATGCGCAAGCAGACCATCGTGAACGGCGAGCGCTTCATCACCCCCGAACTCAAGGAAATCGAGGACAAGGTGCTGGGGTCGGACGAGAAGGCGCAGGCGCTCGAATTCGAGCTCTTCGGGCAGCTCCGCGAGGCCGTCGTGAAGCAGATTGCGGTGATTCAGACCACCGCCCGCGCCCTCGCCAACATCGACTGCCTGGGAGCCCTCGCCGAGGACGCCATCCGCTACAACTACACCCGCCCCGCCATCGCCGAGACGCCGATTCTCGAAATCCGGGACGGTCGGCACCCCGTGCTGGACGCACACGCCGAGGGCTCGGCCTTCGTGCCCAACGACTGCGTGCTCAACACCACCGACCAGCAGATCGGCCTCATCACGGGCCCCAACATGGCGGGCAAATCCACCTACATCCGGCAGGTCGCGCTGCTCGTCCTGATGGCGCAGATGGGCTCCTTCATTCCCGCCTCAAGCGCCACTATCGGCCTGGCCGACCGCATCTTCACCCGCGTCGGCGCGGCGGACGACCTCTCGCGCGGGCAGTCCACCTTCATGGTCGAGATGGTCGAGACCGCCAACATCCTCAACCACGCCACCCCGCAGAGCCTCATCATCCTGGACGAAATCGGCCGCGGCACCTCCACCTTCGACGGCCTCTCGCTCGCCTGGGCCATCGCCGAATACCTCCACGACACCCCGTCCGCCAAGGCCCGCACCCTCTTCGCCACGCACTACCACGAACTCACCGACCTCCCGCTCACCAAGCCTGGCATCAAGAACTACAACGTGCTGGTGAAGGAAGAGGGCGAGAGCATCATGTTCCTGCGCAAAATCGTGCCCGGAGCCGCTGACAAGAGCTACGGCATCCACGTCGCACGGCTCGCCGGCATCCCGAAAATCGTCATCGACCGCGCCGACCAGGTGCTCACGAATCTGGAGAACAACGAATTCGACGAAGAGGACGCCAAGCGCCCGAAGCTCGCCGAAACCAAGCGCCGCGGGCGGCGCAGCCCCTACCACGACCCCAACCAGCTCACCTTCGATTTGTAAAAGTCATAACAGAGATATTTGCAAAATTCATTTTTGCAAGTATCTTATGAAAAGAGGAGGCAAGGAAGGCAATGGAAACGACTACTCCTAAAGAATTGGCAAAGACGCTCATCGATGTGTTGCCGAATCAGAAGGTATTCTTGATCCTTGATTTCATTCGGGAAATGGAAGAGAAGGACAAGCATAGCGAAGAACAGGAAGCCTTCGCCTTTGACAAACTGGTTCGACACACCGAACGCGCAAACCGCGCCGACGAATATATTCGGGAGATCAGAGACTATGACCGAATTTAAGAACGGCGTTGCCAGAATGTATGTGGATACCGCCTTGTTCATATACTACTTGGAGCATAGTTCGCTGTTTTTCCATCCTGCCCGAGTATTTTTCAGGCACTGCTATCAAAAAATGCCGCTGGTCACCTCCGCAGTCACTCTTGAAGAATATTGCACATATCCGTATGCCAATCATGACTTGCAATCCATCGAGAATTTCAAGACATTCCTGACGGGAATGAATGTCTCCATTTGCTCTGTCAACCAAGAGATTGCCTTGGAGGCCGCACGCCTAAGAGCGTGTCACGAGGCACTTAAAGCCTTGGATGCGCTCCATCTGGCAACCGCCATCATAACCAAGTGCAAGGCATTTATTACCAACGACAAAAGACTCCAAACCCTGCCGGAAATCCAAGTCGTCACTCTCGAACAATTTAACTCCCAGGCTTCGATAAGCCCACTGGTCGCCCCCGGATAAATCCCCCTTCCATCCAAGCGCCGCGGGCGTCGCAGCCCCTACCACGACCCCAACCAGCTCACCTTCGACTTGTAAGGCGAGCCCCCAACCCACCCCAAAACCAAGGAGAAAACAACATGGCAAGCGAAGAAGCGAAAAACAAGAAAATCGTCGCCGGTGTCCTCGCAATTCTGCTCGGCTGGCTTGGCGCACACAAGTTCTACCTCGGCTACATCAAGGCCGGAATCATCCAGCTGATTCTCGGACTCGTCTGCGGCATCGGCGGTATTTTCGGACTCATCGAGGGAATCATCTACCTCACCAAATCCGACGACGAGTTCGAGAGCACCTACATCAACGGCACCAAGGAATGGCTCTAACTGCCCACTGCATTTGTGCCTGACCCTCCCCGACATTCCGTAGTGCTGGGCGCCGGCACCGGCGGTCTCTCCATGGCCATCCTTCTGGCCAAGGCCGGCCGCCACGTCACCCTGCTGGAAAAGACCCCTGCCGTCGGCGGAAGACTCACACGCTTCCGCCGGCAGGGCGTCCCTTTCGACACCGGTCTGCATTTCACCAGCAGTCTCGTCGGCATTCTTGGACAAATGCTGACAGTTCTGGACAGTATTGACGGAATCGAGGCCGACTCCTTCCCCTGGAGCCTAAAACTTCCGGACGGTCATCATCTCCACTTCCCGAATTGCGGCCGCGACGCCTTTTACGACTACCTCGCGCAGGAGTTCCCCCGCGAGACTGCCTCGCTCCGCCGTTACCAAGAGCTGGAGACTGAGGTGCTTCGGAACACGCCGATGTTCGACTTGCGGGCACCCATCGGCGATGCCCTGACTGCCTTCAGTGAATTGGACCAGCTTACGCTGGACACGCTTTTTCAGCAGTTGGGCTTCTCGCCGGAACTCGCTGCCACATTGGCCTCGCCCGCACTCTTCCATGGCGCACCGCCAGAGGAGGTCCCTGCCGCGCGCCATTTCCGCGTAAGCTACGGTTTCGAGGAGGAGATGATCCGCTTGAAAAGTGGCGGGGACGCGCTGATAGCCAACTTCACCCGTGAACTCGCGCGTCTTGGTGTCGAGGTCCGCACGAACACCCACATTATTGCCTTCCAATCCTTCGACGATGCGGGGCACTGCCACGCCGCCGAACTCTCCGACGGAACCACGCTCGCCTTCGACGACCTCTTCAATTCCCTCCATCCCGCCGAACTCCTCCCGCTCCTCCCCCCTGAACGGCAGCGCGGCTTCCAGCGCCTCTGCGCACCCCTCCAAGACACCTGCGGTTTCTTTACCGTTTTCGCGACAGTGGACAATGCCCTGCCCTGTCCGCCACATCTGACCTCATACCTTCGAAGCCTGGACTTCAACCAAATCCTGCGTCCCGACCGCGACGAGCCGTTCCTCAGCACTGGCGCCATCCTCTCTCATGACACCCGCATGGACGGCACGCCCGTGCAGTGCCTCATCCTTTTGGCACCGGCCCCTGCGCCGTCTTGCACCGCCAAGCCTTCTCCTGCCGAAAAGGAGGCAATGACCCAGACCGTCCTGACCCATGCCTACGAAGGCTGGCCGGAACTCAAAGGGCATCTCCGCCTCGAAGCCGCAGCCACTCCACACACCTATGCACGATTCGTCCCGCCTGGCCACGGTGCCTACGGCGTGCGCATGACCACCAACGCGCCACGCCTGATGGGGCGGCTCCCCGTCCGGAATTTCTACGGCATTGGCGAGAACGCCTTCGCACCAGGTATCGTCGGAACCCTCCTGAGTTCCTTCCTCGTCACCCGGCAGGTCCTGGGCGAAGAATCTTATCAAAAACTGCTCTCAGCCATTGCCATTTGTGAAAAATGATATATATTAATGATGCATACTTTTCCCCGAAAAAATACATATCAATGATACATACCAATCCAGGAGGCTGATAATGGAAACTGCAAAAGTGTTCATGACTGGCCGTTCGCAGGCCGTGCGCATCCCAAAGAAATATCGCTTCAACACATCGGAAGTACAAATCCAGAAGAAGGGCAACAAAATCATCCTCTCGCCCATCGACCGGAAAAAACTGCTGGAGAAATTCCTGTCAGGACCGGCCTTTCCAGATTTCGAGGTTCCTCGTGATGATGCCCAAACCATTCAAGAACGGGATCTTTTCTAATGTTGCAATATATGCTTGATACGGATACGGCATCGTATATCATCAGCAACCGTTATCCGAATGCCACGGCAAAGTTCGCCAAGTATCTTGATGCCGTGTGCATTTGTTGTCTCACCGAAGCAGAATTGCGCCATGAGGCGCTGCGCCGGAAAAACCAGCGCCTCATCGAGAAAGTCGATGAGTTTTGTCGGGCGATGCCTTGTCTTGCCTGGAACAGCAATGCTGTCCAAGCATACGCGGAATTGCGCACATACCTTGAAGAACAAGGCAAGTTAATTGGCGCGATGGACATGCTGATCGCGGCGGCCGCGCTGGCTGAGCACCTGACGCTGGTCACCAACAACATCACGCATTTCGCGCGGGTGCCGAAACTCAAACTCGAAAATTGGCTGGAATAAATCATGGCAAGTGATTTCCCCAGAGTTGTCATCACCGGCTGTGGCGTGGTCTCCGCGCTGGGTTTCGACCGTGCCACGCTCTTTGAGCGCCTGCTGGCCGGCGAAAGCGCCATTCGCGTGATGCCAGAGTGGGAACTGCCCGGAGCCACGGGCGAACTCCTGGCCGCTCCGCTGGAATTGCCACACGAGAAAATCCTCTCGCTGGACCGCAAGTTGCGGAGGTCAATGGCTCCGGTCGCAATTTACGCCACACTTGCCACCAGAGACGCCATCGCCGAAAGTGGCCTGTCCGACGAAGAACTCACCAATGGCACCACAGGCTGCGCCATCGGCTCCACCCTCGGCAGCCCAAGCGCTATCCATGAGACAATGCGACTCTTCCACGACTCCGGCCTGGAAAACATGCCTGCACAGCAGTTCTTCAAGAGCGTATCGCACACCGCCGCCTTCAACGTGGCCAATGTCTTTGGGCTGACTGGGGCCCTGCTGGCGCCCTGCTCGGCCTGCGCCTCTGGACTCCAGGCCATCGGAGTGGCATACGATGAAATTCGCCTCGGACGCCAAACCGTGATGCTCGCCGGCGGAACGGACGAGGCGACGCCCGAAGTCGCAGGAACCTTCGAACAGCTCTTTGCACTCGCACACCCTGCAACCGGCCAGAACGCCGCCGAGGCAATCCGACCCTTTGACGTAAACCGCAGCGGACTGGCAGTCGGCGAGGGAGCAGCCGTTCTCGTCTTGGAAGAGCGCGTCCACGCGCTTCGACGCGGTGCACGGATTCTGGCGGAGATCTGCGGCTACGCCACCAATGCCAGCGGGCGCCAGACCAGCCAGTCCGACGCCGAAGCCATCGAGCGTTGTCTGACCGCCGCTTTGCGCGAAGCATCCTTGCAACCCGCCAATATCCATTATATTAGTGCGCATGCCACCGGAACTCGCCAGGGCGACGCAGCCGAGGCCGCCGCGCTCACGCGGATTTTCGGTAATGCCGTCCCCGTCTCGAGCTTGAAAGCGCAACTTGGGCACACCATGGGGGCCTCTGGCGCACTGGAGCTCGCCGTTACGCTGGAGATGGCTCGTCGCAACACCTTGCTGCCCACCGCCAATCTCGCTGCACCGGACGAGGCGTGCGCCGGTCTCGACCTCCTCCA
This sequence comes from Victivallales bacterium, assembly GCA_017617415.1. Taxonomy (GTDB): domain Bacteria; phylum Verrucomicrobiota; class Lentisphaeria; order Oligosphaerales; family Oligosphaeraceae; genus RGIG1601. Next base: position 35,445 of record JAFZWH010000093.1, on the reverse strand, counting down.
GGCACCACGCCACTCCGCCTTGCGTTATTTTGTCAAGGACTGCTTTGCCTTTGGAGGCATCAACGCAGTTCTCATTGGTGAAATGCCATCAGCCGTGGAATTGTAGATCTCATGACTCGCGAAGAAATCATCCAGCACGTCAACGCCGTCTTTGTCGACCAATTTGAAATCGAGGAGACGCGACTGGTCCCGGACGCCCAGCTCTTCACCGACCTGGGACTGGACAGCCTGGACATTGTGGATCTGCTGGTTGAGCTCCACAAGAGCATCGGCGTCGCCCTGCGCAACAACGAGGAGATCCGCAATGTGCGGACCCTTGGTGATGTCTATGACTTCCTGGAAAAATATGCCCGTGAGCATCCCGAGGAAATCCACTCCGCTGGAAAATAAAGCCCGCCCAACGATCAGCGACTACCTGGTCAACGCAATCATCTATGGCTGGCTGGGCCTCTGGTCGCTTTTGTATTTCGCCCTCGTCGCCCTGCCCTTTCTCGGCGCCCTCTGTCTGCCCAAGTGGCCTCGCCGAGCAATGCTCCGCTGGATTGTACTGGGCTGGGGAATCGTGGCCACGCGCATCGGCGTCTGGCCATTCATCCGGGTCACCGTCAGTGGCGTAAAACCTGGCTCCAAGCCAGCCATCTATGTATTCAACCATCGCTCCGGTTCGGATGCCTTCTTGGTCTCCGCGATGAAACGCCCGATGATTCAGGCGGTCAATGGCTGGCCCATGCGACTTCCGCTCTTAGGCTTCGTTGCACGACAGGCCGGCTATTTGGACACTACCGCTTCAAGTTATGGTGAAACGCAACAGATCATCCGCGAGCATCTGGAACACGGCGTGTCAATCATCAGCTTTCCCGAAGGGCACCGTTCTGGTGCCAAAGAGATGCTGCCTTTTCAAAGTGGAATCTTCCGAATCGCCCGCGAACTTGGCGTGGAAATCTATCCAGGCGTCATCACTGGCAACGAACAGAACCCCACCCGTCACTTTCGCTTACAATGCGGCAGAATACACTTCCATCTGCTACCACCGGTCGATGTCGCAACAATATGCCGTTTCCCATCGGCTTACGCCTTGAAACAATATGTGCGCAAGCAGATGCTCCAAGCCTGCGCCGAACACGAGGTTTATCCGTAGCCGGTCGCGGCGGCGGACTACTCGTTTGCAGGTTCCGCTGGAACGCCGGCATTGTTGTCGCCGGCTTCCGCATCGTCAGGGAGGTTGAGTTCTTTGAGGATATTCATCACGCGGTCAGCGCGCGCGGCGGTGCCGTCCAGCTTGAAATTCAGGACAGGGGTATATTTCATAATCACCTTCTGGGCAAGTCCGGCTTGCAGAAGGTGGCGCTGGCTCCGCAATAGCGCCAGTGCGCGCTGGTCGTCTCCTGGAGCACCATAGACGCTCACAAAGACATTCGCATTGCGGAGGTTCGACGCAATTTCAACGCCCGTGACAGTGATGAGCACACCAGGCATCGCCGGACGAATGTGGCTCTCGCAAAGGACTCCCAGCTCACGCTGGAGCTGGGCATTCAGGCGGGTGAGGCGGTCGGTGCTCATAATTAGTAATTAGCAATAGGGCAAATGGGACTCAATGTTGGCGCTCACGAATTGCGAATTGTCTATAATTCAGGGGCAATCTGCTGAGTCTGGAAGACGGAGATGCGGTCGCCGACTTCGAAGTCCTCAAAGTTGTCCAGCTTGATACCGCATTCCTGCCCGGCCTTCATTTCGCGGACGTCCTCCTTGAAGTGCTTGAGCGAGGCGACCAGTCCGGAGTAGATGAGTTCCTTCTGACGGTACACCTTCGCCTTGAGGTTCACGCGCACGGAGCCGGAGTTCACGCGGCAGCCGCAGATCTTACCGGCCTTGGTGATGTTGAAGACCTGCATGATTTCGGCCTCGCCAAGCAGGACCTCCTTGGTCTCGGGGGTGAGGCGTCCGCGCATCGCGTCGCGCAGGTCGTCCAGCAGTTCATAGATGATGGAGTAGAGGCGGATTTCGACACCCTTGTTCTTGGCGATCTTGTTGATGCCAGGCATCGCCCTCACATGGAAGCCGATGATGATTGCCTTGGAGGCAGTGGCGAGAATCACGTCGTTTTCAGTGATTTCACCGACACCAGAATGGATGACCTTGCAGGTGATCTTCTGGGACTTGATGCCGTTGATGGACTCGCTGATGGCTTCCAGGGAACCGCGCACGTCGGTCTTGAGAATCAGATTGAGTTCGGGAAGGCTGGCAGAGGCCGCTTCGTTCTTGAAGAGCAAATTGATGTCCTCCAAGGTGAGCGCGGCGCGCTTGGGGGCGAGTTCTTCGGCACGACGCTTGGCAAGTTCTTCATCGGCGACCGCCTTGGCGGCCTTTTCATCCGGCTGCCAGACAACGGTCTCGCCGGCCTCCGGCACGCCGGTGTAGCCCATGATCTTAACCGGAGTCGAGGCGGTTGCCTTGGCAAGGCGCTTCCCATGGGTGTCCAAAATTGCCTTGGCCTTTCCGTAGGTGGCGCCGCAAGAGAACCAGTCGCCAATACGCAGGGTGCCATTGCGCACAAGGATGTTCGCGGTCGGTCCCATGCCGGACTCCATCTGCGCCTCAATGACGAGTCCCTCGAAGGGCGCATCGGGGTCGGCGGCCAGTTCGAGCATTTCAGCCTCAAGGAGAATTCGCTCCAGCAGGTCGTCCACGCCTTCGCCGGTGATGCCGGAACACGGGATGACTGCGGTGTTGCCACCCCAGTCTTCCGGCTGGATGCCATTCTCCTGGAGCTGGCGGCGTACTTTGTCCGGGTCGGCGCCAGGCAGGTCGATCTTGGTGACGGCGACGATAATCGGCACTTTGGCGGCCTGGGCGTGATGGATTGCCTCGACCGTCTGGGGCATGATGCCCTCGGTGGCCGCAATCACCAGCACGGCGATATCGGTGGCGTTGGCACCACGGGCGCGCATGGCGGTGAATGCGGCGTGGCCGGGCGTATCAAGGAAAGTAATCGTCTGGTCGCCATATTGCGCAACGGAGGCGCCGATGGCCTGGGTGATGCCACCGGCCTCGCCGGCCGCGACCTTGGTCTTGCGGATATAGTCCTGAAGCGTGGTCTTGCCGTGGTCAACATGCCCCATGAAGACCACCACTGGCGGACGACCGACTTTGCGCTGCGGACGCCCCTGGCGCTTGGCCTCGGCAGCAGCGACCGCGCTGGGCTTGCGCTCGAAGACCGGATGGTTGCTCTTTTCGCGGCGCTCCTGCACAAAGCGCTTGCCGTTCTTGGCGCAGATCTTCTCGACGATGTCGAGTTCCAGCACCTGGTTGATGGCGGCGAAGATATTCAACCCCATCAGCTGCAAAATCACCGCATTGGGCTTGAGATCCAGCGCCTGGGCGAGGTCGCGGACGGTGATTGGCGACTTCAAATGGACTTCGTCGCCGTCCTCGCCCTCCGCACTTCCCGCAGACGCCGGGGCTGGTGTCGCTACTGGTACGGGCGGCGGTGGTGGCGGCACAGCCGGGGCGGCCTTTGCGGCGGCTTCTTTCTTCTTGGTGTCTGCCATAATCTGGCTGAACACCAGATCGGCGTCGCTCTTCAGCAGGCTGCTTGAGGTCGTCTTGACGTCATAGCCCTCTCTCTTGAGAATCTCCAACACATCCTTCGCCGCCATTCCCAGTTCATTCGCCAATTCGTAAACTCGTTTCTTTTCGCTCATCTTGCCTGTCTCCTGCTGAAATGTCGGTGAAAATCTCTGCGTCCCTGCGGGCGACTTCCCAGCGCGGCCCTGCCGCGCGCTCCTCAACCATCGTTTTGTATCAATTTGCCTGGGCCGATGCAGATATCTTGGCAGCCAGTTCGGGGGACATGCCCTCGACCGCCATCAAGTCATCCAATGTAGCCTCGCGTAGCCCGTCCATCGAGTGGTATCCACTGCCGACGAGCGCCTGGGCGAGCGCCTCATCAATTCCAAGCCCCTTCACAAAGAGCTCGACCGCCTGTTGGATCTGCTCCTGCATCGTGAGTTCACGAGTGACGGCGGGGACATAGCGGTCGATGTTGATGTTCCAGCCCAAAAGCCGTGCCGCGAGGCGGGAGTTCTGACCTTTCTTCCCGATGGAAAGTGAGAACATCTCGTCGGTCACCTTGACATTGAGCTGGTGGGTCTTCTCGTCAATCTGCACTTGGGCCAGTTCTGCCGGCTTGAGGGCATTGGCGACGTAGGTCTTCAGATCCTCGTCCCATTTGATGATATCGACTTTTTCGGCCCCGCCCAGTTCGCTGATGATGGTCCGCACGCGCATTCCGCGCTTTCCGACGCAGGCGCCGATGGGGTCCACCTTCTGCTCACCGGTGGCGACGGCGATCTTGGTTCGGTAGCCCGGTTCACGGGCGATCGCCTTGATCACCACCGTGCCATCCGAAATCTCGCTGACCTCGCGCTCGAAGAGCCGCTGCACGAAGAGGGAGCTGGTGCGGGTGAGCTGCAGGCATGGTCCCTGCTTGTCCTTGTTGAGCGCCTTCAAGAGCACAGTGATGGGATCGTTGACTTCCAGACGCTCGCCGGGGATGCAGTCTTTATGGGTCATCAGCCCTTCCGCGTTGTCAAAACTGACATAGACTCCGTTACGGTCAATACGGCTGATCACGCCACTGAGAAGCTGGCCTTCCAACCCCTGATAATGGGTGAGAATGTGCTTCTTTTCCAGCTCGCGAAGAGCATTGTCGAGATACTGCTGGGCGTTGGAAGCGGAAATCCGGCCGAGCGTGGCCGGGTCGATTTTCCATTTGATCTCTTCTTTCAGCTGGGCATTGGGAACCTGGGTGCGGGCCATTGCCAGAGAAATCTCGACGCGGGCATCCATAACCTTCTCAACCACGACCAGCTTCGCATAGCAAGTGAAATTGCCGCGCTTCTCGTCAAAATCCACCTCGACATTCTGGAAGCCGGCGACCACCGACTTCTTGGCAGACTCCCGCAGTGAGTTCTTCATTGCCTCAATGATGTCCTCTTTGCTGAGGCCGCGATTTTTGGCGAGATATTCGACATCTTGCATCATTTCAGAACTCATTGTGGGGTCCTCCTCTTGTTGAGTGTTGGAATGCCACTGGAGATGCTTTATAACATCTCCGAAAGCAAAAAAAAAGCGGGCCGGCACAGACCCGCATTTCGATCTGGGGATTGGGAGATCCGCTTCGTCCGCCGTGCGAATCTTACAGTAACATCATGTAATATAATGGATTTTTCGCGAAACTCAAGGAAATGCGAATAAATTATATGCATTGACATGTAAAAAAAACGAAACCGAAAAGAGCATGGCGGTGGTCTTGACACCCCCATTTCTCAATCGCTGAAAATCTGCCGAATGACCGAAACCTCTCCCAGCCGAGTCCTGACCATATTGGTCATGGTGTTGCTGGCCGCCTTCGGGGTCTGCTACATCTTCAGCACAGGCTACCTGGGCTCCTCTTATCCCATTCGACCCAACTGGTTGCGACAATGCGCCTTTCTTGGACTCGGAACCATCGCGGCAACCATGATGGCGCGGCTGGACAACCGGGGGACACTATGGCGGACTGTGGTCTGGACTGGCTACGGCGTCAGTGTTTTATTGCTTGCGGTAGTGCTTTTGTGCGGACGCGAAATCGGCGGGGCGCGGCGCTGGCTGGCATTGGGGCCTTTTCTCCTCCAGCCAGCCGAATTTGCAAAAGTATTCACGATACTGGCGGGATCTCTGCTCCTTTCCGGAGATGTCTGCAAAAACCGACGTCAGGAACTTGGCTGGACGCTATTGTGCTTTGCCGTGCCTTTCGGGCTGATTCTGCTGGAGCCCTCCTACGGCAACGCCTGTTCACTTCTGCCCTGCCTGCTGACCATATTAGGCATCCGTTTTTGCCCCAATTGGTTATGGCGAATCTGCCTAATGGCATTGGTGGCATGCCTGTTGGCCGGCGCATATTGTGTCTTCCAACTGCGTAGCCAGCCGCCAGAAGCGCAGGAAGTGTCGATGGTTGTGGAGGGCGGTCGGGGATTTCTGCGTGGATACCATCTACGGCGGCTTAGGGCTTTCCTTTCTCCAGAAGGCGACTGGAATGAGCAGCAGTCGCTGATCACAGTGGCTGGTGGTGGCTTGACTGGCAAAGGATACCTCAATGGCACAATGAAACGACTGGGATTCCTGCCTCGCACCGTCGCCCCCACGGATTTCATCTTCGCGGTGATCGCCGAAGAGGGCGGATTGCTTTTTGGCGTCGTACCAGTGCTTCTTCTCTACGCACTGCTCATCGGGCTATTGTTGCATCGCGCGACCGACGTGGCTTGCCGCCTGGATCTCAACCTCCTGGCAGCAGGAACGATGCTGCTATTCGTGCATATCTTGGTCGGAGTCGGGATGACTGTCCGGCTTGTTCCTGTGATTGGGCTACCGCTGCCTCTCCTCTCCTACGGCGGTTCCTTTACCATGTCGATTCTCATATTGCTGGGGACCCTTTTGGGAACGCGGCAGACTTCGCTGGCTGACGAAGACGACACCCCCATGGTACCCGCCCAAAGCCGCATACTGCGCTTCGGACCACTTCTGCGGATTGGCGTCCGGTGGAAATAAATATGCGAGGCAACATTGATGTCCGGTAAAAACGGGGCCTTGCGCAGAAACAAGGTAATGTTATGTTGACAGGAGGACGATTTTAGCCAAGCCGGTAGCGACAGCGTTTTTTTGCGTGAAACGCGCATGCGCGACCAAATAGGGAGGCATGCCCCCACCCCCTACGATAGTAATGTAATGCGATTTCGGCCGGTTGCAAGTCCCTTGTCAGGAAAGGAAACAGAATCTTAGTTTTCCTATCATTTTTGCCTTGGGGCGGCAGTTTTACCGGACAGCTGTGAACTTAAACTTAATGCTTCCCTGAGAAGGTACCTAATTGCACTTCTACAATTCTACGGGGGTTGCAGCCCCCGCACCCCTGCGGTTTGAAACCTCGGCTTAGTTAGGTGCCCTATGTGTGGAACATAGCTAAACTTAAAATTCTGCCGTTAGGCACCCTCATGGGGAACAAATGCGTTTGCAATTGCCCCACATGGTGGCGGCTTTTTTGCTTTTGGCAAGCAACTTTTTGGTTTTTTGGCATTACATTAAAGAATCGTTCTGCCACCAGAAATTATCTTTCGTATGTCCTCCCCCACTTTCAAGGGCGCCATCATCATTCAGAATCCCCATGGGCTACACCTACGGGTCGCCAGTGAATTGACCAGGCTGTGTCGCCCATTCCAGGCCAAGGTCAAGCTCAGCCGGGCCAATGGTTCGGTCGCCGATGTCGCCAGCCCACTCGCCCTGCTGACACTGGAGGCAACATGCGGAACGCAACTGGAAGTTTTGGCCGAGGGGACGGACGCCGAGGCGGCAGGGGCGGCTGTCGTTGGCTATTTTGCCACGAATAGCCATGCGAAAGACTGACCTCCTGGCAATCCTGGAAAGGCTCGAATTGCATCCCAGCCGCACGCTGGGACAGAATTTCCTGTTGGACGAAAATTGCCTGGAGGCACTGATTCATGCGGCCAACCCGCTCGCCGGAGAAGCGGTGCTGGAGATTGGACCTGGAACTGGCGTGCTCACCGAACGACTGCTGGCAGCTGGATGTCAGGTTACCGCGATTGAGTTTGATTCGCGGCTTTATTCCTTTTTGCAAGAGAATTTCTTAGGGGAGAAAAGACTACGGCTCATCCACGCCGACGCCTGCCGAGTGGACTATGCAGAGCTTTTTCCCGTCGGCACGCCTTTTCGGGTCATTGCGAATCTCCCATATTCGTGCGCTTCACCTCTCCTGGCGAAATTGGCTGACTTGGTTAATTCGCCTGTCACCTTGCATGTTCTGCTGCAATTAGAAATGGCAGAACGCCTTACAGCAAATGTCGGCACCAAGGAGTACGGGAGTCTGACCGCACGGCTGGCGATGCGTTATGCGTCATCCATTGTGCGTCGGGTACCCCACGGAGTCTTCTTCCCCCCGCCCGAAATCGACTCCGCATTCCTGCGAATGACACGACTTCCCCAAGAAACAACACGAGAAGCGCTGAAACGCGCTGACACACTGATAAACGCGGCTTTCGCGCAACGCCGCAAACAGGCAAGGAGGCTCCTGGCTGGCGTTGCACCCAATGTGGACTGGAACAACGCCTTAGCTCAGCTCGGATTGCCAGAAACGGTCCGCGCCGAGGACATCTCGCCGAGACAATATCTGACGATGGCCCAGTTCTAATTACATAAATTTTTAACAACAAAGGAGTTATAATGAGTTTAGCATTCTTGGTCGAGGCCTTCAATGCAAGCGACATCGTAGGGAAGACCATTGTGATCATCCTGGTCTTCGCCAACTGCCTCTGCTGCACGATTGTGCTGAACAAGCGCTGGGAGTCCAGCTCGATTGTCTCGCAGTGCAAGAAATTCCTGACGGTTTTCGGAAAGCACAAGTTCTCCGCAGCGCTGAGGATTTTCGGCGAGCTGGACACCAACAAGAAGGTCACCGGCCCCTTGGCGGCGCTGACCAAGGCGGTGCGCGAGACACTGGTGGCCACCCTGAAACTGGACAGCATCCAGCGGTCGAAACTGCTGGAAGAGGGCGTGTTGCCGCGACCGCTGAAGCAATCCGAACTGGATGCCCTGCGGGCGACGCTGAACCGCGAGCTGACCCAGCAGGTCATCCAACTGGAAAGCGGCCTGACGATGATGACAACCATCATCTCGCTGGCGCCGATGATGGGACTCTTCGGCACGGTCTGGGGCGTGCTGTCAACCTTTATGGCCATCGGACACAGCGGCCGTCCGGACATCGCGACGGTCGGTCCCGGCATCGCGAGCGCGCTGCTGACCACGGTCGTCGGCCTCGTCGTGGCCATCCCTGCCATCTTCGCTAACAACTTCTCGGTACGGGCCATCAATGACATCATCAACAACCTGGAACTCTACTCGGAGGACCTCTTCAGCGCATTGCTGACCGCCTCGGAAGCCGCCGCGCAGGAGGCCGCCACGCAGGAGAAAGAGTCCGCTCCGGCACCGGCTCCCACGGTCATCGTGCAGACAGTTTCACCTACGCAAGTTGTCCCTTCTCCAATGGACTACGGCGCGCCCGCTCCAGGCTATTACGACAACCCGGCCCCGCAGGAATATGGTTCGCCGATGCCAGAACCGGAGCCCCCGCCTCGTCAGGTGCAGCGTCCCGTCCCGCCACCGCCCGGCCTATAACGATGGAGGCGTATCAGAATGTTCGAACGCAGCACCCATCGCAAACGTCTGGAGGTCATTTCGGAGATTAATATGACTCCGATGATGGACTTGACCTTCACGCTGCTGATCGTCTTCATCATCACGATGCCCATCATGGACTACACCAGCGACATCACGCCGCCCAAGATGACCACGCCCCAGGAGGTCAACGAACAGACTATGGCAAACGCGGCATTGGTGGAGCTGGACGAGGATGGAAATGTCAAGGTGGACGGCAACTCTGTCCCCTTCCACGAGCTGGAGGTGTATTTCCAGGGGCTATCCACCCAGGGTAAAGAGAAAATTCTCCTGCGTCCGGACGAGGATCGGCATATCTCCGAGATGGTCGCCATCATGCGCGCCGCCAACCACACGAACCTCGCCATCCAGCTGATGACCCAAGCGGAATAAAAAGTAATCGCTGTGTTCCCCGAGAGGGTACCTAATTGCACTTCTACAATTCTACGGGGACTGCAGCCCCCGCACAACTGCTGTTTGAAACCTCGGCTTAGTTAGGTACCCTTGTGGGGAATATAGCAAAAGTAATTAGCAATTAGTAATTGGTGAATGCACGGAGGGGCACCGCAAAACGGCGGGGTTTGAGGGCCAAGCCCCTGTAGAATTGTAGGATTGCATCGCGACCGAGGAAACAGTATCAGGGGGGCGTCTCCCAGTCGCCACCCATCAATATTCTTCAAGGACCTTCGGGAGAACTTCCAACAAGCAGTCGAGGTCGTCGGGCGTGGTGTGGCTGGAGAAGCTCACGCGCAGCGCGCAGCGCGCCAAGTCATCAGGGACGTTCAATGCCTTCAGGAGCGGGCTGGTGTGGTTGCTCTCAGCGGAACACGCACTCCCTGTACCAATTATTATACCATATTTTTCGGCGAGGGCGCGGGCGACGATGGCACCCTCGTAGCCGGGAATGGCGAAATAGCAGATGTATGGCGAGGCGGTCTCCGGTGAGAAGATAGGCCAGCCGCCCTTCCCCAGCCGCGCCAGACCGACGCGCAACTGCTGGTTCAGGAGGGAGACTTTCTGCAACTTCTCCTCGCGGTCACGGCAGGCCATCTCGGCGGCTTCCACGAAAAGCAGGATGGAAACCGTGTCGAGGGTTCCGGAGCGCAAGCCATTCTGCTGACCGCCGCCGATGATGATTGGACTGATTTTCAAGTTCTTGCGATAGACCAGCGCGGCGCCGGTCGCAGGTCCCCCGAGCTTCCGGCTGGAGAGGATGAGCAAATCGGCAGCGCGCCAAGGCAATGGATGCCTGCCGAACGCCTGGCACGCATCCAGCACGATGGTGCAATCCAACGGAAAGGCATCGCGGTCGCCATTCCACACAACGCCAGTTTCGTTGTTGACCAGCGATAACGCCGCCAAAGCAGGGGCGGTCGTGGACGGCGTTCCGGTGAAGCGCACCGCACCATCCGGCTGGACGAGAAAACCGCAGATGGGATGGCTCCGCATGGCCTGCACGGTCTCGCGCACCGCCGGATGAGCGCCAAGATCGAGAGCAATTGGCGCATCGGCGGTCTTCCAGGGGAAACCGCGCAGCGCGAGATTGGCGGCCTCGGTGCCGGTGGCGCACCATACTACGCCCGCCTCTGATGGCGTAGTGCCACAGAGCGCAAGGAGACGGCGCTCGGCGTCCAGAAGTGCCCGCCGGGCATCCTCGGCATAGCAAGTCAGCCCATGGGGATTCCAACCATATTGCCGGGCAAGAGCCGGATATTCCGATGCCAACATCGGAAGCATCGGCACGCCCGCCGCACAATCCAAATGGGTAACTGCCAATCGTGCCATCAGACCATTAAAACGCGCAAGCCAGTATAATATGCAATAATATACTTATTATAATCAAGTTATTTCATTAATTGTCAGCTTCTTTCCAACTCAATATCGGGGCAAGCCCCTGGATGTTCAAGGCAGTCTGCGTGCATTCCTCATCGTTGAGAAATTGAAGAGCCTGCCGTGCGACGCTGGTGGAGATTTCTTCGACGGGGACGTTCAATCCGGCGGAGGAGGCGGTAACGGCTTCGCTGATCGGTGTCTTGTAGATATTCAGGAGCTTCCGCCCATTTTCGATGAGCGCCTCGTGGTCGGGGTAGAGTTTCATTAGTCGCGTGGTGGCAACGAGTCCATTGCAGATGACATCCGTGTCATCGAAAACAATCATTCCCATGCCCTGAGGAATGGTGGGCTGAGTGCACAGATAGAAGATCGAATATGCAATTTGGTCGATTGCCTCCAGGTCTTCCGGAGTGGCTGGCTGGATGCGCGCGGCAGCCCAGCATGCAGCGGCACGGGCACGCGTGGCGTCGGCGGAACCAGTGCGGTTCTGGAAGCGCTCGGCGATGGTCGGGAGGAAAACGCGTTGGGGGAAGAAGCCCATGGACTCGAAGGCGTATGCCTGCACATTCTCACTTTCATCCTGCGTGGCAAATTGAATGATTATCGGTTCGCTGCCAGGAACCTGGAGCTTTCCAAGAGCCTCGGCGACCGCACCGCGAACGAGCGGTGACTTATGGTCAATGAAAGGACGGAGGTAATCCAGGTCGGCTGCATCCCCTGGAGTCTTCAGTGCAATGATGACCCGCAGCCCGGCGGCGATATTTTCGGAGAGCGTCTCCTGCGGAAGGCGACTCCGCACCGCCTCCAGCAACTCGGAAAATTGGCGAGCGATAATCTGGCGGTAGGCAATCAGTCGCGCCGAATCGGCGGAAGTGGTCAGAGCGGCGGTGGCCAGTTCCAACGCAAGTTCACGAGGCATGTTTTCACCGCTGAGGACAGTCTCGGCGGCAGTGCGCACCTGCGCCCAATCGTCCTCAAATCCTTCCAGCAGAATACGACGCACCACCGGGATATCTGGGATGACGTCAAGCCGGCCAAGCAGTTCCACCCGGGCAGTGCGGACGGCGGGGTCCGAGTCCGCCGGCAGCCCCAGTAGCTTCTGCAGTTCCTCCGACGCGCCATCCTGATATGCCTGGAAAACCGCCATTCGGACTGCGGGTTCAGAGTCGCGTGCCAAGGTGGATGCAGGAGTAAACGAGTTCACATGGGCATCGCTGGCGGCGGCGCATCGCAGTATGACATTGGAGCTGGCGGCCGCCTCGGACTGCCAATGGATAAACTCGGCATCCCGCTTGCCAGGGTTACTCAGTGCGGCCTTGAGAGCGGCGGCTTCGACTTCCGGAGTGGCCACGCCATTGGCAAATTGGAGAAGGATGGCGGCAGGGAATGTCGCGAACGCAGTGTCCCTGCGCGCGGCCACCGCATCCAGGAGCGCAATCTGGAAGCCCGGATCAGTGGTCTCCTGGCAGAGCGTGGCAAGATAGGCAAAGTCGGCATCGGGAAGACGGCCGTAGAGTCGCATGGCAGCATTCTGAACCATTGCATTGCCGGCGGTGAGGAAACGTCGAATGGCTTTCTCCGGAATGGTCTCCAATTTGGTGAAGCCAAGGGAATTGAGAAGAGCGCTTAGGACAAATGGGTCCTGCTCCTGCTTCAGCCAGCCGAGCAGAAGCTGCTGGGCGCGCGGACCATGGTCCCGCCGAATTTCATAGATGAGCTGCGAACGTTCGGCAAGGGTCAGCTGGTCGTAGCCGTCCACCAGAATCTGCGCAAGTTGCTCGGAGAGTTCGGTGGGACCGTGAATGCGCAGCTGATTAAGGGTGATGGGCGCCTGCTGAGTCAACGAGAACCACAGCGGAAAGAGCAGGACGTAGGATGCGAGTGAAGTGGACATGATGGCAGGAGTATGTGCGAGAATGGCTACTTTTGCTCCTTGAAGAGGCGGCTGACGCGGAAGGCCGCCAGGGCCAAGAAGAAAATGGTCATGCCGACAAAGAGAATCAGGTGATTGCACCAGAGTTGACGGCCCCAGACCAGATAGTCGAGCCGCTGGAAGCCAGAGTTCTCCAAGGTGATTTCCAAGGCGGCAACAAAGGGGTTGAACATCAGGCAGGCGGCTTTCAAGGTGTCGTTTACACGGTTGCCGAAGAGCAGCACCACCAACGAGCCGGCGGTAACCAACAATGCAAAGCCGTAGGAAATGGCGGTAGCCACGCCGGTGTTGGGGGCGAAAGTGGAGGCGCAAAGCCCGCCCGAGATGAGTACCAGGCAGGTGGTCACCAGCACGCCAAGCCAGCCCAGCATCCGCCAGTAGGCATGAACACAGGCAACCACATTTCCCCAGGCGGAAGAGAAAGCCTCCAGGCTAAACCCATGCGGGAAGCAGCTCAGGATGCTTGGACCGTCCACGTCCTCAAAGAACATCAGAGCCAGGAAGACAGGAAGGCTGGAAAGCAGGAAAATCACCACGTAGAGCAGCGCGGCCTTGAACTTGCCGAGGATGACACGAGTTGGTGATAATGGAGTCAACCGCAATAACAACAATGTGTTACTTGTAATTTCGTCAGTAATGCTGCCACTGGAGACCGTGGGTGCCAGAAGAGCGACGAGTCCGAGCTGGAAGATAATGGCGCCCGCGCGAATCGAGTCCATCTCCACGCTGCCAATCTTGAGGGTAATCAGGAAAAGCATGATTAGCGAGAGGCAGATGCATCCGGTCAAGGCGCGGATGATGAATTTCGGGTTGCCGAAAATCTTTGAGCGCATTTCGGCGACGAAGACGGGATTGCGGTGCATCGGAATGGGCTTCTTGCGACGCAGCGGGTCGATGAGGTAGAAGGGCCAGCCGAGCTTGCGCTTGATCATCGTCTTGGTGTCGGTGTATTGGGTGACCGTGGTGTTCTTCCCGAAGTGCGGCGGCGCAAAGAGATAGTGCGCGAAAAGGAGGAAGAAGACCACGCCGAGAATGATCATGCTCCAGACGAAGAAGGCGAAGGCACCGCTGGATTTTGCCCCGACGACACTGCTCTCGTAGTTTTCGGCGAACTGCAATGCGAAGAGCGCCTCGTAGGGCGAGAGCGCACGCAGTTTCACGAAATACTTGTGAAGAGGCGACATCGGGAGCATCACCGATGGCAGCCAGGTGGCGCCGGCCAGAATGACGATGCCCAAGTAGGTCCCCAGCAAAGAGAGATAGCTGCGTCGGCACAGGGAGCTCATTGCCAGTCCGAGGAGGCCATAGACGATGGTGGAGAGTCCCACGATGGTGACCGCCTTTGACAAGGTATTGAGGCTGATGCCTCCGGAAAGCGAACAGAGCGCCATCACTGGGATGGAGACAATAAAGAGCACGATGGAGACGCCCAGGGTTCCGAAGAGCTTGCCCAGCAGAATCTCGCCCGGCGTGAGCAGGGAGGTCTGGAGCATCACGAAGGTGTTGTGCTCACGCTCGGAGGTGATGGCGCTGGCGGTGAAACCGGCGGTCATCAAAATCATGAAGGTCAGTTCGGTCCCCAGAAAGATGGTGAACAACTCGTTGCTGTTGGAGTCCGAGAAGACACCGGTGCGCGGCCAGAGGATAAAGAGGATGGCACCAAGCGTCAGCACCGTCAACGCCGCAAGAAAGGTGGTCAGCGGCTTGCGGATGCCGACGACGAACTCGCGCCGCAGGATGGGATTCTGGGTGAGACTGGCAAACATCTTAGCAATTAGCAATTTAGGGCGCCTATGCAACGGGGGAACGCCTTCAGCCTTAGGCTTTTAGCTTTAAGCCTATAGCTCCTAGTGGTGGGTAACGGAGAGGAAGACCTGCTCCAAGTCAGTCTGGTCTTCCTTGAACTCTACAACACGGATACCTGAAGCCACGATAGCCTTCAGGATGTCTGGGATGGTGTTGCGGGCACCAGCGAAGACGAAGTGGAGTTCATTGGCGTGGCTCTCTGGCATTTGCACGCCGTCGAGATCGCTCACCACGCTCTTGGCCGCCTCGGCCGCCTCGTCGTTTTCGCAGACCACGCTGATTTTGAGGTTCTCCTGGACTTGGCGCGTGACCTCGTCCACAGTGCCAAAGGCGAGGAGGCGTCCCTTCTCAAGGATGCCGATGAGGTCGCAGATGCCAGCCAGTTCGGGAAGGATGTGACTGGAGAGCATGATGGTCTTGCCCATGTCGCGGAGACGCGCGATGGTCTGACGCATCTCGATTCGCGCGAGGGGGTCCAGGCCGGAGGCGGGTTCGTCCAGGATAAGCACCTGCGGGTCATGAAGAAGCGTCTTAGCCAAGCCAATGCGTTGGGTCATTCCCTTGGAGAGGGAGGCGACCTGGTAGTCAATCATGTGAAGAGAATTGGTAAGCTGGAGGACGCTGCGGATGCGGCTCTCGCGCTTCTTGGTGGGGATGTGGTAGGCCGCGCAGAAGAAATCCAGGTACTCCCAGACGCTCATCTGGTCATAGACTCCGAAGTTGTCTGGCATATAGCCAACAATTTGCTTGATCTTCGCTGCATTCTGCGGAAGAACCTCCAGACCGTTGATGAAGGCACGGCCGGCAGTGGGATGGTAGAGGCTACACAAAATCTTGATGGTGGTGGTCTTGCCGGCGCCGTTGGGACCGATGTAGCCGAAAATTTTGCCTTTTGGGATTTCCAGATTCAGTCCATGAAGGCCGCGCCCGCCGCCGAAGTCGCGGGTGAGGTTCTCCGTGCGGATCATCAGGGAGGATTTGTCGTCTGCGTTGTTTTCCATAGCGGTCAATCTCACGGTGCGGTAGTGTCGGTGGTGCGGCGGAAGACGAGCGCCGCGCGGGCCTGGTTGAGCCACCAGGCCTGCTCACGGCTGGAAGAACTGCCTTGACCAAGGGGGTCTTCAACGCTGGCACTGGTGGTGGGAACAGGGACGAAAGTGACGGTGAAACGCGCCAGCGCGGGGTCGAGGCCCAGCGACGCGTCGGCGCCAAAGGAACTGCTCTGCGGTGTAATCGCGGTGGGTTCGGCCAAGTTGTCGCCAGACGGGCTATAGACGCGCGTCACGATATCGACCAGGCTGGAGTTCTCCTGAAGGGAGAATTGGACATTGGCAGATTGGAATTCGCCAATCGGCGCGGTCGGGGGGAAGGCGATGGGCACGGGCACCCGGCTGCGCCTGGACTGTTGGTCCCCGCCATCGCCGGCGGAAACAGTCGCAAGCGAGAGGCCAGTGCATTTCCCAAAAGACCACACTCGTGCAAGGTAGGAATTGGAGTCAATGGTCATCCAGGTAAGTTCCGGCGGAATGGTGAAGGTGTTGCCTTGCACAGGCCATTGGAGCCGAAGAGGAACGAGGGTCAGAAGATAATCATAGGTGTCGAAAGCTCCGGCTTCACAGTCAATTTGAACTTCGGGGTCCGTGGCGGTCTCGCGGCGAATCGCGACCAGGCAAATGGCCGGGGCGCGCAATTGACGAGCGGCGAGGAACTCGCGGACTTGCACGAAAACGGTGTCGTTCTCCACCGTGTCCTTCGCAATGCCAGTGATACGTTCACCGTTGTGGTTGAGCGGCTGGATGGCGCTGGGGAGAAGCAGAAGTGCCCGGTTGAAGGGGCGGAGGCTCTCCGGAATCGTCCATTCTGCGATGCCGAGTGCGCCGTCGGGCGCAATTTCAAGGGTCGGCAAGGCGCTCTGCGGCGGAGTTTCGAGTTCGCGGGAAGCAATAAACCAGTTGGCGCTACGGGGGCGGTTCTCCTGGAGATTCACGCGCATCAGGGCAGTCTTCTTTCCATCTGTATCCACCAGCAAATGGCTGCGTTCCAGCGCTGTCTCGGTGGACTCCACAGATGGCTTGGGGGGGCTGGGGAAAAGGAATGCGGTTCCGTTGTCAAGGCTGAGATTGAGTACGGTGTCCTCACGACTGGCAAGGGTGGCGTAGGCAATCTGTGGTCCAGGTGCGCCGTCCCAGGTCCGTAGGGCAATGCTGTTGATTTGACGATGCGGCTGATCGGCGGAAAGATTGTGGGCATGGGTGGCGATGACAAAAGTCATCAGAATCCCCAGAAGGCAGACCAGCCCCCAGCCAGTGGCAGGATGATGAAGCCGGGCGCAAAGCGCCAGCAGGAGGAAAGCGCAGACAAGGTAAACCACCAGATAGATTCCCAATGTCCTGAAAGGCGGGATGGAGTAGCCCAGGAGCTGCTGCTGCACGCCTTCCAAGAGCAACTGGGTGTCCGGGCGCCGACTCCGCGGAATGTGGTTGGCATGGCGCAGAATGAAATTCCAGAGGGTGGCGCGAATCTCAAGTTCATTGTCCGTGAGATCCACCGGGTCGAAGGCAAGCCAGAGGACAGTGCCCAGTCCGTAGGGGCGAATCACCGCCATCGGGAGAGAATCCAGGCGCTTGAGAACAGTGGCGTCGGCGGCCACGGCAACCTCCTGGAAGTCATATCCGGGAATCTCGATGAGGTCGCCATTCTCGTCGCGACGCTGATATTCCCGCTTCGGCAATCCCCAGGCCTGCCGAAGCACGTTTCCGTCTTCAAACTGCCGCACTCCGGCGGGGGTCACGGGCAGCAGTGTCCGCAACGGGCTGTCATAGAGACCCTGAGTAGGAGAGGCACCGCCGACGATGAGCAGTCCGCCAGCGCGCACATAATCACGCAATGCATTGAATTGCAGTGGAGTAATAAAATCATAGTGTTCCGCAAGCAAAAGCACTGCGCTCAATTGGAGATATTCGGCCAAATTGGCGGGCGGAGAAAAAGCGGATTTCGCACTGTAGCTCAAAAAGCGCGAGGCATTGTCCAGAGCGCGATTCTTGCCCAGATTCGGAAGGCTGCTCAGCGTTTTCTGGAAGGTTCCGCGAATAACCCCGATATAGAGATAGTCCGCCGCATCCAGAGCAGCCTCTTCGTTCGCCAACGGCTGGGCGGCGGGCGACGGTGCGCCCTGCCCCTGCTGACGCGTCGTCGTAAGCAGGAGATCACCATGCATCACCTCAATATCACCACTTGGGGAGTGCTGGATGAGTCGATAGTTGTATTTTCCTGTTGAGGAGAAAGTTACTGGAATAAAACCAGTGATGCTGGAATGCGGCGGGAGCGTAAAGCTCCGATAGTATAAGGCGCCACCGCTGGAACCCTCTGGCACGATTTGGACGGTAAGCTCCGCGGCGGTGTCATCCGGGTTTCCCACGTCATAGATTGCGCGAACAATTTCGCTATTGTATCGCGGCAAATTGGTTCCGCTTCGGAGGGAGAGGCTGTTGATGACAGGAGCGGCCAGGAGCATCCCCGTCAGTGCGGTAAGGAAAATGGCAGTCAGGACTTTGCTCATAACGGACTACTAATGGTTGCCAGGCAGTTTCTTGCCGAAGTCCAGCAGGGTATTGATGTCTTCCAGGTCCAGCGACCCGTCTGGCATCAAAGCAGTATTGACCAGAAGGTTGGCGTCGTGTTGGTAGGCGTAGCGCATCATCTCCAGCAGTTTTTCGACTCTGAGGTGATGGCCTGCCTCGCCGGCATTGAAGCCGCGACCGCCGGGGGTGAGGGACTGACGGATTTCCAGGGGCTTGCGTGGGCGGTTGGCGGCAACGTGACCGCGCGTGATAGCGTCATCCTGCCCGGAGGGAAGCGTTTCGGAAACCGTATAGAAATCCTCGGTGCCAGTGTGCCCTTGCCGGAAAGCGACCAGCGTGGTGGGTTGCGTGCCGTGAACCAAGTCGTATAAATCCTGTGGAGACCAGTCAGGGAAGAGTCGTTTCATCCGGCGCAAGCCGTTGAAGGAAATCGCCGCGATGGGAGCGTAGTGCGTAAGCAGCTCATGGATTTGCTCGTGGACATAATCCAGATACTCCTGCTGCGCTGTCGCCGGAATGCCGCCAGGCCATTTGTGATGGTTGACGCCCAGCGAGTACTCCAGGCTCAAGCCCAGACCGTGGTATTCGCAGACCGAGGCCAGCTCCGCCACGAAGTCTCGATGGGCGGGGCTGTGGACGCTGTGGAAGTCGGTGAGCGCAGTGTGGTAGAGGCTGAAACCATCGTCATAGACGGCGGGGAAAGCGAGGTAGCGCGCTCCGGCGGCGATGGCAAGTTCGACGATGTCGATGGGATCGAAGTTCTTAGCGGTGAGCTGCTTCTCCAAGGCGGCATACTCCGCCATGGGATAATCTTCTCGCTCGATGACATCTTCATGACGACCAACCAGCCCATGCAACCCGAAGAAGACCGACAGCCCCAGGTGAGCATGGGCAAACCACACCCGTCCGGCTTCCAGCGGATTCTCGTGATAGAGCTCCACCTGGTCGAAGAGGTAGGTCGGCACTCCGTCCGGGATGCCGTCTTCGTTGTAGTTGACGGTCAACGCCATTTGATCTTTTTTCGCGTGGCATTTCGCCCCGCGTACCGGACCTATTTGAATTGCGGCATGGGGAAGGCGGCGGCGAGGGCCTTGACTTCCTGATGGACCTGGGCGTAGAGTTCCTCGTTGCCGAGGTTCTCCACAATGCGCGTCATGAAATCCGCGATCTGCGCCATCTGGGGTTCTTTCATCCCACGGGTGGTAACTGCCGCAGTACCCACGCGAATACCGCTGGTGACGGTCGGCTTGGCGGGGTCGAAGGGAATCATGTTCTTGTTCACGGTGATGCCGGCCTTGTCCATCGCGTCTGCCGCATCGCGTCCGGTGACGCCCTTCGGGCGCAGGTCCACGAGCATGCAGTGGTTGTCGGTGCCACCCGATACGATACGGAAGCCACGCTTTGCCAATTCATTGGCGAGGGTCTTGCAGTTCGCCACGACCTGCTGTGCGTAGGCCTTGAATTCTGGTGAAGCGGCCTCTTTGAAGCAGACCGCCTTGGCGGCGATCACGTGCTCCAGCGGACCGCCCTGCTGACCAGGGAAGACCGCGGAGTTGATCTGCTTGATGTATTTCTCCTTGCAGAGAATCAGCCCGCCACGTGGACCGCGCAGGGTCTTGTGGGTGGTGGTGGTGACCACGTCGCAATAGGGCACGGGACTCGGATGGACGCCGGCGGCGACCAGCCCCGCGATGTGCGCCATGTCCACCATCAGCAATGCGCCGACCTTGTCCGCGATTTCGCGGAGGCGCGGGAAGTCGATGATGCGCGGATAGGCGGAGGCACCGGCCAGAATCATCTTCGGCTGGGTTTCGATAGCCTGCTGCTCCAAGGCGTCATAGTCGATCTGCTCGGTCTTGGCGTCCACGCCGTAGCCGATGAAGTTGTAGGTGCGGCCGGAGAAATTGACCTTGAGGCCATGCGAGAGGTGTCCGCCGTGGTCCAGACTCATGCCCAGCACGGTGTCGCCTGGCTGAAGCAGCGCATAATAGACCTCCTGGTTGGCCTGGCTGCCAGAGTGCGGCTGGACGTTCGCCGCCTCCGCCCCGAAGAGCGCCTTCGCGCGGTCGATGGCCAGCTGCTCAATCTGATCCACGAACTCGCAGCCATTGTAGTAGCGCTTGCCCGGCAGACCCTCCGCATACTTGTTGGTAAGAACAGAACCCTGCGCCGCCCGAACTGCGCAGGAGGCGAAGTTCTCGCTGGCGATGAGTTCCAGACCCTCGGACTGACGTTGCGCCTCCTGGTCAATCAGCGCGGTGAGCTCGGGGTCGTTGTTGCGCAATGCCGCAATGTCATCATAGCTATAGACTTCGAGCTTCTCGAGACGACGGATATGACGCGGGTCGTTGCTGAAGGGCGTGGCCAGCCAGGTCTTTACGACCGCCTGGAGCTCCTCGTCGGTCATCGCGTCACCACCCGTGACCAGGATGTTGCTGTCGTTGTGCTCGCGGCTGCTTTGCGCCTTCTTGACGGTCTCGCAGAGCGCCGCGCGCAGTCCATGGAAGCGGTTGGCGATAATGGACATGCCAATGCCGCTGCGGCAAATCAGGATGCCGCAGTCGAGATTCCCACGCATCAAATTCTGGCAGAGCGGGTTGGCAAAATCCGGATAGTCGTCGGCCGGATCCAGGGAGAAAGGACCGAAGTCCACGGGTTCATAGCCGAGTTCCGCAACCAGCTCCAACAGCCGGTTCTTCTTGTCAAAACCACCGTGATCTGAAGCCAAACCAATCTTCAGGCGACCACTCTTGCTGCGCCAATCAGAAAGCATAAACGTAATCTATTTACCTATTTTAAAAGAAAAGGGAATCGAAATGCGAAAACATGATAATGTAATCCACATTTCCCATTTCGTGAAAGAAGCAGAAAACTATCTCCATGCTAAAGCCGTCAAGGAACATCAAAATTGTCAAGAATTGTCAGGTGTTATCAGATTTGGTCTTCCACGCAGCATATTGCCAAAAAGGCCGTTTTTCGTGCTCTTTTGATATTCGTGGGTATATATCCCTGAAAGCAGGTTCCCGCTTGTCTGGGGCCTTCTGGGGACATTTACAGGGCTTCAAGCCACAAAAATGCCCGAAAACAGCTCCCGCGGAGTTGTTTTTCGTCATGAGCCGTCCATCACGGTGTATCGGATTTGATTCCCAGCGGGAATTCTTCGATTCATTCAATAGTGATGGCACGCTGGATGAGGACGAAGCGGCGGGAGGCATCGGGCGGGCATGGAGTTCATTTCATCGGCATCCACTACTTCCCGCTTCCTTTTACAGTTTCCCGCTTATACTCGACCATGACCTTGCGCACACCGTCGATGACTGGCGCAAGCGTCTGGTAGGGTTGCGGAATATTGCGAAGCGCCTGGTACGTCGCAATCCCGATCGGTTGAGAATAGCCCTGCACCGTCAGCTGCACGATCGGCTTGTTCATTTTCTCGCACAGTAAAAGTCCAATGGACGGGTTCTCGTTTGGCTTACGTTCCACCGCGTCAAGGACCGATAAATACTGCGAGAGCTGTCCAAGGTACGAGGCGCGGAACTTGCCCATCTTCAATTCAATCGCAATCATCGCCTGAAGCGAACGATGGTAGAACAGAAGATCGACGTATAGCTCTTCTCCTTCGACGAGCAGTCGTTTTTCGCGTCCCATGAAGCAGAAGTCACTGCCGCCTAGCGCGGCTATGGTCTTCTCAATGTTCGAGACAAGTTCCTTCGACAGCACACGCTCGTCAATGTCTTGATCGTGAACGGCATCCACATTGTCGAGATTGACCAGCTCCAGCAGATATTCGTCACGGAACGAGCGTACCGCCTTTGTCGCCAGCGCCATAGGAGAAAGCGTTTTCCCGAAGTTGTTAGGCAATGCACCAATGTGGTGATAGTCGTCGGCGCGAAGGTGCTGTTGTAGTTGCTCGACTGTCCAAGAGGCTTTCGCGCACGAAAGGATGTAATACCAACGCTCGTCATAGGTGGCACACTTATTCAGTATTTCCCTATGATGCGTAAAACCAACTGATAGAAAAGCCGCAACCTGTTCCTCCGTCAATTCGTCACTTGCCAAGTGACGAATTGGCACTAAGGCATTTTCGTCAGACGCCGTCTGACAATTTCCGTCACTTGGCAAGTGACGAATCTCAAACCATTTTGCCCACTCGTCAAAGAAAATACGCATATACTTCATGTTCGCTGCAGAGAATCCCCGCAACCCTGGCAACTCGGCCTGTAGTTGGTTCGACAAGGCGTCTATCGCGCCAGAACCCCATTTTGCGTTGCGCGTCTTTTTCGAGATGTATCCACCGACATAGAAGTTCAGCTTTAGTGCCTCGGCGTTTGCAAGACGGGCGGCCTTCGCCCGCGCCTGTAAAATCGCAAGCTTAATGTCCTTGACCGCCGTTGAAAAGTCTTTTGGAATCGTCGTCATGTTTTTCATGCTGCCACCTCCCATATATTAGCAAAATTCTACTTTACGGGTAATGTGCGAACTTTTGTGGGAAACTTCTGCAGGGGACTATAATAGTGCATATCTGCCTTTTATGTTAGGGCAAGTGACAAGAACCAACAGAGGCGAAGCGGATGCACCATTGTAAAGATAACATGGATTTGCAGTTTTTCCTGTCGGAACAGCAGTTTTCGATTGATATTCTAGTAATAAAGTTATCGGTGCTGTTTTATCAAAGGCAGGCGAGCCGTTTCATTTGTGTCCTGCGGTATGCAATGTTAGATGAAGCCTAGTAGTCTGTTGCATTTGTTTTCCGGGAATCATATCGCTAACTTGCCTAATTGGGCAAACGCGCTTGTCCCGCTTGTCCCGTGTATCCCGTGTGTCACAGAGGGCAGGAAAGTCGAAAGCACAATTCCCCTATTTCTCCGTTTCCATGGAATAACTTACGGTGATTTCAACTGGCGAGGGGGTTGCAAAGACAAACGGCTTCTTATCATCTAGAGGGTCGTCATAGAGGTTACGCATTGCCGAAGCATCAATGGCGATGGCACAGTGCACTTCGCCTTCCTTTTGGATTTTCGTAGGGCAGACGGTGACGTCCAGCCGGTAGCCTTCTGGAATCGGTATAAGGCGGAACTTCGCATCGTCTGGCCGTTCCTGCTCCAATATGCTTAACTGAAATGACTTGTCGTACGGAATCAACTGGAAGGACTGGGTACGCATCTCCTCAGGGCGGAGTTCGCCAATCCAGACCTCCTGGTCGCCGGGCATGACTGCAAACATTTGATTGCCTTGACGGGTAACCACTCCTGGCAGTTTTTCTCCATGTGAGTCAAGTTGTTCCCGTTCGGGAATAATCTGAACTGCCGGCAACGCCTCGCCGGTGATTGGAAGCCGGATGAACTCCTGCCCCGGCGCATCCGTCTCGAGAATTATCTCACGCACGAATTGTCCAAAAAAAACATTTGGTTTCACGGCGACCTCCAACACACTATCCTCGCCTGGCGACAAGAGAGATGTCTTGAGTTGAGGCTTCAGGAAGTCACTGATGGCGGTTACCCTCAGCAAGCGAATGGGTTTGTCGCCACGGTTCCTGAGATTGAAGCGCATGGTATTCTCACACCAGTTCGGGCAACGGGCGAAATCGACATCATGGCTACTGATGTCTAGACAAATCTCCTGTCCAGCCGGTAGCGATGGCACAGCATCGGTACTTTTGTGTTCTTTCCCACACCAAACATAACAGTCTGCTCCCTCATGCGGGTTTAGCCGTAGTCGGACATACTCTATTCTGACATACCGCTGACCGTCACCATCGCCCGCATTTTTCTCAAGCGGAAGCACGGAAATCACCAGACCATCGGATGCTTCTTGTCCATCTTTCCATTCCCGCGTGGAAACGCAAAACCAGTCTTTAACTATATCCCGGAAGCCGTCGTGGGCGACTAGTTCCACGGAATCGGCATCCAACCACTTCCCGAAGTTCTTCAGGAAAGCCTGTTTTCCTTCACCAGAGACCATCCACCGACGCCTGACGTCAAACCAATCTTTCCTCTCCTCATAGTCACAATACGAGATGATGTAGTTTGCATCCTGTGCGAATGCCTCAAGCAAGACCGCCAGCGAAATGCGCTCCTTCCCTTCAAAGAGCGGGCCATTGAACGACATCAGATCCTCCGCCAGGCAACAACTGGCGAGCAAAACGGCTGAAAAAATGGCTAGAATTCTCGTTGTCATGGAAGAGGTTCCTCTGATTGCAGGGGCACTACACAACTAGCAAAAGGCAAGCAGGACTAGAAGAACTAGAAGCCCCAAGAGAATCAACAGACTAGAAAAGCCGAATGAGGCGGAAGGGCTAAGAGGTCTGGCAGCGTTGTCTTTGTCAAGCATAGCATTTCCGATTCTCCGATCTATGCACCATCGCCACAGATAATATGCGAAAGCGAAGAGAAAAAAGAAAAACGGAATGTCCACGATGGCAAGAACAACCCAATTGCCAGGCTGGCTTAATGTGTTGTCACCCCTTTGAATTGCATCAATAGTTGTGCAAATGCCGAAATATCCGTAAACGAGCATGCCAACGGCGGACATGGAACAGAGCAAGATGTGTCGTATGGTTCGCGAACGGATTTTCTTCAGGATGGCGGGGAGCGACGCCATGGCTAGAAAGAACACGAAAAGGAAAGCGAAAGCGAGAAAAGCAAGCAAAAACTCGTTTCTTTGCTCAAAAGGATACCTTTTGTTGCCCCCGTTCAGTGATGCCCGATAGATGCCATATCGAATCACGGCACCGATAAAAGAAAATAGTGCGCTGACACCACCGATGAAGAAGAACAGGAAATCACGAATTTGTGCTTTTACTTTAGGAGGTATTTGTGGCATATTAAAATCTCCTCCTGAAACATGGCATGGCTAGAAGCGTGGATTGGAATACGAAGTCTATAAAATATAACCTGTTCCCGTAAAATTGTTTGAGAAGGGGGTTGACAATTAACAATTGAGGAGGACCGCGTTCCAACCTTCGGTTAGGGAATGATATCTTTAACTTGCCTGGTTTCCGGAAGATTTTCTAGGACATACGGGACACACGGGACACACGGGACACACGGGACATACGGGACATGCGGGACACACGGGACATGCGGGACAAGGTAATCGCAAGCCACTGTCCCATTCGTCCCACAAGTCCCATCCGTCCCGTTTGCCCAATCAATTAGGCAAGTCAAAGATATAAATCCCTTTTTCACACGCGAGGCCATAAATTGCAGTGGCTTTTCTTGCAATCCCAAAAGTACCGATTGAATTGCCCCAAAAGTACCGATTTCGATTTTTAGGATTTTTCATTGCTTATTGAGAAGGAATAACTTAAATGAATTTACAAGGCAGAGACTGCTTATAAATACAATACGCTGAAGATTTCTGGCAGAGGCGTCAGAAAGCTTCAACATGGTGAGGTTCTTTTTTGCAGGAAATAAAAGGGAATTATATACTTTATTTGGGAAACATATTTGAAGACGAAAGCGGGAGGGAAAAGCCCTCCCACGTCACCATCAACGATTTGTACACCTTAACGATATAATTCTTCCTTGTCCGACAAACGTGTTAGGGTGCGAGTTGATAAACCCTTATCCAACATTGTTCACGGCCTAACATTGCTTTCATGATGGAGCATCGCAGAAAGCCAATTGCCAAACGTTTTCCATCTTGGGATAGACTACACCAAGGCTGTTCCCACACGTCACAGTAACCAGAGAGACGATGATTCAGTTTCACATCGGCAATGATGCGATTCTCTGTAAAACTATACAGCAGGGCATGGCATTTTTCAGTGAAACCAAACCTTCCTTGTCTTTTTCGCATAGCCATGCAAAAAATGTCCGAAGACAAGAAAAAAGTATCCGAATTATAAGGCTTATCATACTCAGGTGGAACATTATACCGAAAACATGATTTCCCATCGATAAAATTTCCTGGCGAGTCGTAGAAGCGTAGTCCTCCACTATCTACGTTTCTTACAAACCCCCCTATAATCGCAATACGCTGCAACGAAGTATCCAAAGAGGCTTCGTGTGGTAAGAAATCCTCGTCTTTTCCCTCGCCGCGTTTTGAACTGCAGTAGTAGGCCAATTCCTTGCCGTCTAGCCCGCTAATTCCCCAGATATGAAACTGGTATGGTTTGAAAGTGACATTACTCGCCGTGAAAACAGGACCAAAACTGTCTTTTGAACCACACGGGATGGTCGCGTGATCCATATCAAAGGTAGAATACGTGGCGGTGTCAGAAACATAATCATCCAGGGCTTTTTCAAAGTTGGTATAATGCGAAAACGGAACCTTCCACACTGCATTTGCCAAGGTCAA
This sequence comes from Victivallales bacterium, assembly GCA_017617415.1. GTDB lineage: Bacteria > Verrucomicrobiota > Lentisphaeria > Oligosphaerales > Oligosphaeraceae > RGIG1601. Next base: position 8,730 of record JAFZWH010000093.1, on the reverse strand, counting down.
CTTTTTTTCGTAATCCACCCAAATGCAACAATTCCCGTTTGGATAAATGCATTTATCAAGCAAAGCCACTGAACGCTGTGCGATTTTAGTTTCCAACTCCCGAGTTCTCAACGTATATCTTCTTTCGAATTTGACACCTTCCAAAATATTCCCAAAGCATTTCTCCAATTCCTCCTGTGGTATTTGAAGACGACGCCCCTTCAGATCATATCCTTGATAGCATTGGATATTGATGCCGTATAATTTCCAGATACAACAGACGATGATTTCCTGCCCCTGGTATTCCGCAAAGCAGATTCCATGTGGTGCCGTCCCTTCGGGACATTTGACCTCAAACTCTACTAGTCTTTTAGGGGCGGCAAGAGACTGAAAAGAGGCAACGATCGCCAATGCCCAAAAAAGCAACAGGAGTTTTAAAGGATTTTTCATCGTCTGCATCCCATTTTTCATCGTTTGTTTAATGTCTGTTGCCATAGGAAACAGGCCTACTGCGATTCCGCCCGCCCATGCGAGGGCTCTCCGTATTTATTGCAAATAGAAGAGGTAGGTGGTACGGTCTTCGGCCTCGAAGGTGTAGTCCTTAAGGGTGCCAAGTTCCTGCTCTTCGGGGAGGAGGAGTTTCACGTTTGCCTCGCGCGGGAAGTGGACGGTGCGGGTTCCGCCCGTGGCGAGATGCAGCATCACGAAGGAGCGGTTGGCGTAGATGACCGCGTCATCGTCGTCGTTGTAGCAGAAGACTCCCGCCCTCTGGAAGATGCGCCGCCATTCGGCGCGCGGAAGGGTGGCGACGGAGACCAGGTAGTCGGTCGCGCCGTTCGGGGCGGTCTTGCGGGCATAGACTGGCGTGCCATATTGGTAGCCGAGAATCTCCGTGTTCTGGTCCACAATCTTCAGCGTTGGGCCGTTCGGGTTGTGGGCGCCGTAGAGCGAGGGGTTCTTGGAACCGTCGCTGACGAGTTCGAGTTCGGCGTTCACCAATTCGTCCACGGCCTCGGTCTTTATCGTGGTGAGTCTTTCGGTTCCAGCGACATCAGCACCATTTTCCGTGAGGTATCCGGCGTGGTCGAGCCAGACGATGGTCTTGCCCTGCTGGCGGAGTTTCTCAGCGAAGGCGACGACCTCCGGCTTGTCCTGGAGCATGTTGAGGAAGACATAGACTTTGTAGTCGGGAAGCGCGGGATTCTGGAGGTCGAGGGTGGCGGCAGCGTCGAAGGGCGCTCCTGCGTGGGGCAGTTCGCGGCTCTGCTGGTAGATGTGATGGAGGCCGGGGCGGATTTTCTCGGTGCCTGCGTAGTATGGCGCGTCCCAGTCGCCGATGAGGAGGACCTCGGAGGCGGTACGGTTGTCGGCAGGGAGGTTCCAGATGGGGATGAGTTTCTTGAAGTATTCCTGAACCTCTGGGGCGAGGTACCAGCAAAAGGCGAAGTCGAAGTACCAGAAGGCATTGCCACGGCAGAGGCTCTGGCAGAAGTCGCGGGCGAGCGCGTTCACGTCGTCGCGCGGGGTCTTGCAGAAGGTGTGCCCGGGCTGGTTGGTGCAGAGATGCGTGCGGGTGTCTGCCTCGGTGATGGAGAGTTTGCCACGCAGACGGTAGGATGAGACGAGGCTGCGAGCGGGCTGGGGTTCGCCGAAGTCGCGCACGGGCCAGCCGTAGGCGGTGGGATGGCACTGGAAATCCACGTCCGGCGAGGCGAGGATGCGGTCGTTGGCCTGATGCCAGCCTTCGGACTGGAAGACCATCTCGAAGAAGTATCCGCAGAAGTTGCCTACGAGTGCGCGGCGGCCGCTGGCCTCCTTGATGGTGTGGTCGCCCGCGAGCAGGAAGTCCGCGACGGTGTCGGCGAGGCACTTGAGGTAGTCCACGACATAGCGGTCCTGCACGGGGTCGCGGAGAGCGCCCGCGCCCTGGTGGAGTCGCGCGGCCTCGCCGGGCACCTCGGCGGTCTCGAAGGTCACGGCGGGGTTGTTCCAGGCGGCCTGGAGGTCTGCTTCGCTGGCGTAGTGTTCGCGCAGCCAGTCACGGAAACGCGCGGTCATGGGCGCGGAGGTGTCGGGCATCTGGCCGTTGAAGCCGTAGTGGTGCCATTCGAGATAGACGCCGGAGTCCAGGCGGTAGCCGATCACGCGCTTGGCGTAGGGGGTGGACTCGATGTATTCCACCACCGCCCGGACAAAGCCATTGAACTCCTCCTGCCAGAGTTTCGAGGCGTAGGAGGGCACGCGGTATTTGGAGAACTGCACGTCTTGTGCCCTGTCCCGCGGCGGATCCTGGGTGGAGGCATACTGCGCCAGTTCTTCCGGATGGGCGTTAACCCACCATTTTGGCACGTAGGAGCAGCAGATGGGGACGATGACCCGCGTATCCGAATCGGTGGCCAGAAGCTGGCGCATCATGGCGTCGAAGCGCTCAAGGGCGAGGTCGCCGGGCCCCAGCCAGATCTGCTCCATGGAGACGCCCATGACATAGAGGTGCAGCCCCGCGTCACGGAAGCCGCCGACGTTCTTGACGAAATCGGGGTTGGTGAAATTCTCGTGGGCGTGGGTGGAGTAGATGATGGGCGGGTAGGGCACGCCGTCGATGTCCAGCATCGCCTTGCCCTGGTCGTAGAAGACCTTGACGACCGGCTTGGTCTCGGTGGCCAGTTGTGCGTCGATGCGTTCAAAGAGCGCGGTGTCGCCCGTGTGCAGCAGTTCCCGGACCGTCTCGGCATAGGCGGGCGGATAGAACATCGTGAGGTCCACGCGGGAGGCCCAGGGCTCGATGGTCATGTCGCCATGCGAGGCGACCGCGACGGGATGGTCGTCGCCCAATTCCGCCGGGTCGTTCTTGGTAGCCTGCCAGGTCAAGTCCGTGACGATATTCTCTTCGTGGCCATCGGCATATTGGAGCCGCAGACGGCAGATCGCTCCGCCAGGACCGCCGCCGTTCACGCCACGCAGCACCACCTGGTGGGTTCCGACGTTGCGCAATTGTTCGGTGACGTCGAAGCCGTGGACGAGCATCCCCGCCACCAGCCGCGGCAGCAGGACGGCGTAGTCCGTGTCGATCGTGGTCTCCGTTTTCGGCAGCCGCTGGGACTCCGGGATCCGCTGTCCGTCCAAATAGCCATGGCCGGAGTCGTCGATGATGAAGTACACCCGTGCGCTCACGAGTCCCTCGCCGACCACGAACTCCTTGAAGAAATAGCGGTCTTTGCCGACGCCCTCGGCGTCGGGTTCGGGGTAGTGGATCCACTGCGGGCGCGCGAAATCGGCGGCGGCGAGCACTAGAGTCAGCAGGACAAAGGCGGAGAAAATGCGGAGTGTCTTCATGGAGTCAGAGGTTGTTTGGAACGGAACACGGAAATTGCTTCGTTGCCGGACCAGGGAGACATTTTCGCGACATTGCTCGCTCGTGGCTCCTGGTTTCAAGAGGCAACTGGCTACTGGATGGTGACTTGTGTGGCCTCGTCAAGGAAGTCCTCTGGCAGTGTATATTCGATATGCTTTTGACTTTCGACGATTTGCCAGGTTCGATTGCAGAGCTGGTCAAGTTCTCCCGCCGGGAGTAGCGCCGTTTCGCCATAGCCCTTGAAGAAGGCGTTGATGAGACTCCGCCAGAGGTCGCGGTCCAGCCTGGCGACTTTGCCGGTGCCGGCGATGAACTGTGCCAGGTTGTGGGCACGCGTCTGAACACTGATCGGGAGAAGGCTTCGGGTGACATTGTCGCAGTCCACCAGGCAGACGTCCAGGGCGCACTCGCCTTGGCAGAATTCGTTGCGCACAAAATTGGCGGGCTTGGTGTCATGGTGATATATGTTCGCGTCGTGGAGTTCGGCGAGAAGCCGCCCGCAGGTGGAATAGAGCTGCGGCGCGTCTGGTCGTTTGGCATAGTCGGCCTGGAAGAAATTGCCATCTCCGCAGTCGTGGAACACCAGATAGTCGCTGCCGGAATTGTTGTCGTGGTATTTTCCGCAGACTTGCGGAGTGTAGCGGGCAAGCAAGGCGGTTCCATGCTCGGTGCGCTTGGAGCGGGACTCCGGTCGCCACCAATTCCGGCGACGGAATTCCTTGACGATATAACGAACGCCTTGGTAGGTCACCCGACTGGCGGTGCGCTTGTGTTCGTTTTTCAACGCCTGATTGTCTTCGAGATTCTTCAGATGAAGCGCGACAATCTCAATGACATCCGTCGTCGGCAGTGCTCCCACGAGGAGTTTATGGTGGTTCTCCAGGGCGTGAAGCAGCTGGGCGGCGCGTCTGCGAAGCCCAAGCCGCTCAAACTCCGCAGGTATCAGTTTCTTGAAAGTGCCCAGATGGAGCATCGCAAAGGAGAGCGCATCCGTGACGGCGGCCAGGTGATAGGGTGCCGGAATGACGGGACAGCAGGTCCTGTGGAGAAAGATGCTGTAGCCACAGTTGTCGGTGCAGACGACGGGGATGCCTGCGGTCAACGCGTCGATGAGCATGGTTCCGGCCTCCTCTTCCCGCGCGGGGTGAAGAAGGATGTCCGCGATGGCGAGCATTTGGGAGAGTGGTCGGCTGTTGCCCAGGTTGATGACATGCGCGGGAGAGAAGCCCTGACGCTCCGCGAGGCTTTCCAGTTTGCGTTGCGAGGAGTGTCGGCTGATGAGGAGATAGTAACAGACCGCGCCGATGCTGGGGTGCAGACCGCCCAGGGCGGCCAATGAACGGTCAACCCCCTGCCGATGCCAGTCATCCGCGACCTGCAGGACCAGGATGTGCTTTTCACTGAAGTTGAACTCACGACGCAGTTCATGCTGGCTGCGCTGGTCGGGACGCTGGAGGCACTCTTCATGAAACTCCGGGTCGATTTGCAGCAACCGCGCCTGAGGCACGCAGCCTTTTTCCTGAAGAGTGAGTCCCTGGCTCTTGGTCACGTATGTAAAAGAAGAGAAAAGCTGGGTGTGACAGGTTCTCCAGAGGAGGCTGGGTGGTCGCCGGAAGAAATCCAGCAGACTGGGCGGCGCCACAAAACGGCGTGGCAGATAAATGTCAGCGCCCTTCACCGGAACAAAGGCAAAACTCGCATCATATTCGCCACTACTGCGGGCCTGGTCAAAGGCACGCTGGAATAGCCAGTGGCGCACTGGCGAAAAGAACGCTCTGGGGCAGGTGATGACTTTGACGGCGCGAGGACAGCCGGACGGCGGCGCGGACTCGAAAGTCAACAAGGTGACGTGATGGCCTTGCTTGAGCGCCAATATGGCCAGCTGGCAGACGTCCAATACGGCGTCCGCATCATCGTATGTCTTGAGCGCAAGCAGAAAATGCATTTCGAGAAACCGAGCAGCAGCGGTCAAAAATGGAATGCCTGGCTCCCAATCGGGACGGCATGAAAATAGATGTCAAGGAGAATTGCGGGCAAAACGGTTCTGGCGCCACCCTCGAATCCTGCCTCAATTCTGATTTTGTGGTAATATAGTCCATCTAAGTAAACTTGGTGGGAAAAAGCGGCTTTGGAGGCCCGCATGGTGCCTCCCTGCCTTGAAAATCCCTAATAAGGAAATATATTATGGCGTTTTACTTCTTTACTAACAAAATCATCCGTTCATCAAGCGAGGATTTTCATCATGAGTCAACAGCATACCAAGTCAGAGAAGCGCGCCCGCCGCAAGCGTTACGAGGCCCGTGTCCGCGAGCGCATTAACGAAGCCAAGAAAGCCGCGAAGAAGAAGTAACGGTCTCCGCCATCGGGGATTCCGGTGTGCCACAACACACGGCTGACTTCTATAAGTTACTTCATTGCAAGTACTTATAAGATAATTCAGTCGTGTTTTTGCTTTTCAGGCAGTTCATACAGGAAAACGCTTCCCCTGATGGCAGTTTTCAATCACGGGCAGTCCGAATAGGAGAAAAACATGGCAAAAGCAGCAAGCAAAAAGACCCCGGTTGCGAAGAGCATGAAGGAAGAGAAATCCGCGCCGGAAGCGAAAAAGAGTCCTGCGAAGAAGAACATCAAATATGTGTATCGCTTTGGACGCAATGGCGCCGAAGGCAATGCCGAGATGCGGAATCTGCTGGGCGGCAAGGGCGCGAACCTGGCTGAAATGAGCCGTCTGGGTCTGCCGGTGCCGGCGGGCTTTACCATTACCACGGAATGCTGCAACGATTATTTTGCCCACAACGGCAAGTTCCCGCCGAGCCTGAAGGCCGAGGTCGAGGCCGCGATGCGCGATGTGGAAAAGACGATGGGGCGCAAGTATGGCGACCCGAAGAACCCGCTGCTGGTCTCCTGCCGTTCCGGCGCCCGCCAGTCCATGCCTGGCATGATGGACACTGTGCTCAACATCGGTCTGGCGACCTCCACCATCCCCGGCCTCATCGAGAAGACCAAGAACCCGCGTTTCGTCTGGGACTCCTACCGCCGACTCATCATGATGTACGCCGACGTCGTCATGGAGAAGGCCGAGGGTATCGACCCCATCGATGGCAAGGGCATCCGCAAACTCCTCGACGAGATGCTGGACAGCTACAAGGACTTCCAGGGCTACAAGTCCGACACGGAGTTGAACGCGGCCGACCTTGAGACGCTTGCCAACGCCTTCAAGCGCAAGATCAAGCAGGTTCTCGGCGTGGATTTCCCCGACGACCCGATCAAGCAGTTGTGGGGCGGCATTGGCGCCGTCTTCAAGTCCTGGGTTGGCAAGAAGGCCGTCTCCTATCGCCGCATCGAGGGCATTCCGGACGACTGGGGCACCGCCGTCAACGTCCAGTCCATGGTCTTCGGCAACATGGGCGACACCTCCGCCACCGGCGTGGCTTTCACCCGCAATCCCGCCACTGGCGAGAACAAGTTCTTCGGTGAATGGCTCATCAACGCTCAGGGCGAGGACGTCGTCGCCGGCATCCGCACGCCGAATCCCCTGAACAAGGAGACGAAGACGGAGCAGAACAAGCACATCAAGTCGATGCAGGAACTCATTCCCAAGACCTACAAGCAACTGGTGGAGATCCGGGACACCCTGGAGAAGCACTACCACGACATGCAGGACATCGAGTTCACCATCGAGGAAGGCAAACTCTTCATGTTGCAGTGCCGCAGCGGAAAGCGCGGTGGCAAGGCCGCCGTCACCATGGCGCTCGACATGCTCGACGAGAAACTCATTGACGAGAAGACCGCGGTCCTGCGGGTCAACCCGAACCAGGTCCTTGAGTTCCTCCTCCCCATCATCGAGCCTGCCGCCGAGTCCAAATCCACTCCCCTCGTGAAAGGGCTGCCTGCCGGCCCCGGCGCCGCCTGCGGCCAGATTTTCTTCACCAGCGAGGACGCCATCCAGGCGAACCGTCTGGGCAAGAAAGTCATTCTGGTCCGTGAGGAGACCAACCCCGAGGACGTCGAGGGCATGCAGGTCGCCGACGGCATCCTGACCGCCCGCGGCGGCATGACCAGCCACGCGGCGCTGGTCGCCCGCGGCTGGGGCAAGTCCTGCATCGTCGGTGCCTCCGAGATGGTCGTGGACGCCGCCAACAAGACCGTGAAGATTGGCGAGAAACTCCTTCGCGAAGGCGACTACGTGACGATGAACGGTTCCAAGGGCGTCGCCTATTGCGGCGAGATGCCCCTCGTCGAACCGACCGCCGGTGCCGACTACTCCAAGTTCCTGCGCTTCATGACCTTGGTTGACAAGTATCGCAAGATGGGCGTCCGCGCCAATGCCGACAACCCGGCCGACGCGAAGAAGGCGCGCACCTTCGGCGCCGAGGGCATCGGCCTCTTCCGCACCGAGCACATGTTCTACTCGACCGGCTCCTCCGAGCCTCTCTTCCTCCTCCGCAAGATGATTCTCTGCGTGGACAAGCAGGACCGCATCAAGGTCCTCAAGGAACTCTTCCCCGCGATGAAGAACGACATCAAGGAGACGATGACAGTCATGGACGGCATGCCCGTGACCGTGCGTCTGCTCGACCCACCGCTGCACGAGTTTGTCCCCCACAGCGAGATTGGCCAGCATGAACTTGGCACTGCGCTGGGCATCAGTGACAGCGAGGTCCAGAAGCGCATTGGGGCTCTGGCGGAAAACAACCCGATGATGGGTCACCGTGGCGTTCGTCTTTCGGTGACCTATCCCGAGGTGACCGAGTATCAGGTCCGCGCCATCTTCGAGGCCGCCGCAGAACTGATTCACAACGGCAAGAAGATTGTCCCCGAGGTCATGGTTCCCATTACCTGCGAGGAGCGCGAGTTGGCATACGTCCGCGACATCGTCGTCCGCGTCCATGCCGAAGTCGCCCGTCGCTATGACCTGAAGAAGTTCGACTACAAACTTGGCACGATGATCGAGATTCCGCGCGCGGCCCTGATGGCCGACAAACTGGCGAACATCGCTGAGTTCTTCTCGTTCGGCACCAACGACCTGACCCAGATGACCTTCGGCTTCAGCCGTGATGACATCGGTTCCTTCATGCCGGAATACCTGAACAACCGCATCATCACCTCCGATCCATTCCAGACCATTGACACCAATGGCGTCGGCCAGCTCATCGGCATCGCCGCCTCAAAGGGTCGCAGTGTCCGCAAGGACATTAAACTGGGCATCTGTGGCGAACAAGGCGGCGATCCCGCCTCCGTCGAATTCTGCTACCAGACTGGTCTGACCTACGTCTCCTGCTCGCCGTTCCGCGTGCCGGTAGCTCGTGTCGCAGCCGCCCAGGCCGCCATCAAGGCCGAGCGCAAGGCCGCCAAGAAGTAGGCTCTAGAGTATAACACACGCACACGCCCTGCGGTCG
>JAFZWH010000092.1 GCA_017617415.1 Victivallales bacterium | reverse complement strand
GGCGGCTCGCCGTCGTGTCCTGTAGTCTTGAATACAATCATCTGTAATCCAACATGATACCGCAATCGACGGCGAGCCGCCGTCGGTACCCTCTTTCCGGCTCAAATCCCTTTGCACTGTCCCGATTTTCTGATTGTAACCAAGTAAAGTATATAATTCCCCTATTTTTTGCCCGTCCCCTGGGCTTTTTGGGTGGCGTCCTGCTCGGCTTTCTTGGCTTTTTTCGCGGCCTTGGCCTTCGCCTTGAAATCCTCGTCCGGATAATACCATTCGAGCTTTTCAATGTCATCGTCAGTGCATTCGGCAAGATTCGCGCGCATTGCGAGCAACTCCATGAAGCCATACGGTCCGCCACAGTCCTCGGGAGGATCATCCAGTCCTTTCATCTTGACCAAGGCCCAGGTGCCCTTCTTCACTGTTTCTGCATAAAAGCCCTTGGGAATCACCTCGACCTCCCAATCGTCGCCGAAGTCGTAGGTATAGATGAACTTCGGAGACTTCACCGGCGTGCCGTCAGGAGTGAAAAGCACCTCGAAGACCGAGAACTTCTTCTCGTCCAGAGAGTTGTCCTCGCTCCCCCAGAAATCTTTCGACGCTTTGATTTCCTCGGCGCTGGTAAAGCGCAGTCCGCGCTTTCCCATCTCGAACTCATGCAGGTGATAGTCGTCCCAGTCAAATGCCTGCTGAATCACTTGATGCAACTGCGCCAGGGTGGCATCTCCCGGTATCGCGACTTCCCGCCACGTCAGGGGACGAACATAACGCAGAACTAGCTTCAAATGCAACGAGTTGTGACTTTTTCTCATGGAGTTCCTCCGTTTCAGGGTGACTTAACCGTTCTCTGACTCCCCATTGCTAACGGCTAATTGCTAATTGCTATAATGTCCCGTCAGCCTGAAGCCGGGCACGGCGGTAGCCGCGAACGAAGGCATAGCCGTCATAGCCGTCGTCATCCATTCTCAGGTCGCTGATGAGGACGCGCTCGCCGTTGCGCTGCCAGGAGCGCCGTGCGGCAATGGCAGCCAGTTCGGGCTCCAGAAGCTCGTCTGCCGGCACGGGAAGCGGAACCATCCCTGTGGTATCGCAGAACCAGGGCATCACGACCTCCAGCATCGCGCGATAGACCTTCATGTTGTCGATGGCGATCTGCTGGAACTTGCGGTCGCTGCAGGCGGTTACATTGAAGGGCAGCCACTTGGCGTCGCCCACGGTCAGCAGCGCGGTCTTGCCGTTGTTCCACTCCAGCGCGAGTTGCTTCTGGCGCGTGCCGGAAATCCACCGCGCGGAGGTCACCCCCTTGCCCAGCAGAGCGACCACGGTCGCGTAGGCGTGGATGCCGTAGTTGTATTCGTCAACGCCCGCCGCGCTGTAGGCGCAGGTGATTTCGCCGCGTTCCTCGACGGGAATCGCGAGGTAGTCGCGCACCTCGTAGCAGAAGCGCAGCACCGAGCCGCCGAAGACGCGCTTGCCGCGTTGCAGCCAGTCTTGAATCTGCGCGATGTCGCGCAAGTTTCCCGCCATCGGCTTGTCGATGAAGACCGTCTTGCCGGCCTCGACAAAGGGGCGAGCCTGCTCGATATGGCGGTCCCAGTTGGTGGTGTGGACAATCACGCCGTCCACCAGATCCATCATCTCCTCGGGCTTCTCGACCGCATGGGGAATCTGGAACTTCTCCGCGAACTCCTTCGCGAAGGTGGGGCGACGGCATTCGCCGGAGTCCCAACACGCGGTGACTTCGGCGTCAATGACGCCCTTGGCGACCAAATCACGGATTTCCGGCACCCAGGACTCCGGGTGCGAAGTGCAAAGACCAACTAAACCAATGCGAAATGACATCTTTACCTCTTTGTTCTAGCATCTGCTGGCGGGGTGCCAGCAGTACCTCTAATGTTTCATTTCCAAAATCATGCCGAGAGCCTGGTCGGGGTGTTCCAGAAGCAGGTCGGCGGCGGTTCCGACCTCGGCGAGAGGCAGTCGATGAGTAATCATCGGAGCGACCTTCACGCGCTTTTCGGAGAGAAGCGTGAGGAACTCGTGCATATTGCGACGCGTGTTATACTCGCAGAAGACCGCCGGGTAGTCGCGGCCATGCTCCCACGCGGTGTCGTGGTAGCCCGCCCCGGTGCGGCTGGAGGCGCGGAAGTCCAGATTGCCGGACCAAGCGCCGCCACCGACCTCGACCTTGCAGCCGCCAATCAGCACGATGTTGCCCATCGCATGGCCGTCCTGCGAGACCTTCATGCACAGCTTCGCCTGGTCCAAAGCCTTCGTGGCATTTCCGCCGAAGGCCAGCATCGCGAAATCCGCGCCGTATGGTGCGCAGAAAGCCTGGGTCGCCGCCACGGCGTCCGTCGTCTTGAAGTTCACTTGATTCTTCACTCCGCATTTTTTCGCGATGCGGAGTCGCGCGGCAACGCCCTCCCAGGTGATCACGCGCGCGCCGCTGAGTTGGAAGAGCTGCGCGGCGAGATTGCCGACGATGCCCTGCCCCAGCACGATGCCGTAGGAACCCAGAACCGGCTCCGCGCGACGCACGCCCTGCATCGCGGTGATGCCCAGGTGCATGAAGACCGCTTCCTCGTAACTCACATCCTCCGGAATCGGCATCACCAGATTGATCGGCACCACCGCGTAATTGCCGTGGATCGCATAACCCGTCCCCATCGCAACCACCCGCATCCCGGGCTTCAGCCCACGCGAGTCGCCGTTGACCTTCATCACCTCGCCGGCATTCGCATAGCCGAACACCTCGTCCGCGCCGTCGGGCTTCACGCGACGGTCGCGCGGCTTGTTCATCTCCGTGCCGGGACTGATCAACGACACCATGACCTTGATCAGCACTTCGTTTTCCTTGAGTTCAGGAACCGCCTCTTTGCGGGTGATGACCTCGCCCTTACGGGTGATGACTGCAACTGTACGCTTTAACATAAATGAGGAATGAGGTATGTGGAATGAGGAATGAGGAATGTGACCGTCCGCGCACGGACGGAGTGAATGCAGGGGAAATCAGAATTCGAGTTCCATTCCGTCTTCGGCGACCAGATAGGGCGCCGGAACGCGGATGGGGTTCTGCCAAAGGCTGCGGGCGAGGTGGTCCAAAACCAGACGAGTATTGGCGTCCACGATTGCGGCATCCACCAACGCCTTGACCATTGTCTGGATCATCGTGAAGTCATTGTGCTCGAAGATGCGGTAGTCGCCGGGGCGCTCCACGGTCGCGTCCCAGACAATGGCGTCCAGGCGCTTTCCCTGAAGGGCATTGCGCGCCTTCTTCATGAGCCAGGCGCCGTCCAATGCGTAGAGAAATTTGGCGCATGGTCCTTCCACCAGATAGTGGACAGGCAGGTTGTCGCAGAGGTCATCACAGTGATTGGCCAGCAGCGGCGTGACCGTCCAGCCATGCGTCTCGAAGGCGTGCCCGACCTCGAAAGGTGTCCAGGCCACTTGCGTGGCGACTTCCGACGGCAGTGCCCCACGGAGCGCCTCCAGCAAGAGCGCGGTGCCGCGAAACACCAACGGACCGGCCGCTGTTCCGTGCGCCTGGACGATTTGCGCGACCTCCGCCGGGAAGCAGTGGTCGTCGTGATAATGCGTGAACCACACCTCCTCCAGCGACTCCGGGGCAACCTGAAAACGCGCGAGACTGCGGAAGCCCGTGCGTCCTGCGTCGATGAGCACTGTGCCATTCACAAGCGTCTGGGTGCTGCCATAGATGCCCGGTTCGCCGTAGCGAGACCAGTCCATGTCGCACGCCTCCGTGCCCAGGAAAGCCAAGTTGAAATTTTTATTCATAATAACTAATTTAAAATCAAGTTATTATTGCATTATTCATTGAAGCGTTTCGATTTGGCCATTCGACAGATGCAGATTCATGTAACCGCTCCAATCAAGGTAACCCGTCATAAGATACCTCTTTCAAAGAGAATTGCCAGAGTTTCCCACTGGATTTTCCACAAGTCGGCCTGGGATTCTTGCCTCGAATTTCAATCCTGTCTATACAGTATATAGTATAGGCACCATACGTCTGGATTCCCCAAAACGCCCTCGCCAGGCAATCCACATGATTTGACTTCAACACGTTGCCCCTCGCTGCGCATCAATCGAGGCGATTGCATATGAACACCATCTCCATTGACTTCTCCTCCGCAACCGGCCACATCAAGCCCTTGCACGGAGTGAACGACTGTCCGGTCTCGCTCGACCAGCCCCCGAAAGGCTTCGCCGAGGCGGGCATTCCCTACTGCCGTCTGCACGATACCGCCGGGGCCTTCGGCGGCGCACGCTATGTGGACATCCCGAATGTCTTTCCGAACTTCGATGCCGACCCCGCCAATCCCGCCTCCTACGACTTCGCCTTCACGGACGCATTGCTGAAGCAAATCCACGCGGCAGGCACTGAGCCCTTTTACCGCCTGGGCGTGACCATCGAAAACGACTGGCGCATCAAGGCCTACCACATCTTTCCGCCGAAGGACTTCGCAAAGTGGGCGGAAATCTGCGCGGGCATCATCCGCCACTACAACGAAGGCTGGGCGGATGGCATGCGCCTCGGCATCACCTACTGGGAAATCTGGAACGAACCCGAAAACCCCCCGATGTGGCAGGGCACGCGAGAGCAGTATTTCGAGCTGTACCGCGTCACCGCGCACCGTCTGAAGCGCGAATTCCCCTCCATCAAGGTCGGCGGCTACGCCAGTTGCGGATTCTACGCAGCGACTCGCCCTAACATGAGCGATTTCTTCAAGTCGTTTCTGACCTGGTACGATGCCTTCCTCGACTACGTCTGCACTCCGGAGACTGCAGCGCCGCTGGACTTCTTCTCCTGGCACCTCTACACGGACGACCCGAAGGAAATCGCGCTCCATGCCAAGTATGCACAGGAGAGACTTGACGCACATGGACTTACACAGACGGAGAACATCTTCAACGAGTGGAACTACGCCGCTGGCGAAGGGAATCAACGCTGGGTGAACATGAAGGAGGCCGGCGGCGCGGCATTCGTCGCACCGGCTTTTTGCCTGATGCAGAAGTCGCCCATCGACAAGGCGATGTATTACGTCGCCACGCCCAACGGATGCTACTGCGGACTCTACTATTTCCTGTCAATGGACCTCACCCCGACCTACTACGCCTTCCGCGCCTGGCAGGAGCTCTATCGCCTACGGAACCAATGCCCCGTCAGCGGCGAGCTGCCACCAAAATGCTATGCGACCGCGGCCTCGGACGGCACGGACGCCGCGCTGCTGCTGGTCAACAACGGCGATGACGCGCAGACCATTTCGCTGGAGTCCACCGGCGCCACCCTCGCCCACGCACGCCTGACCGACTGGACACATAAATTCGTGGAGGTCCCTGCCCAGACGTCACTCCAGCTGCCGCCCAAGGGAGTTCTGCTGCTGACCAGTCAGCCACTGAAGGACGCCGAACCCGAAATCCAGCCCCGTCACGCCATCCACGCCGGACTGGATGGATAAATACCATAACAGATTGCATCACATGATGAAACGATTTGACATGCATTGCCACGCCGACAGCGGCGAAACGAAGGACTGGGAGGTGTTCGCCAACGCCGCGCGAGAGCACAACACAATGTTGGCGGTGGTCGGCGGCCTGCGCTACGGCGAACATGACTATCTGCCTAATGAACAGGTGCTTGCCCTCTGCAAACATTATCCGGACTGCTTCGTGCCCTTCGCCAAACTGGACCTATGGGACACCGCCGACCCAGGCCAGGTGTATCGCTTTGCCGAGCAGGGCTTCCGTGGCTTCAAGGGCATCTACCCCTACTACGAGTACGACCACGACCTCTATATGCCGGTCTATGAGGCAATCGAGAAATGCGGTCTGCCGGTCTTCTTCCACACGGGCAACTACCGCCCCTGTCAACTGGACGCCATCTATCGTCGCCCCATGCTGAAGAACATGCACCCCATCAACCTGGACCGCATCTGCCGCGCCTTCCCGAAGCTGCATGTCGTCATGGCGCACATGGGGACGCGCTTTTTCCAGGACGAGGCGTCGCAGTTCCTTAAGATGCTGCCGAACCTCTACGCGGACCTGGGAGGCTGTGGGCAGTACATGCGGCTACAGCCGGACGAACTTGCCGCGATGATCGCGCCCGACCTGCCGGGCGACGACGTAGGAATGGAAGGCTTCCGGAAACTGGTCCTGGGTTCCGACAGCTACATCACCTGGCCGCAACTCATTGGCAAAGCGCAGCATTACTACGAGGAACTCCTCAACCGCATCGGAGTGCCAAAGCCAATTGTCAATGCTGTCATGGGCAAGACGGTCGCCTCCTGGCTTGGCATCGAATTGGAGGATTGAACTTTAGACTTTAGACTTTAGACTTTAAACTTTTCATGACCTACGATTTCGCGCATCTCTCCCAAACCCACGACCTCTCGCTGCCGGCGTGGGGTCCCTACGGCAAGCGCTTCTTCGGCATCTCCCACCTCACCGACCAGACGCGTGGCACGCGCTTCGACTTCACCGTGATGCCCGGCATCTATCGCCGGAAAATCGCCTTCCCCGATGCGCTGCGTCCGTCGGGATATCTCCCCTGGAATGTCACGCCCGACCTCGCCTCGTATTCCTATCGGCAACAACTCGACGACACGGGAAAACTCGTCTGCGAGGTGACTTTCGTGGCAATGGACGACCACACCCGGCTGGTCGCCAGCCATTTCCTGAACGACTCCGACCTCCCCGTGGACTGCGCCGCCCGCCTCGTCGCCTCCCTCGTGCCCAACCCCATGAAGATGCTGGAACCTGCTCCCGGCACAGAACCAATCAAGCCACACCTCCCCTCGCCGCGCGGGCTGGTCTTCGATGCACTTGCCCCCTACGAGGAACGCATGGACGGCACCGTCGGCGGTTCCGCCTACCGCATACCTGCAAACATGCCCGTCCCGTGCCGCCGCATTCTTGCGGATTCCGTCCCGTGCCGCCGCATTCTTGCGGATTCCGTCCCGTGCCACCGCATTCTTGCGGATTCCGTCCCGTGCCGCCGCATTCTTGCGGCGGATAAAAAGCTCTGGCTCCGCGCCGCCCCGCAGGGCAAGGTGACACTGACCGGCGATTTCGGCGCCATCGCCATCGAAGGCGATGGAAATTTTCATAACTACTTAATTACAAATAAGTTAAGTTGTAATTCATTCACGTTTTCCGCCGACCAAGAACTGCTGGTGGACTGTTTTGCCATCAGTCCCGAAGAGCCGATGTTCACGCCAGCGCCCAGCGATTCTCTGCCGGAATACACCCGTGCCGACCACGCCGTCATTTTGCGCTATGCGGATGTCGCGACAGCCTACGGGATACGCTGGGAACCACCGGAGACGCTGGTCCGCCGGTTTTCCGTGGATGACTTCACGAAGATCCTCCTCTACCACGACGGGATGCATCAGGAGCACGTCTGGCAGGACTACTTCGAGCACGGCGGATCCGACTGCCACCTCGAGACGCTCTTCCAGCCGCTTCGCGTAGAACCCCACGCCGACCGCTGGCTCTACGCAGTGGTCGCCGACGGCACGCCTGATGAAGTGCCCGCCCGCCTGAGTGCCTTCGACTTCGCCCGTGCGCAGGAACACGTCCGCGAAGCCGAGTCGCGTTTCGTCGCCTGGCCTGCCTCGCCGTGGCGCTTCAGCCAGGAGCGCATGGCCGCCGTCCTTTTGAGCAACGTGGTCTATCCGACCTACTTCTGTGGCAAAAACGTCCGCCACCACACCCCGGGACGCCTCTGGAATTCCCTCTACACTTGGGACTCCGGATTCATCGGACTCGGACTGCTCGAAATCGACATCCTCCGCGCTGTCGAGAACCTCAACGCATACCTCACCGCGCCCGGCGACCAGGACAACGCGTTCGTCCTTCACGGCTCGCCCGTCCCCGTGCAGCTGTATCTGCTCTACGAGCTCTGGAACCGCTCCTGCGACCGTGAACTCCTGAAGTACTTCTATCCACGCGCCAAGCAGATGTACGACTACCTCGCCGGACACGACGAGCGCTCCACCACCCTCAAGCACTCGCAGGAACCAGCCGTCTGCACCTGGGACTACTTCTACAACTCCGGCGGCTGGGACGACTATCCACCGCAGCGCCACGTCCACGAAACCAAACGCCTCACCGCGATCCCCTGCGTGGGAACCTCGCACATCATCCGCGGCGCGAAGATGCTGCGGAGCCTGGCGACGCTGCTGGGAGAAGACACCTCGGTGTATGACGCCGACATCCAACGATTCACCGACACCCTCCAGACCTACGCCTGGGACGAGGAGTCCGGCTTCTTCGGCTACGTGGACCACGACAAAGACGGGAAGCCCCTCGGGATCCTCCGCCACGTCTCGGGACAGAATTTCAACCGCGGCTACGACGGCGTGATGCCGCTGGTCGCCGGCATCACCACGCCCGCCCAGGAGGCACGCTTCTGGGACGCCCTCCAGTCCCCCGAGCACTTCTGGTGCCGTGCGGGACTCTCCACCGTGGACCTGGCCGCGCCCTACTCGCGCTCGGACGGCTACTGGAACGGCTCGGTCTGGATGCCCTACCAGTGGTTCTTCTGGAAGACCGCGCTGGACCACGCGCAGGCGGACTTCGCCTGGCGAATCGCCGAGCGCGCGCTCACGCTCTGGGAGACCGAGGTGCAGGCCTCGCACGCCTGCTACGAGCACTTCTCCATCAGCTCCGGCCGCGGCGCAGGATGGCACCACTTCGGAGGCCTCTCCTCGCCCGTGCTGATCTGGCATGCGGCATACTTTGTGCCAGGCACCATCACCCACGGCTTCGACATCCTGCGCAAGAGCTGCGAACTCACGCAGGATGGCCTCACCGCCGAACTCGAAATCGGCGGACGTAAAGGCGACTCCGCCACGCTCATCGCCAATCTCGGCGGGACTTCCTGCACCGCAGAATACAACGGAGCGCCCTGCCCCGTGACCACCCGCCGACCCGGCGTCTTCGAGGTCACCCTCCCCAAAGCCACAGCCGGCAAACTGACGATGACCATCATTCCTTAACGGGCACTGGACCATCCGGCTCAGCGCACCATGCGGTGATATTCCTGAAGCGAGCAGACATCGACGCGTCCGGCGTCGGCGACCGAGTTGGCAAGCCCCTCGGTCGCCATCTGCAACGCCGCCGTGGTGGTGGTGATGGGGAGTCCGAACTCGATGGCCAGCGAGCGCATCTTCACGCCGTCGTCGCCAGGTGCGGAGATGTTCACAATCCAGCCGATCTTCTTCTCCAGAATGAGGTCGCGCAGATTGGGCCGGCCGGCGGTGAGTTTGAAGACCGCGTGGCAAGGAATGCCGTGGTCATAGAGCAACGCCCCGGTTCCGGCGGTGGCATAGAACTCAAATTGGTGTACCGCATAGAGTTGCTGGATGAATGGCAGCGCCAGCGCCTTGTCTGCGTCACGGAGCGAGAGGAAGACCCCGCCCGAATGCGGAATGCGGTTGCCGGCGGCGTCCTGCGACTTCAGATATGCGTTGGCACCGTCCCAGTCCAGCCCCATGACCTCGCCGGTGGATTTCATCTCGGGCGAAAGCGTGATGTCCACGCCAGGGAACTTCGCGAAGGGGAAGACCGCCTCCTTGAATGCGGAGAAAGACAGGTGCGGCGTCTGCGTGAAGCCGATTTCCCGCAATGACCGACCGGCCATGCAAAGTGCGGCATATTTGGCCAGCGGGACGCCAGTGGCCTTGCTGGCGAAGGGGACCGTCCGCGAGGCACGTGGATTGACTTCTATTACATAAAGTACATCGTGCTGCACCGCAAACTGGATATTCATCAATCCGACGACGTGCAGCGCCTTTGCCAGCCGTCCCGCCGACGCGTGGATCTCCTGAAGTACCGCCGAGGACAGGTCGCGTGGCGGGATGGAGCATGCGGAGTCGCCGGAGTGGATGCCCGCCTGCTCGACGTGCTCCATGATGGCCCCCACCACCGTGGTCTGGCCGTCCGAGAGACAGTCCACGTCCAGTTCCTGGGCATCGCTGAGAAATTTGTCGATGAGAATAGGATGGCCCTCGGAGACGCGCGTTGCCTCCGCCATGTAGGTGCGAAGCGCATTCTCCTGGCTGACAATCGCCATCGCGCGTCCGCCCAGCACGAAGGAGGGGCGCACCAGCACAGGATAGCCGATTTCCAACGCGATGCGACACGCCTCGTCCGCATTTGCCGCCATCCCGCTGGCCGGCTGGCGGACGGCGGCGGCCATCGCAATCTCCTTGAAGACCCCGCGGTCGTCGGCGGCGTCGATGTCGGCGGGCGGGGTGCCGAGGATTTTGACGCCCGCCGCCGCCAGTTCGCTGGCCAGATTCAGTGGCGTCTGTCCACCAAGTTGCACAATCACGCCATCGCATTGTTCGCGCTCATAGACATTCAGGACATCCTCGAAGGTCAACGGCTCGAAGTAGAGACGGTCTGCAGTGTCGTAGTCCGTGGAGACGGTCTCCGGGTTGGAGTTCACCATAATCGTCTCGTAGCCGGCCTCCTTCAGAGCAAAGACCGCGTGAACGCAGCAGCAGTCGAACTCGATGCCCTGGCCGATGCGGTTGGGACCGCCGCCCAGAATCATGATTTTCCGACGACCAGCCGCATCGCGAACCGGCTCGTCATACTCCGCGTAGGTCGAGTAGTAATATGGCGTCGTGGCGGCGAACTCGCCCGCGCAGGTGTCCACCGTCCCGTAGGCAGGACGGATGCCGTAGCCGATGCGCAATGCGCGGACCTCGTGTTCCGTCGTCTTCAGCGCGTACGCCAACTGTCGGTCCGAGTAGCCCAACTCTTTCGCCTGACGGACGCTTTCTTGAGAATTTGTTATAACTTGCTCAAAATCAATAAGTTGTGATAATTTTCTAAGATAGAACAGGTCAATGCCCGTCAATTCGTGGATTTGCTCCAGCGACCAGCCCCGTTTCAGGGCGGCATGGAGGACATAGACGCGCTCCGCGTTGGGCCGTGCGAGTTCGGCAGCCAGTTGGGCATCTTCCATCGCCTCAAATGGCTCTTGCTTGGGTTCCAGCCCGAAGCCCCAGTGTCCAGTCTCCAGAGAACGGATGGCCTTCTGGAAAGCCTGGTTGAAATTCCGTCCGATGGCCATGGCCTCGCCGACGGCCTTCATCTGCGTGCCCAGCGTTGAGTCGGCGGCGGGGAATTTCTCAAAGGTGAAGCGCGGCATCTTGACCACGACGTAGTCGAGCGCCGGCTCGAAACAGGCCGGAGTGTCGCCGGTGATGTCGTTGCGCAGTTCGTCCAGCGTGTATCCAACGGCAAGCAGCGCGGCGATCTTGGCAATGGGGAAGCCGGTGGCCTTGGAGGCCAGCGCGGAGGAACGCGAGACGCGCGGGTTCATCTCGATGATCAGCCTTTCGCCGGTGGCGGGATTGACCGCCCACTGGACATTCGAGCCGCCGGTCTGGATGCCGATGGCACGCATGACTTTCAGCGAGTCGTCGCGCATGGCCTGGTATTCGCGGTCGGTGAGCGTCATCGCGGGGGCGACGGTGATGGAGTCGCCGGTGTGCACGCCCATCGGGTCGAGGTTCTCGATGGAGCAGACGATCACCGAGGTCCCGCGCTTGTCGCAGATGACCTCCATCTCGTATTCCTTCCAGCCCAACAGCGACTCCTCGATGAGCACCTCGTGGTTCAGGCTGGCCTCCAGCCCGCGCTCGACGATGACGCGGAACTCCTCCTCGTCATGGGCGATGCCGCCGCCCGTGCCGCCCAGCGTGAAGCCCGGACGCACAATCAGCGGCCACTTCCCGAAACTCCGTGCAATGACCAAAGCCTCCTTCAGCGAATGCGCCGACTCGGAACTGGCGCTCCTGATGCCGATGGAGTCCATCGTCGCCTTGAAGAGCTGCCGGTCCTCCGCGCGCTGGATCGCCTCGGCGTCCGCGCCGATGAGTTCCACGTGATAGCGTTTCAGCACGCCGTTCTTCCAGGCCTCCATCGCCAGATTCAGCGCAGTCTGCCCGCCCAGCGTGGGCAGCAGCGCGTCTGGCCGTTCGCGGCGGATGACCTCGCTGAGATACTCCGGAGTCATCGGCTCCAGGTAGGTCCGGTCCGCGAACTCCGTGTCCGTCATGATGGTGGCGGGGTTGCTGTTGAGCAGTACCAATTCATAGCCCTCGCGCTTGAGCGCCTTGCACGCCTGCACGCCGGAATAGTCGAACTCGCAACCCTGGCCAATGACCACCGGACCGGCCCCAAGCAGCATAATCTTTTGAATGTCAGTGCGCTTTGGCATAGATGAAAGTTGAAATGTAAAAGGGTAAAGGTAAAAGTTTAAGGTCTCTGGTCCCGTTCGTCAGGTCTCTGGTCTCTGGTCCCGTTCGTCAGGTCTCAGGTCTCTGGTCTCTGGTCCCGTTCGTCAGGTCTCTGGTCTCTGGTCTCAGGTCCCGTTCGTCAGGTCTCTGGTCTCAGGTCTCAGGACCCGTTCGTCAGGTCTCAGGTCCCAGGTCTCAGGTCCCGTTCGTCAGGTCTCTGGTCTCAGGTCTCAGGACCCGTTCGTCAGGTCTCAGGTCCCAGGTCTCTGGTCCCGTTCGTCAGGTCTCTGGTCTCAGGTCTCAGGTCCCGTTCGTCAGGTCTCTGGTCTCAGGTCTCAGGTCCCGTTCGTCAGGTCTCTGGT
>JAFZWH010000010.1 GCA_017617415.1 Victivallales bacterium | reverse complement strand
CCGCCAGCAGAGAGGTTAGAGGTTAGAGGTTAGAGTACTACTGGCGCTCGCCAGTAGAGAGGTTAGAGGGTTGCAGCCCCCAGGTTCTCGCTAAGAACAAGCGAGCCTTCCGCCGATTATCCGTTTAGTCCAGGAACAGGTTATCGATGAGGCGAGTTTTTCCGATGTAGGCGGCGATTGCCAGCAGAGCTGGCTGGTCAACGGTCTCAATGGGACGGAGAGTGGCGCGGGCCATCACGTCCACGTAGTCAATGGAGTCGGCGGCAGGGGTGAGTTCCGCCAATACGGCATCCTTGAGCGCCTGCGCGTTGCGCTCGCCGGCGTCGAATTTGGCTTGAGCGGCGCGAAGTCCGCGGGAGAGCGCCAGTGCACGGGTGCGTTCTTCGGCAGCGAGGTATTTGTTGCGGGAGGAGAGCGCCAAGCCGTCAGCTTCGCGTACGAGGGGTGCCTGGATGATTTGGATGGGGATGTTTAGGTCACGAACCATCCGCTCAATGACAAGCGCCTGCTGGGCGTCTTTGCGCCCGAAGACCGCCACGTCCGCCAAAGTGATGTTGAAGAGCTTGAGGCAGACGGTGCAGACACCGCGGAAATGGATGGGACGGAAGGCCCCGCAGAGGGTCTGGGAGAGGCTTCCTTCGGTGACCCAGGTGGAGAAATCTGGCGCATACATCTCGGCAGGGACAGGATGGAAGATGGCGTCCACGCCGACCTCTTCGCAGAGTTGCTGGTCGCGTTTCAGGTCACGCGGGTACTTCTCCAGGTCTTCGGTTGGACCAAATTGGGTGGGATTCACAAAGATGGTAGTGACCACGCGGTCGGCGTTCTGGCGCGCGATGCGCATCAGCGAGAGGTGACCCTCGTGAAGATAGCCCATGGTGGGCACAACGGCAATGCGAAGGCCGGCTTTCTTCCAGGCGGTGACCAATTCGCGGATGGCAGTAACGGTAGTACAGAGTTCCATGATTGTTCTATTATTTGCTTAACTAACTTATTGCTAAGTTGTTATTTGTTATTTTTTTTGCGGGTTTGGCTTGCCCGGTGGAGTGCTGGTTGTCCGGGAAGACGCCTTGCTGGACTTCGGCGACATACTGGCGAATGGCGGCGATGGCGGTTTCACCGAGTTCGGCGTAGCGCTTGGCGTGCTTTGGAGTAAAGCCGCCTGGAGTGAGTCCAAGGAGGTCCGCTATGACCTGAACCTGCCCGTCAGTTCCCGCGCCCGCGCCGATGCCGATGGTGGGCGTGGCGACCTGTGCGGTGATGGCGATGGCCAATTCACGTGGAATGCCCTCCAATACCATCATGCAGACACCTGCGGCATCCAGTGCTTTCGCGTCCGCGATAAGTGCCTTGGCCTCTGCTTCTGCTTTGCCGTGAAGGCGGTATCCGCCGTCTTTAAGCACAGACTGCGGGAGCAGGCCGATATGGCCGACAACGGGGATGCCGACGGTGACCAGCCGCTCGATGACTGGGAGCATGTCGCGCCCACCCTCCAACTTCACGGCATCGGCACCGCACTCCTTGAGGTATCGACCCGCATTTCGCACGGCCTCCTCGACAGAGACCTGGTAGCTCAGGAACGGCATGTCGCCAATGACGAAGGCGTTTGGTGCACCGCGACGGACAGCGGCGGTGTGCGCCAGAGACTCCTCCAAGGTCACGGGAAGGGTGTTGGAGTATCCCAGCACAGTATTGCCCATCGAATCGCCGACGAGGATGGTCGGCACGCCAGCTGCCTCTGCCCAGGCGGCAGTGCATGCATCGTAGGCGGTGAGCATCAAGATTTTTTCCCCTTGCGCCTTGTATTCACGCAGGGTGCGGACAGTGATTTTCTGATTCATGGTAACTGATGATGCAATTCCGTAGATGTTAATCTGGAAAGAAGGTCTTTTGAAGTTCAATCGCCTCAGAACTTCCCAGATTCGCGGCACGCTGGAGTAGCGCATTGGCGCGAGGACGATTCACCGCCACGCCCTCGCCATTGAGGTAGCAAAGTGCGACTTGGATGATTGCGAGTGGGTCGTCTGACGCAACTGCCTCATCCAGCAGTTGCTGGGCACGAGTCGGATTGGCGGGGATTGTGTCAGTGCCGATGAAAAGAAGGCTGCCGAGGCGTGCCTGTGCGATGGGAAGCCCGTTGTCGGCCGCACGGGTAAGCCAGCGGATTGCCTGGTCGGGATCCATTTGAGTGCCTTCCCCACGTTGGTATGCGCGCGCCAGCGCAAGTTGCGCCATCGTATCGTCGCCCTCGGCGGCCAGCGTGTAGTTTTCAAAGGCGAGAGGGAGATTGACGCTGGTGCCGTAGCCGTCATGGTAGCAGTTGCCCAGGAGATACTGTCCGGGTGCGTATTTGGCCTCGGCACTGATTTTGTACCAGTAGAAGGCCATTTCGGCGTTTTGGTTCACGCCGAGCCCGCGTTCGTAGCAAGTGCCGAGTTTGGCTTGTGCTTCGGGGTCGCCCTCGTGTGCCGCCAAAGTGAGCCAGCTGGCGACTTGTTGGTAGTCTGTCGGCACGCCGAGGCCCTGCTGATAGCAGTCGGCCAGTTGAATTTGTGCGCGGGTATTGCCGTCCTGAGCGGCTTCCAGGAGATATTTCACGGCCAGTTCTGGATTTGCTTCGACACCATAGCCGTTCAGAAGAAAAAGTGCGACTTGGAGTTTGCATGGGGTGTCGCCTGTGTCCGCCAGCATTTTGTAATAGCGAAAAGCGAGCTCGGGCTTGCCTTGCGCCTCGGCGAATACAGCGCTCTTCAGCTGTGCCTCCGGCACTCCTGCCTCGGCCGCCCGACGATAGAGTTCCAGGCACTTCTCGATGGATGCCTTGCGAACACCGAATCCGCCGTCATAACAGATGGCCACGTTGTACATCGCCTGCGGATTTCCATTTTTGGCGGCCTCCTCGAAATACCGGAACGCCTTGTGGTAATTCTGCTTTACACCGGCACTGCCATCGAAATAGATCTTTCCCAGGGTGAGCTGCGCATTGGTGTTGCCTCGCTTGGCCAGCTCCTCCAGTTTCTCAATGGAAACAGGATCCTCATGCGTACGTTTCTCATGGATTGTCTTGCTGGGGTCCACTTGCACAGGAGTGATGTATTTCCCTGTCTGATGGACTTCCGGCGGTTCGTAGCGGGGCGCTTTCTTCTTGAATGGCCACCACCACGAGGCCTGGCTGGTCAGAAGGCTGCATAGAAACAAGATGAGGATGGACAGGATGGATATTCGACGCATCGGACGACTCCTGACTGAAAGTGAAAGGATATTTCTACAAATCATTAATGTAATATGTTGATAAAGATTTTCTCCTTATCCCACAATATTTTCGCGCGCGTGAAAAAACTCACGTTCCTCATGTGCCTGCAAATGGGCTCTTACTTGGCGTTTCAGCTTCGATTAACCCGGAAACGCTAAATAAGATGCCCGCATGCTGTTTCCAGTTTGCGCAACATGCCCACATGCGTGCCCGCCACTTTTATCTATTGGCTAACTTGCTCTGATACAGTCTTCTCGTCGTCCTGGGGCAACGGCGGTTTGGGGGGACGCGGATGCTTCATGTAGAAATCCAGCCGCTGCTGGACAATGCGGTCCCGGAGATGCTCCATCTGCTTCAGGCGTGCCTGAATCTCTTCCAGGCGTTGCTGTGTCTGCTGAATCATCGAATCGACAGACTCGGCAACCAGTTCGTTAAGCTGGTTACGCAATTCGTCTGCGTTTTCCGGCGGCGGATCGGTTTGCAACTGCCGTGCCAATTCCCAACACTTCTGATCCAGTTCGCGGAATTTTTCCTCGGCAGGATCATGCTGGCGTGGAAAGCGCTGAGTCATCTCTTTCATAAATTGCTCCCGATCTTCCATCCGCAGTTTGAGGAGCCGTTCATATTCGGCGGGGTTTTCCTGTTTCAGCTGGGTGAAGTAATATCGCACAGGAGGAGGCATCCGGTCGCCTTTGCCATGATGGGGAGGACCTGCCGGATGAGGCGGTGGCAATTCGGGATAATCGTGGAATTCCGTCTCCGCAGATGTGGCGGGAATTTCGGAGAAAGCTTTTGGATAAATCAGCAAGATACTGATTGTCAAAAGGATGAATATTATTTTTGAGGGATGTTTCAGCATCGTGGGTTCGTTTGGTTCCCCAAGTAGGTGTCTTAATGTGTCAGGCACCGGTCATCGGTCGCTAATTGCTAATTGGATTAAAGTCCGGCGGTGAGGAGTTCCAGATCCAATTCCACCTGGTCCAGTTCGGCGGAGGAAAGGCTGACACCCACATCCCATGAGAGCGCTTCGGTGTATTCTTCGGCAGTGGGGGCGAAGCCGACGGCGAGTTCCGGATGCGGCGGAGCCATGGGACCCTGGCTGCGAGTATGGAAAATCGTGACCGAGAGCAACACGGCGGCAGCGGCGGCAACGCCCAATAGCGCTTGGCGATACCGGCGCCAGTGCCGACGGGCAGCCAAAATGCCGCGGCAGCCCGCGACAACACGAGAGTCAAGTTCTGGAGATGGCTCAGGCGGCGAGACCAGCACGAGGAGTTTTGCGAAGTCACGGCACTCCGCACAGTTGTCTAAATGCGTCTGGGCGGTGGAGGACAATTCGGAATGCAGGAGCAATTCGTTTTGGCATTCTTGGCAGTTCATGGCGACCTCCTCATTCATAGAAGATCAGCGAGAATTTTCCGGAGATTCTGGACGGCATAATGCATTCTTCCGAGGGCCGTGTTGAGCGAGATGCCTTTCTGGGCGGCGATGTCTTTGAATGCGATGCCTTGGGAGCGCAATGCTATGATTTCGCGTTGTTCGATTGGAAGTTGCTGGATGGCCGCGTCGAGCGCCTGCTGGCGTTGTTCGTAGGAGAGTTCTTCGTCTGGGGATCGGTCGGGTGAGGCGTAGCTTTCGGGCACCTCGTCGTCATCGAGGTGTTTCCGCGAGCGGAAGAAATCCATCACGAGGTTGTGGGCGATGCGGCAGAGCCAGGCAAGGAAGCGCTGCTGGTCAGTGTAGCGTCCGAGGTTCTGGGTTGCCTTGAGCCAAGTCTGCTGGAAGATGTCGTCCACCACATCGGTGCGACCTGGAAGGAGCCGGTGGAGATAGGAGAAAAGGGGGAGTCGGTAGCGGTTGTATAGCGCCTCAAATGCTTGGTCGTCTCCCTGTCGGCACAACGTCAGCAGCTCGGCGTCTCCGGGCTGAGGTGCTGGCGTGTGTTGTGCCGTGGTCATACTGATAAACGAAAAGGGTGAATGTTTATTTTGTGGATTTTACACAAAATATGGGAATTTTGTTCAAAAGAGGTAATTAAAAGCAATTGCCTCGATTACCGAGTCACTTGGCGATTCGGATCCATGGATAGGGGATGACGGTGAAGTCATCGGGATGTTTTTGCAACCATCTGCACATGATTTCACGGGTGTTCTTGCCGGTGTTCGTGCACTTGGCGGCGGGACTGGCGAGGATGCGCCGCAGGGTCGGGGTTCGACCGCCGCCGGCGGCGGTGTGGGAGTTGAGGACGAGGCGGTAGCGGCGGTCTGGCACGGGTGCGGCGTGCTCTGGACCGATGCCGGTGATGTGTGCCTTGCCGACACCGTCGATGATTACATCGCCACCCCAAAAGCCGCAATAGGTGTACACCTTTCGCTGTGACCACTGTTCTGCAATGACTTCCTCCAGTTCTTCGGCGGTGAGTTCGGCGGTGACGGCGGTGTTTTCGTAGGGAACGACCGCAAAGAGGTCGGCGCCGGTGATAGGCTTCCCGGCGGGCAGACCGATGTCGGATAGGGTGCCATGGAGAGCGACCTCGGCAGCAGTGGCATCAGCCAGCGCTGTGCAGATAAGTTCGCTGATGGGGCAGGAGACGCCGGGTTGCCCTTTGGCGCTGACTTCTTTCGGCAATGGTGCGTGAAGAACAGTGGCTTCCAGCGTGGCCGCTTCGGTGATGACTCCAGAAAGCATTTCCATGACAAGCCGGTCAGGCGGAGTGTCCAGGACGGTCTGGACCAGCCGCGAAGTGATTTTGGTCACGCGGTGTTCGGCGCGGTCAATCGTCATTTCGGCCACTCCGATGAACTCGCCATGGGCGGCGGGCTGTAGATACCAAGAGTGGCTGATGCCTTGTCCGGGGAAGGCACGGTGGGTGTGACCGCCGAGAATCAGGTCGATTTCAGGGAAGCGATAGGCGATAGTGGCAACTTCGTTGACACCTCGCGGGTCGTTTTTGCGGCTGGCAAGTCCCTGATGGATAGCCAGGATAATGGCGTCGGGCTTTTCTTGGAGCACTTCCGGGAGGACACGCTTCAAGGTCGCCACGGCGGTTTCGACCTCAAAGGCCTCGCGGAAGTCCTCCAAATACCAATTAGGTAGATATGAGGCGGTCAGGCCGATCACCGCAATGCGTGTCTCTTGAAACATGAAGAGTTTCCAGGCGGGATAGCGGTTTTCCGGCGGCGTGCCGCGTGGCCAGAGGTTTCCGCAGAGCATGGGGAGCGGGCAGTTTTCGGTCAAGAACAGGAAATTCTCGGGTCCGAAGTCGAACTCGTGATTGCCCGGCACCCAGATGTCGCAGCCCATTGCGGATAGAGCATTTAAGATAGGACGTCCTTTGCAGATGGCGCCGGCCAGGCTGCCCTCAATGGTGTCGCCAGTGTCAATGTGGAGAACCGCTCCCGGCGCATCGTGCCGAAGCGTCTTGAGGACAGTGGACAGCTGGGCAAAGGAGGTGGGAGAGACAGCATCGCCAGTGAGGTTGGCGTGGAGGTCTGTGGTATGGAGAATACGAACCACGCATTCCTCCGCTGTGGCGACCATGCACCACAGAATCAGGAGGAATACGTGTGGTAATATATTCATAACCTATTTGGAATCAATTAGTTGTGATGTATTTAATATGATTCCGAGTTCGGCGAGTTGCTTGGAGTCCACATCACTGCTTGGCGCATCCATCATCAGGCAGGCGGCCTTGGCGGTTTTGGGGAATGCGATAGTGTCTCGGATGGAGTCAGCGCCAGTAATGAGCATTACGAGTCGGTCGAAGCCGAGAGCGAGACCGCCGTGCGGAGGCGCCCCGAAGGAGAATGCATCGAGGAGATGTCCGAAACGGGCACGTGCGGATTCGGGGGAAATTCCGAGTGTCTCGAACATCAGGCTCTGGAGTGCAGGCTCGTGGATACGAATGGAACCGCCGCCGGCCTCGCAACCGTTCAAGACGATGTCGTAGGCGCGGGCACGGACCTTTCCGGGGTCGGTCTTGAGGAGTGGCAGGTCTTCGTCCATCGGACGGGTGAAAGGATGGTGTTCAGCGACCCAGCGCTGTTCCTCAAAGTCCCAGTCGAATAGCGGGAACTCTGTGAGCCACAAGAAGTTAAATTTGTCCTTCGGGATGAGGTCGTGGGTGTTGGCCAGGTCGAGGCGCACGCGTCCGAGGGCGTTGCAAGCCACGCGGAACGAGATGTCCGCGACGAGCAACAGGAGGTCGCCGGGCTTGGCGTCGAGCGTGGCCTTGAGTGCGGCGGTCTCCTCGTCGGTGAGGAATTTGGCGGCGGGGCCGTTGAGCGCGCCGTTCTCGTCCACTTTAAGGGTGACCAGGCCCTTGGCTCCCATGAGCTTGGCGGACTCTGTGAGGGCATCAATGCCCTTGCGGGAGGTCGCGGCGGCCAGGCCAGTCGCATTGAGCGCCTCGATGGTGCCGTTGGCCTCCACGGCGGCCTGGAAAGGCTTGAAGGTGGAGTTGGCAAAGAGCGCAGTGACATTCTGCATCTCCAGACCGAAGCGGGTGTCCGGCTTATCGGAGCCGTAGCGGGTCATCGCGTCTTTCCAGGTGATGCGGGGGAAGGGCAGTTGGACGTCAATGCCTTTGACCTCCTTCATCACGGCGGCGAGGATTTTCTCGGTGATGTCCTGCACGTCCTTCTCCTCGACAAAGCTCATTTCGAGGTCCACCTGGGTGAATTCCGGCTGGCGGTCGGCGCGCAAGTCCTCGTCGCGGAAGCACCTGGCAATCTGGAAGTAGCGCTCGACGCCGCCGACCATCAGGAGCTGCTTGTACTGCTGGGGCGACTGGGGCAGGGCGTAGAAGGCGCCGGGCTTCACGCGGGAAGGTACTAGGTAGTCGCGCGCACCTTCGGGCGTGGATTTGGTGAGGATGGGCGTCTCGACCTCAATGAAGCCATTCTGGTCCAATACGTTGCGGATAACATGGGCGATTTGATGGCGAAGACGCAGAGTGTCGAGCAACCCACTGCGGCGCATGTCGAGGTAGCGGTATTTGAGGCGGAGGTCGTCGGATGCCGCCGGGTCGTCCAGGTTGTAGGGCATGGGCGCGGCCTGGTTGAGGACTTTCAGTTCATCCACCGCGACTTCGATGGCTCCAGTGGCACGCTTGGCGTTCACCATGTTCTCAGGACGGGCCTGGACGGTTCCCCCGACTTGCAGAACCCATTCTTCACGAATAGGTTTTGCAATCTCTGCGATTTGCGGCGCAGTGGCGGGGTCGATGACCAGCTGGGTGATGCCCTCGCGGTCGCGCAGGTCGATGAAGAGCATTCCGCCCAGGTTGCGGCAGGAGTTCACCCAGCCGCAGAGGGAGACACGCTGACCGACATTGGCCAGCCCGAGTTCATTGCAATGATGCGTGCGGTTCATTTTGAAATTAGTAATTAGCAATTAACAATTAGCAATTAGCAATTAGCCAGGCGGCGACTTCGGTGCGAGGCACGGAGGTCTGGGAGCCGTCGGCCATATTCTTGCAGGTCACGGTGCCGTTGGCCAGCTCATCGTCGCCAATGACCAGCACGCGTTTCGCGCCGGACTTGTTGGCGGAGCGGAACTGGCCCTTCATCGAACGACCAGTGAAGTCCGCATGGACACGTCCACCGAGATTCTTCGCGCGCAGTTCGCCCGCCAACTGCAGCGCGACGGGAATCGCGGCGGCGCTCGGCGCAATGATGTAGGTGTCGGCGGCGGGTGCTTCGGCGGCCTTGATGCCCAATGCGTTGCGTGCCATGAGCAACCGCTCGATCCCGGCCGCGAATCCCACGCCTTCGATGGCGGTGTTGGTGCCGGGGAGGGTAATCTGGTAACGGCCGCCGCCGGCCAGCGCATCCTGCGCGCCGAGTGCGGTGTGGGTGATTTCAAAGACCGTGTGGACATAATAGTCCAGTCCGCGAACCAGCCGTGGGGCGACCTCAAAGTCCACGCCGAGGGACTTAAGGCCATCGCAGACCTTTGCGAAGAAGTCTTTGCTGGCGTCGCCGAGGAGGTCGGCGATGTGCGGGGCGCCAAGGGCGATCTCGTGGCAGGCGGGCACCTTGCAGTCCAGCATGCGCCAGACGTTGTTCTCAAAGCGCCGTTGGCAATCGGGACACATCTCGGCCAGATGCGGCTGGAAATACTCCTTGAGAGCGGCGGCGATGGGCGGACGGTCCTCCGGCAACCCACGAGAATTGACCATTACCTTGGCACCGGTGATGCCCAGTTCAGCGAGGAAATGCACGAGCATCGCGATGGTCTCTGCGTCCATCCACGGCGAATTGCAGCCGACGGCTTCGCAGCCGACCTGGTGGAACTGACGGCGCCGTCCGGCTGCGGGACGTTCGCCACGGAACATCGGGCCCATGTAGAAGACGCGGCACTCCTCGCCGGTGTTCAGGCCGTGGTTGGCGATGGCGCGCATCACGCCGGCGGTGCCTTCGGGGCGCAGGGAGAGCGAGCGCCCGCCGCGGTCCTGGAAGGTGTACATCTCCTTCTGCACCACGTCGGTCTCGTTGCCCAGATTGCGCACGAAGACCTCGGTGCGCTCGAAGATCGGCGTGCGCAGCTCGGTGTAGCCGTAACGGTTGAATACGTCGCGGGCGATGCCTTCCAGATCGCGCCATTCGGCGACCTCGGGTTCCCACAGATCAGATGTGCCGGGAAGCGGCTCAGTTTGACCAGACATGATAGTGACTCCAAAAAAAAGATTGTTCGGAAAGACGGGATAATATAACCTTTCTGCCACAAAACTTTGTTTAGCATTTAAATTAAAGGATATGGACATGCAAGAAATCATCCAACGGATTCAGGAACTCAAGACTGCGAACAATGCGGTGATCCTGGCGCACAACTATGTTCGTGGCGAAGTGCAGGATATCGCGGATTTCGTGGGCGACTCGCTTGCGCTCTCCATTCAGGCGAAGAAGGTCCAGGCGCCCGTAATTGTCTTCTGCGGGGTGCGCTTCATGGCGGAGACCGCCAAGATTCTCTCGCCGGATTCCGAGGTGCTGCTGCCGGCTCCCGATGCGGGATGCCCGATGGCGGACATGGCTGATCCGAAAGAGGTTATAAAATACCGCGAGGCTCATCCCGAGGCGGTCTTTGTGGCGTATGTGAACACCACCGCCGCCGTCAAGGCGCTCGTGGATATCTGCTGCACCTCCGCCAATGCGGACAAGGTGCTGCGCACCATCCCCGCCGACCGCGAAGTGCTTTTTCTCCCCGACCAAAATCTCGGAGCGAACACCGCCGCCAAACTGGGACGAAAACTCGCGCTCTGGCCGGGCTTCTGTCCTACGCACAACCGCATCCATCCAGACGAGGTTCGGCGCATCAAGGCGCAGTATCCCAACGCAAAGTTGCTGGTGCATCCGGAGTGCCTGCCCGCCGTAGTGGAATTGGCGGACGCCGCGCTCTCCACCGGCGGCATGGTGAAGTATGTGAAGGAGTCCGACGCGCAGGAGTTCATCATCGGAACCGAGAATGGCATCCTCCATCAATTGGCGTTGCAGAATCCCGACAAACGACTCTATCCGCTGGAGCCCCTGCCGACCTGCCCGAACATGAAGAAGGTCACTCTGGAGAATCTTTTGCATGCACTGGAAACCCATGAGACCAAGGTGGAACTGCCCAAGGAACTCATGGATCGCGCACGCCTGCCCATCGAACGTATGCTGGAAATTGCCTAACTTAGGCCGGGATTGGCTGGATCAGAAACCTCAACAGCACGGAAAAAACGCGCTGTTTGCTTTAAAAATTTGTCTAAAATAATAGAAAATCACATAAAAATATATTATTTTATTCAATCAAAAATATTTTTGTTGTTTGCTTGAAAACCATCCAAGCCGGAGTATATTCTGGTGGCTGACGGCAGAATGCCGTTGCGTCATTGGTCGTAGCCAGCCAACGCCCGTAACGGGGCAAGGAGGTGAAAGCCAATGTCCATTTGGATCATCCTAATCCGGATTCGTTTCGGCCGATAAAAAAAGGGCAGACATCCGGTGGTCCGGATGCCTGCGTAAGCGGACGCTGAGACAGCGTCATTTGTCTTAACTGACCAGTGACGTTGCGGCATGCGTCTAACCACGCATGTCGCAAGGCATTTCTGCCGTCAGTTTTGAGACTTTACATAATATGCCACGCATTGTTTTTTTTGCAAGCGATATCCGAAAAAAAGCAGACAACCGAACATAAGATTCTGATGTCCATATTGCCATGAAATGAAGGAGGTAGTTTTGCAATTGCCTCGGAAGTTTTCGATTAGCCGATTTCCATTTTGCGTGGTTTTTGCGTTTCTTGTCGAAGAGATGCAGTGTCAAGGTTTATATTTAAGCAGTTCACGCAGAAATCCACTTTTCATCCGAGGTCATTATGACTCCACTGGAAATCCTTTTGCAAAACTACCCGCAACTTGCTGATTGCAAAGCGGAAATTGAACATGCCGCACAAATCGTCATCGCTTGCCAGGAGCAGGGCGGTACGCTTTTCACCTGTGGAAATGGCGGTTCCTGTGCGGACGCCGACCATATCTCCGGCGAACTACTCAAGGGCTTCTGCAAGAAACGCCCAATGGCAAAGGAGGAACGCGAGGCGCTTGCCGCCAAGTCCCCCGATGTCGCGGAGTTGCTTTCCACGAGGTTGCAGCAGGGCTTGCGGTGCGTCTCGCTGATGAACTTTCCCGGGGCGGGAAGCGCGGTGCGCAACGACCTTGGCGGGGAACTGGATGTGGCTCAAGTACTGTATGCTTTGGGACGTTCCGGCGATGTGCTGCTCGGCATCTCGACCTCCGGGAACGCGAAGAATGTGCGTTATGCGGTGGCGGTGGCTCGCCTCAAGGGCATGAAGGTCTTGGGAATGACGGGTGAGGGTGGTGGCACGCTGGCGCAACTGGCGGATGTCGCAATTTGCGTGCCTTCCCGCGAGACCTACCGTATCCAGGAGTATCATCTGCCCATCTATCACGCGCTCTGCCGGATGGTCGAAGACCATTTCTTTGCCGAATGACCTCCCGCAGAACCAGTTGGATTGGCTTTATCTTTGCCCTGGTGCTCTACGTGGTGCGGATTCTGCCCTGGGCGACTGCGCAACTGTGGATTGACGAGGTCATCACGCTGTATAACTATGCTGGAGCATTCCACCCAGGCACCACGCTGGGTTCGGTCTTCCGCAATTACACCCTGGCGAACAACCATATCCTCTCTACTGCCATCTACTGGTGCTGGCTGAAAATCGTATCGGTAAGCGCTCCTGAGATTCTGCTACGGCTGCCCTCGCTTGTCTTCGGTGTACTGACACTGGCGGTCATTATCTTCTGGTGGCGGAAATGGCTGGGCGCGCGGATTGCGGTGCTGGGTGCGGTGGTTTTTGCGGCCAGTCCCGTCTTTCCCGCTTTTGCTTACCAAATACGAGGCTATTCGCTCTCGATGCTGTTGGCTGCCGTTGGCGTGGCACTGGCCGCAACTCTATTGGAACAAGTTCAAAACAAAACCCCGACCTGGCGAACGCAGCTCGCGCTTTTCCTGACCAGTCTTGCGCAACCGCTTATCATGCCATCCGCCGCTATTTTCCCTGCTGCCATCGCCTCCTGGATCGCCGTGGAGCGTTATCCAGGTTGCAACTTCCTTGGCAAAAACAGCCAGCGAGCCATTGTTGCGGGGGTTCCAACCATGCTGGGCGCTCTTCTGGGGTTCGCCTACTATCTCACGTTAGGCGAACAATTTCGCATCGCTCGACTTGATGCCGCGGAGATTTCCGCCGACTGGTGGACAACCTCCTCCTCTTTCCTTCATGTTCTTCTTGCTCTCGCAGTGCATCTAGGCGTTCTGATGTTGCCATTGGTGATTTCGCGTTTTGTCCGCAACATCTGGCGAACACCCTTGTTCAATAGAAGCAACATCATTTTAATCAGCTGGATAGGGATGGAATTTCTGATGTATGTCGCGGTCGGGCGCCAGACTGTTCCATTCCCTCGAAATTCTCTCGTCTTTTTCCCGATGGTCACCTTTGCGGCCTTGCTGTCGCTGTGTACTCTTCCTCATCGTTTCCGTTGCACCAAGGTCCTATTGGGAACAGCGGTCGTGGCGGTGTTCTTGGGAATAGGCATAACTGCTTGGCAAGAGCGAACTTGTCTGCAAATGGTTCGCGCCGGCGACATCCCGCAGGACCTGTTGAAGCAGCAGTACCGTGGGGATGACTCCACGCGCACCATCGTACGCAATCTGCACGACGCCGGACTCTGCGACAATAGCTATCTTCTGGTAAGTGACAACGACGGCACGGTGGCGAAATGGCACTACGAGGTGCTGGGGCATTCGCCCCGACGAGTCTATGACCGCACGCTATTGCTGGCCAATCCGCGCTTCTGGGAGGAACCAAATGGTGTGGCACCCGTCTTCGTGTCGGCACGGCTGGCCCCCGAGGCGGAACAACTCTATCGTATCGCTCAGTATCCGTTGCCGTGGAAGTGTATTATGCAACTGAAATTCCGCGATTTCTACGGTCCGCAGTAGCCCCCCGCTACGGGCAAGAACCACAGTTCCCCACGCCCTGGATTTTCCGCCCCTGGTTCTCGCTCGCAAGCGAGCTAACATAGTTATCTGCCCCGCTGGCGTTTGAGTTCCTCGCTGGACTGCCGCAGGTATTCCTTCTCCGCGTCGGTGAGCTGTGCATATCCCTGTCGGGACATCTTGTCGAGGATTCGATT
Source organism: Victivallales bacterium (assembly GCA_017617415.1). Lineage (GTDB taxonomy): Bacteria > Verrucomicrobiota > Lentisphaeria > Oligosphaerales > Oligosphaeraceae > RGIG1601. The sequence goes on along the minus strand of JAFZWH010000010.1, from coordinate 4,359 downwards.
GAGTTCCTCCTGGTTGAACTCGAACGGCTCTGTGCTCCTCGGCGGGGCGGCATGCGGAGGGGCGGATGTACTCCTTCGAGCCGAAGAGTGCCATCGAATTCCACCGGCGAAAAGTTGCGTGAATGGGCGATACATGAAGAGTAGTCCGCCGAGTGCGCCACCCAAGTGTGCCAGATGGGCGATGTTTCCGCCGGTGCCGCTGAGCGCATAAAGGACCTCAATGGCACAATAGATGACCACCATCACCCAGAGTCTGATGGGGATAGGGGGGAAAAGCAGGAACATCCTCGCCTGCGGGAAGGCGATCGCGGCGGCGACCATCAGTCCGAAGAGTGCCCCGGAGGCGCCAACGCAACTTGCCTGGGTATGCCAATTGGCCAGCGCGAAGCAGATGCCGCCGAGGACACCGCTGAAAAAGTAGAGCGCGAGGGTCTTGGTCTTGCCGAGGCTTTGTTCAACCATTCCGCCGAAGAGCCACACGCCGTACATATTGAAAAACAGGTGCCAGAAGTCTGCGTGGAGGAACTGGTAGGTCACCAGCCGCCAGAGTTGCCAGCCAAATTGTGCGCCGGGCAACAGCGCTCCGAATGCCAGTAGCACACTGGGGCCATGGTATGGGGTATTGCCTGTGCCGCCGGTCAGCAGCGTTAGAAGATAAATCACCGCGTTCGCGATGATAATCAGGAACACGGCGCTGTGACGCTGCCAGAAGTTGTTGGATGAAGGCTGGTTGAAATAGTCGCGGTCGCTGAGCATCGCGGAAAGAGAAAAGAGAATGGAGTCGTTTCTGCGCGGTCAAAAACGCAGTACTTAGTCTTGTAAGAGATTATAATATAACGCCTTATTTCCCCACGTTGCCCTTTAAAGTGATTTTCTCTGGGCCAACCAGATAGATGAGTTCTGGACCAACTCGGAGCGTTTTGGCGGGAAGTTCACGGGGCCGTCCATAGAGGTCGTATGCCCCCGTGATGGTTCCTTCGGCGGTCAGCGAACACTCCTCGGGAAAGTCTGGTGTCCAGATGGCATGACAGCGCGTGCCGTCGGGAGTGCTCCATTCGGCATGATGGACTTGTCCGGTGATGGTGAGGACGGGACGGGTGGAGCCGTCCGGACAGAGTTTCGCCAAGGCTTGGAAGGCGTAATAGGCTGGTTTGGGCGAGAGGTCGCGGTGCGCGATTCCGAAATGATGTTCCGGCTCCATGGGATCGCCTTCCCAGGCACGGAAGTTGTACCAGAAGACGCGCTCCGCGCCGGCCGCGAGGGCGATCAGGTAGGTCCGGGGGAGAAACTCCGCCTGAACTTCCGGAGAAACGCACTTTCCAAGATGCATTTCCGTGTTGACGATGATATTTCCCTTGAGGTCACTGTTGAGTTCGTATAAGGCGATGACGGGGCCTTCGAAGTCATTGTCTCCGGCGAGCACGATGGGCGTGAAGGTGTCGCCGGGCTTCAGGTTACAGTCGTCCAGGAAACGCGCACCGGCCTTGCCCGTCCAGCGGTTTGTCAGAGCGTCCTCGAAGCCAGGCGCGGCCTTTTGGAACGTCATGTCCTCCGGCACTTCGGGATGCGTCCACCAGGTTTTCCAGGCGAGATGGAAGCTGGCGACGTCGCGCTCGTTGACCTGCACTTTGCGGAGGGTGCCGTCCGGTTGGAGTTGGACATCATAGTAGAAGGGCAGGCCGAAGGGCAACAGCAATGTGCCCCCTTGGGCGAGGTAGGCGCGGAGCGCATCGTGATACCGCGCGGGGAACACCTCGTTGCTGGTGGGCACCAGAACGGGGTATTCCTCTGGCGACAGCGTGGCGATTTCGTCCAGGGAAATGGGCTGGCATCCGGTGAAGAAGTGCCTGATGTTGTGAGGTGGTCGTTGTCCCCCGCCCCGTTTGTCCATCACGACGGCAAGACGGTGCTTTCCTTCGGGGATGCCGAGACGTCGGAAGGCGGCGGTCACTGCCTCGGCGACTAAATGGTCCAATGTACTGTCTTGGTCGGCGGTTGACCATCCGATTTCGGTGAGCCAGATGGGCTTGTCACCGCAGCCGTGCCGTTTCATCATCGCTTGGAGTGCTGTTAGTTGGGGAAGAATCTGCTCCGGCGTGTCGCCATCTTGATAGGGATGGATGTTCATGATGTCGAAACTGTCGGCGGCTCCAGCCTGAAAAGACGCCTCAATGTAGTCCAGCGGGACGCCGGATGTTCCTCCATAAAGCACCTGCAACTCCGGGTCGATGGCCTTGATGACTTCGTAACTGCGCTTTAGAAGCAGTGAATAATCCTCCGGACGCGCGGGCTTTTCCCAGAAGCCGTTCGGCTCGTTCCAGACCTCCCAATGGCGCAGGACACTTCCGTAGCGGCTGACGGTCCGGCGGACATACTCACACCACTCATCCAAGTGCTGATAAGCGGGATGCGCCCACGAGACATCGTAGTCCAGAATCGGCAGCAGATGGACATCGTTTGCCTGGACAATTTCCAGCAGCCTGTCCAACCGACTGTAGTTCCAGTCGTCCGGGGTGTGCTGGATGCCCGCCCAGTCGAAGTCCGTGCGAATCCATTTCAGGGGGATTTTGTCCAGCCGGTGGATTTCATCCTCCGCGATGTCCAACTCGCCCAGGCTGATATGGGCACAGATTCCGTATGGCTCGTGCAGAGAGTTGTTGGCAATCAAGTGGAAGCCAAGAATGAGCCCGCAGGCAAACAGGATTCGGTGGATGGATTTCAAAAGCATTGGTGGGAAATGTATTCGCAATTGATGACTTTGTGTTTAAAATACTTCTTTGGGAAAAACTGGCGAAACAAAACCGAAGAAAATTACACTTTTGTGAAGATATTAAATTACAATGACGATAAATGTTAGAAGAAACTTTGATTATATTTAGGTCACGTTTTATAATGAGATTAACCGTGAAGCAAAAGCGAATCGGCTTTTGGGTGAAAGTGGCGTTGTGCGCGGGGGGTGTTGCGGTCTGGGCGACGCCTCTGGCGCGACGGCCGCCGTCGATTGCATGAGAAATCTTACGGAAAAAACAATGAATCGAGTCTTTGCATTTGTTCAGTTTGTTTTATGCGTGGCGGTCAGTGGTGCGCTTCCTTTGTTCGCGCAGAGCGAGCGCGTCATCTACGATGGCGCGAATGCTTCGTGCTGGGAGACACAGCTGCCGCGTGATATGGTCAGCGTGGACTTCGACTACGAGGAGTTGCGCTATGACGCCGAGGCGCACGCGCTGGATTGGCGTTACTGTCGCCATGCTGCCGACGACCTCACGCAGAATCTCGTGCGCTATGCGCCGATTGGCTTTGTCCCAGCGCAACAGTTCGTGGTGCAGATGCGCAACCTGAGTCCCGTGCCAGTCATGGTGAACTGCGGGGTGCGCTTCTTCGGCGAGGGTGGCATCGGCTGGCTCAACGATTCGCTTCGCGTCTATGACCCGCTGTGCGAATTGCCTAACGACGGCGAGTGGCACACGCTCGTCTTCAACTGCGTGGTTCGCGGACCGCTCACGCAAAAGGGCTTTCCGAAGCCCTTCCTGGATATCCGCACGAACGGTTTTCCTGCGAACACGGCAATGCACTTCCAGATCCGTCAGGTCGTCGCCTGCGACCCCGAGCCCGTCCAGGGCGTGCTGGAACCCGCGCTTAGCCTTCCTGCAACGCTGGAGGCCGGCGAGTCACTGCGTTTCCCCGAACAGCGCGTGCGTTTCGCGGGGACCCAGCCTGCCGATCCTCGCGCATGGCTGGAAATCGCGCCCGCAGATGGGACTGGTACGCCGCTGAGAATCCCTTTCACGGACATCCGCGTGGATGGGGATATATGGATACTTGGCGCCGAAATTTTACCAATATCTAAATATCTATTTGATAAAGAATATATTATATCAATTCATTGTGGCGAGGCCGTGCCGCAGGGCGGCGAACAGCGCGTCCGTATCCAGGGGCATGCGACGACGGAACTGAGCCATGTGGAGGTCAAGGAGCATCTTGGCGCTCCCATCTTGCACATCAACGGCGAACCCTACTGCGGAATGATGCGGGCGACCTACGCGCCGGGCGTCCTGGGTGCCAAGGCATTCTACGAGAGCGGCCTGCGCGTCCTTGGCTTCTGCAGCAACGCCAACGAACAGGGGTACTTCCTCTCGCGAACGGTCGCAGTGTCCCCTGGCGAGATGGACTTTGCCGAGTTCGACGAGCGTGCGCAGGAGACTCTTGCCGTGGCGCCCAATGCCTATCTGATTCCGCGCATCTATCTCAGTGCGCCGGAGTGGTGGCTGCGCGAACACCCCGAGGCCATTGTGGTCGAGGAGACTGCGGATGGCGTGCGACGACCGTTCTACTATGATGGCGGGCGTCCGTGTCCCAGCT
>JAFZWH010000091.1 GCA_017617415.1 Victivallales bacterium | reverse complement strand
CCCAGGGCGTGGGAATCTCGGCCGTGGCGGTGCGCAGGGTAATGGCGAGCAGGTGGCGGCCGGCTGGCACGTCCGGCGGAAGAGCGACGGTCACCCAGAGGGCCTGCCAGTAGCGGGCGCCCAGGCAGAAGATGTTGTCCCGTGCCAGGGGCATCAGCGGGTCGGGGTAAAGACCGGGTTCTGCGCTGATGATGTCCGGGTCGTCTGGCGAGCACGGGTTGTCGCAGGGGACGCATTCGACCGAGCGGATGGTGATGTAGGGCGCCAGCGGGGAGGCGACTTCTGGAACCAGGTAGGTCGAACGGGGACTCTTCACCGCAATCTGGAAGGAGATGCGTTCGCCACGAAGACCATACAGGGGCCCGCGCAGTTCCGGCGCGTTCAGGTCGCGGGTCGGGAAGACTTTTTCCAGGTCGCTTAGCAGCCGGACTTCAAAGGGGTAGGTGGAGGTTTCAGCCATGGCGGATTTGGATTTTAAGACTGCGGCTTGGCAGCGGGGAAGACTGTGGCTTGGCAGCGGGGAAGACTGTGGCTTGCAGCCGCAACGCACAAGCCCGAAATTACGCATTACGCATTACCAGAGTGGTGCGCCGACGATGCGGTCGGCGCGGACATGGCCAAAGTGGTGGTCGTTGATTGGCATGGCGCGATTGTCGCCAATTACATAGACTTCACCAGGCGGAACGACTCTGGGCGGGAGGTTCCAATCGCAGGGCGTGAGATGGTTCCAGAATTCGGTACTCTCCTCGCCATCCACATAGAGAATGCCGTCTCGGAACTCGACGGTCTGACCGGCGAGGGCGACGATGCGTTTAAGGAGCATTACGCGGTTGCCGAGGAAGCGGACCATCACCACGTCACCACGCTGGGGCTTGGAGAACCAGTATTTGCATCTGAGCACGGGAAGGAACTGGTGTTCCTGGTAGGTGGGGAGCATGCTTCCGCCATTGGTCCAGGCGGGGGAAACGATGAACCGGCAGACGATGAAGGTCACAGTGGCCAGGCAGATGACCCGTATGAGGAACCGCCGGTCAAACTTTGGGAAAAAGAAATTCTGGATGGCGTCGGGGAGTTCCGTCATAGGTGATTCCTCAGATGTCATTCTCGTTTTCTTGTTCGTCGGATTCGGTGGCGAAGCTCAGGTGCGAACGTCTGCGGTGCAGTTCCACGCTTTGGACAAGACCGGCCAGGAGCATTGTTCCCAGCATGAAGGAACCGCCGTAGCTGACGAATGGGAGGGGGAGCCCCACGATGGGCGCGGCCTTGATGGTCATGGAGATGTTGATGACGATATGGGTGGTGAAGATGACGGCGGCACCGATGGCGATAAAGGTGCCGAGTCGGTCGCGTGCCAACAATGCGGTCTTGCAGAAGCAGAGCATCAAACCGGTGAGCAGTGCCAGGAGGGTGGCGGCGCCTAAAAAGCCCGTCTCCTCGGCGATGACGGAGAAGATGAAGTCGGTGGTGGCGATGGTTCGTGGAAGGTATCCGAGTAGATGCTGGGTGCCTTTGAGATAACCCTTGCCAGTGAAACCGCCGGAACCCACGGCCAGGAGGCTCTGCACCGCATTCCAGTCGTCCGGCTTGCGTTCGCCGGCTTGGGGAGCCAGGAATTTATCCAGTCCCTCGCGGGCATGCGTCGCAGTTTGTTCGGAGAGGATCGGCGTGACCAGATCAATGAGCCCTTGGGCAGGCGCCTCGGCAAAGACTTTGACTCGGTCCTGCTGGTAGGGTTTCATTGCCAGATAAAGCAACGGCGTGGCGAGCGCAAGCAGTGCGAAGCCCAGCAGGAACCACCGCCAGCGGAAGCCGGTGAGGAAAATGAGCGTCAGCGTGACAGGAAAGAAGACCATCGCGGTACCCACATCCGGCTGGAGGCAGATAAACCCGACGGGCACGAGCATCACCAGCGTGAGGGTGATGGCGGGCAGCCATTCGCCCAGATTGGATTGACGCATTGCCGGGCGAGTCCCCAGCCATGCCAGAAAGAGCAAGGTGCAGGGCTTGGCCAGTTCGACGGGCTGGAGGAAGCCGATGCCTGGCACCAGCAGCCAGCCCTTTGTGCTGTTAAGCGTCTTGCCGAAGACGAGTACGACAACCAGAAGCAACACTCCTCCCAGATAAAACAGCCAGCTGTGGCGCGCCCAGAAGTGGTAGTCCACCGTGGCGGCGACCACATAGATCACGCTGCCCATGCCAATCCAGGCAAGCTGTCGATACCACTTGTGCGCCAGGTCACCGTCGATTTGGACTCCGGCACCGTAGATGAACGCCACTCCGATTGCCAGCAGGAGCGCTTCGATGAGGAGAGCGAACCAGTCGGCGTGCAGCCAGAGCGGCGTTCTGCGGCGAGTGGCTTCATCAGTTGTGGAGGTATAAAGCAACATTTCTTATTGCGAATACAGCGTCAATTGCAGAAACAGTGTTAAGTTAAGACGGATAACAAATACTGTTTAAGACTGCAATTGGCTGACAACATAAAATAATGCACTTTCCCGTGGGAGTTTGTCCTCCGAGGCATTTCTGCCACGTGAATGGAGGGAAAGATGATCGAAAAAGAATTGATTCATAGTGCATACGAGCGCCTGGTGGCACTGGAAGTCGCCGATGAAAGCCACGCCGAGTTGTTTTTCCGGGGGCCGGATGACCAGGTGACCAGTCAAGTGGTCGAGTTCCGTCCATGGCTTTTGACCGCCGGTGCGGAGCTGGGCGCACAGCTCGCCGACAACTGTGGCGTGCAGGCGTTGGAGGGGTCGGGTGCGATGAAGGCCCGCGTGGAGTTTCCGGATGTGGCGAGTTACGAGGCGGCGGTCAAGCAACTCAAGAAACTCACGGGGCAGAATCCCAGCTCGCCACTGGCACCATATCGCGTCTTCTCGGACTTGATGCAGCAGGCGATGATTGCCCTGCAGGCGCGGCTCTTCCATTCCATGACCTTCCGCGAGCTGCGAAGAATGCAACTGGACATCGAGTGCCGCAATTCCGTCCCCGGCAAGTTCTGCGATGCCAAGGTCGAAGGAGATGAAATCTTCATGGTCGCGCTCACCGACAGCGCGGGGTTCGAGGTCTGCCTGACCGAGCGCGAATGTGGCGGCGAGGCGGGGCTGCTCCAGCGTGCGCTGGAGGTGATTCAGGAGCGCGACCCCGATGTCATCGAGGGCCACAATCTCTTCAATTTCGACCTGCCGTACCTGGAGATACGTTGCAAGCGTCACAAGATTCCGTTTGCTCTCGGGCGTCATGGGCGCGTCGCCAAAAGTCGCGCCTCGCGCTTCACCATCGCCGAAAAGACCATCAATTACACGCGATATGATGTCTATGGACGCCATGTGGTGGACACCTATCACCTGGTGCGTCTGGCGGACAACACGAAGCGCGAAATGGACAGTTACGGTCTCAAGTACTCCGCGAAGTATTTCGGCATCGCCAAGCCTGACCGCGAATATGTCGCCGGCGATGAAATCACCAAACTCTACGAAACGGACCTGGAGCGCCTCAAACGCTACAACCTGGATGATGTGCGCGAGACAGATGGCATCTCCAAGATACTCTCCGCAAGTTATTTCTATCAAACGCAGTTGCTCCCGCTCTCCTACCAGAATTGCGTCATACGAGGCAATGCGACCCGCATTGACGGGATGCTCTGCGCCGAATACCTCGCCGCCGGTGCCGCGCTTCCCAGCCCGCAGGCGGCGGTCGCTTTCGAGGGAGCGCTTACCGAAGCCAGCCAGACTGGCGTCTTCCGTCCGGTCTGGCATATTGATGTGCGTTCGCTATATCCCTCCGTTATCCTTGCCAAACATCTTTCGCCTGCCACTGATGTGCGCGGGGTGTTTTTGACAATTCTGGACAATTTGCGACAATTTCGACTTCAGGCAAAAGACGCCTCGCGGACCGCGACTACGGCCGAGGAGCGCGACTACTATTCTGCGCTTCAGGCATCTTTCAAGATTCTCATCAATTCCTTCTACGGCTACCTCGGCTTTGCGCAAGGCACCTTCAATGACTATGTGATGGCGCGCGAAGTGACCGCGACGGGCCGTGAAATCCTGGGTGGGATGCGCGACCACCTTACGGCGGCGGGCGCAGTGGTGGTCGAGATGGACACGGATGGCATCTACTTCGTTCCGCCGGAAGGAACTACGGTGAGCGCGATGCGCCAGCGTATCCAACAGGAATTGCCGCCGGGCATCGAGGTCGAACTGGATGGTGTGTATGCGGTGATGTTTTCCTACAAGAGCAAGAATTATGCTCTGCTGGAAGAGAAAGGGCACATCATTCTGCGTGGCGCGGCACTTCGTTCTCGCAGCATGGAGCCGTTCCTGCGACGCTATGTGGATGGCGCGGTGGAGCGCATCCTGCATGGGCGCGAGGCCGAGGTCCCGTCCTTCACCGCTGAAATGGAAGCGGCCATCCGCGAACATCGTTTCCCGCTGACGGACTTCCTGCAACGCGCGAGCCTGAACCAGACCGTAGAGACCTACCTGGACGGTCGCAAGAAGGGCAAGAGCCGTCAGGCGGTCTACGAACTGGCCGCACGTGCCAAAAGCCGTGACTACCAGCCAGGGGATACGCTCAAATACTATGTGACCGGAACCCGCAAAAAGCCATCCGTCGCCGACAACAGCAAGCTTGACGAGGAAATCGACAACACAGTGCGCGACGAGAATATCGCCTACTACCTCGATCGCCTCAAGTCCTTGTCAGACAACTTCTTGGAAGCAATTAGCAATTAGCAATTAGCAATTGGTAAATCTATATAAAGGCATGTCGCGTCGGTGACCCCCGACGGAGCTCCGTCATCTACCCCGCGTCGTTTGCTCCTGACATGCGGCGATGTCATGGTCGTCAGCCCGTCCAAACTGGTGCAGAAGGTCGTGGAGCAGGCGAGGGCGGTCATAGAAAGACATGGGTTTGAACAACAGGGTGCAAAAAAGCCTCATGGCAAAGACTGTAGCTGAGATTCAGGTTGTTCCGTTGTTCGGGATTACAGCCAAATTCCTGCAATGCATTGATTAAAGGCTCCTTTTCACAAGGGTGATAAAGACAGTACCAAAGTGGCGTATTGCCTAGGTGGTCGGACAATTTGCTAATTCCGGGGTGGAGTTCCTCCAGAGTATTTAGGACAGCGACATCAAATTCGGCATTTGTCGTCTTTCTGGCGCAAATGCAGCATAAAAGATCAAAGGGCGAAAGGAGGCGTGAAATCTCGTTTGGGCGATGCCGCATCAGATGACATAGAATGGAGGCGGCACCAGAAGCCAGGATGGCCTGAAGCGTTCCTACCGTGAGTTTCTGACCTGACAACGCCGAGGTAATCTCAAAGGTGGCAAAGTCATCCTTTGGCAACACATCTTGGATATTCTTGCACACAGGAACGGCCTGTTTGTGCTCAAACAATAGTCCTTTGGGTATGCTCTCGTATTCCTGATGCTTCTCTTGACACATTATCTTCCGCATGGATTCATTGTCAATCAAATACAAGGTGTCATCCCTGAGGCAATAGTGCCTGTTAAATTTGAAATCTAACATTTCATTCCAGAATGCGCTTCGCAGATTATCTGGAAGAGTGTTTTTCATATCCACCAATATCATCTTGGCGATCTTTTCAACACAATGATGAAAATCGTGTGCGTGGCGAACTTTTAGCACATGAACCATCACCGCAAAAATGTCTTTGTCATCCTTGTTCAAATGCTGAAGGAATTGCCTGAACAACGTAATTCCCTCGTCAATGCAGCAATTGTCGATAAGGACTTCCATTGGTGAGCGTAAGTATCGAGACATGTTCGTCAGGCTGGAAACCCAGACTTGATGAGTCCGCAAAAAGTCCACAAGACCTCTGGCATCCTTTTTGTCCAAAACTCGATACTCCTCATTGACGGCTTTTAGGATTTTCAACTGTTCTTCTGTCATATCCATTTCCCTTCTGCGGTTATTACGATTGTCGATCATGAAAACGATGCTTCAGCTTGCGCTTGTTGCTATGCAGTTTCCCTTTAGTAACAACACGCAAAGGGAACAAAGCCTTGGCTCTCTTTGAAACGGGGCATCTCACATTGGGCATCCTATGCTTATAATACAGAAAACTCGCGCTCCGTCAATCATCCAAAGCCGTACAACCCCGAAAAAAACAATACCTGGACGGATTTTGTCCATGGCAGGGTGCTATATTAATGGGAGGTTGATTGATTGAGTTGAACTTGAACATACAAACAATAGGAGATGCGATGATGAACACGTACTATGTTGGGTGGGATGTCGGAGCATGGAAATGTAAAAAACAAAAATACGCTCCCAGTAGTCAAGATTGTATTACAATTCTTGATTCTAATGAAAGGCTTTTGTTTGCTTGGATGGGTAATATTCAATCGCCCTTAGACTCCCCTAATGCTTTATTAGCTTCATTAATGAATGATAAAGATAATATATGTTATTTATCTGATAATAATGAATTTATGAATAATAAAGCTGTGAGTAATGAATCCATGCAATTTATTATCGCAATTGATGCAGTATTAGGCATGCCAAGACATGCATTGTTATTATTTAATCTTGATGGAAAACATGAGAAAATTTGTTATAATGATTGTAATGATTTAATTTTCCGTAAAACAGAAAAGAGATCAGTTTTTACGAGACAACCTTTTTCAATTCTTCAGGACAGTCTTGGCAGTCAAGCAACCAAAGCGCTAACTTTTTTAAGACATTGGAAATTTAAATGGGATGCAGAAAAATTCATTTGGAAAAAAGGAGAACATATCGCTTTTGAAACATATCCATCTGCTGCTCGCGAAGGCGATGTTTTAAGTTTTAAAGATAGTGGTGAAATCAATTATAACAATGAAACGATTGATAAAAATGAAAAACTGGCTAAACCTTCTGATTTCTATCAAAAAAACGAAAAGGGGCAAAAAGAATGGACTAAAAATTGGAAATTGAGATGGTCTGATATAAACGATTCACTTATCTGCGCAAAAGTCGCAAGAAAATGGGGAACTTTGATTGATCCTGGAGATGAAGAAATGGCATGTGCCGCATGTGAAGGTTGGATTTGGTTGCCCAAAGATAAGTGGTCAAGCGAAACGAGGTAAAAATAGAGTCGTCATGACCTATCCAATTGAAGACAAGTTAGTGATCGCGGTTGCCTCGTCGGCGTTGTTTCAGCTGGACGAGGCGGACATGGTGTTTCGTCAGGAGGGCGTCCGTGCGTATCGCGCCTATCAGCGCGAGCACGAGGCGGATGTCCTGAAGCCGGGCATCGCGTTTCCGTTTGTGCGGCGCTTTTTGGAGCTGAACAAGGTCTTTCCCGACCGTCAGCCGGCGGAGGTCGTGTTGCTGTCGCGCAACGACTCCGATACGGGGCTGCGCGTCTTCACCAGCATCGAGCACTACGGGCTGGGCATCGTCCGTGCGGCGTTCACGCGCGGCAACTCGCCGTTCCGCTATATTCCCGCTTACAATGTCTCGCTGTTCCTGTCGGCCAACGAGGAGGATGTCAGGGAGGCGCTGAATCACGGCTATCCTGCAGGGCGCGTTCTGCCCAGCGTGGCCAATGACGAGGAAACCGACGATGAACTGCGCGTCGCCTTTGACTTTGACGGCGTCATCGCCGACGACAGCGCGGAGCAGGTCTTCCAGAAGGAGGGGATGGAGGCGTTCTACAATTCCGAGACGGCGAAGGCGCAGACCGCCATCGCTCCAGGTCCGCTGGGCGATTTGTTCCGCAAACTCGGCAACTTGCGCAAATTGGAGGATGAGCGCGAAGAGCAGGACAGAAACTACCGCCGTTTCCTCAAAACCGCCATCATCACCGCACGGAGCGCTCCCGCGCACAAGCGCGTCATCAGCACGCTCCGCTCCTGGAACATCACCGTCGATGAGACGCATTTCCTGGGAGGCATGGACAAGGGGCGCGTTCTGGAAACGTTGCGTCCCCATATCTTTTTCGATGACCAGCAGCATCCCCATCTGGATTCGGCGCAGGCCTTCACGCCATCCGTCCACATTCCGTTTGGCATTACAACCCAAAACAGAAAGCAGGAGATTGCAAAATGACTCAAGTGTCTCCTGGAATGGTATTTAAGATCTCCGTCGCGGCAAGTTTTATTACGTCATCATGATGGTTTAATACGATATTTACACCGCCGGGTATTTTTCATCAACGGCGACCTCCCGGTAAAACTCCAATGTCATCCCCAAGCAGAACCCCTAGGTTCACCCACCACGTCAATTTTGACAAATTATGTAAGGATTTGTTCCCAAACATGTAATTATCTATTCTTGAACTTGTGTCTGGGGCAATACTTCATTCCGAATCTTCTCCCAGTCAACGTTTCGGAGCAATTTGGGGAGGTTTTTGTAAATCGTCTTGTGATGTCCGTATTTGCGATCCATGAATTCGGAAACGGCTTGTTCCACCGACCACCCATCAAAAACAATCCGGCAGGCGGCGATGGCAGTCCCTGTGCGGTCGCTCCCGTGCCAGCAGTGAATCAGTATCGGCTTGGGCGCGGCCTTGACGATTTGCAGGATTTTGACGAGGTCGGCTTCGGTTATGCTTCCGGCGGCAAGCGGGAGTTCGTAAAGTGCGATTGCCAACTTCCCGATCTCGTCCTTGTCGCTGTGATGCTCCCGCAAATTCAGCACGCTCCTGATGCCATCGACTGTGTACAAGGTGCCCATTGCAGTCGCACTCGGTTGGCCAGATCGATATATCTCATCATTGACTTTGTGGAAATTCTTCGGATGCTTTGGATTTGGTGTTTCTTTCATCTTGGCTTTCTTTCGAATCTCCTTAATGCATAGACGTGAGAAATCTTTCGGCCAGGTATTGTTTCCGTTAATCTTACGGGATGAACCATCTACATAGATAATCTCCAATTCCCAGCGTGTCCCGTCATGAATCTTGGGATTGGAATAATGCTCTTGCCATTTCTCTGCCGTGAAGCCATTCAGCCTTGAGATGACCTTCTTCACGACCTTGGTAGGCAGTTCTCTTTGCCAATAGCCCTCTTTGCCAATCCCGCCGCTGGTATAACTGAATTCATAGGTGATCTTTTCTGCTTCAAGATCGATCACGACCTTTTCGGTCGGAGGGAAGAAGCCGGTTTCAAGGTAAACAAATTTCTGTGGTGGCTGAGACTTTGCCTGCTCTTCCGCACAAACGGAAACTCCAGCCATGCAAAATAGAATGACAAAAACTCCGACTTTCAGGATGCTTGCCCTGGAAGAAATGCTCTTATCCATGTTTCCCTTCTCAATCGTTGCTGAAAATAACCAACTTATTTGCCCGTCTGTTAATATACATCATTCCCTTTTCAACTACCATATAAAAAAGGATTATATACTTGGTTGGGATAAGACAATTGGCAACGAACGAGTTGTCGTTGGCACCATTTCCAATCTCTTTGCTCTGCCACGATTTCCTGATTGTCTCCAAGTAATGTATATCACTTTCGCGGACGAGAGCACAATTTGCAATTCTCCTTCTTTGGTTTGAAAATTCGCATATTTGCGCTATATTATTATTCTAATATTAAATTTCGTGCCATATACAAATTTGAATAATAGAATGAAAGACAAAACGATCAAAACCCGCGATTTGCTAATCCAGACTGCGGGGAGACTGTTTACCCTTCATGGCATCAAAGGCGTCCAGGCGAAGGACATAGCCCAGGCGGCAGGTGCCGTTCCCAATGCGATAACATATCATTTTGGGGGCTTGGACAAATTGATTGATGCCGTTTGGGAACATGCCCTCGGCAACATAAACTATGAACAATTCGAAGAATACTACAGCACCAATCAGCATTTGCTTAGAACTCCGGACGGGAAACGGCAGTTGGTTTCGGAAATCATCGACATTTTCTTCAAGATGATCTGGAATGGCGACGGCTCCCACTGGGAGATTTCATTTTTGCTGAGCGCCAGTATTACCGAGGCTGGCAAGAAGCGAATCATGAATAGCGGATGCAATCGATTGGTCATGGCGCTCGTAAAGGTTTACATCGACATTACCGGCAACGACGATATCGAAAGTGCTCTGGGCTGGGTTTACTCCATTTTCGGAGGAGCGGTGGTCTATACTACCAATCTCGGGTTGTTCACGAACATATTGAAAACGGACGACATTCCGGAAAGTTGCTATCGTCGTCTTCAATACATCACCACGCGAAACGCTTTGTTCTCGCTGAATCTTCTTGCTCTGTAGATCATTATGAAAAAAACAGTTTTGTATTCGCTTCTATTTGTAGTACTGCTTCTTGGATGTGGCAGGGAGTCGCAACAAGAAGTGGCGGACAGGACGGTCAAAGTCCAGACGGCACTCTTGCAGGAACATGTATTCCGCAAGATTTTCCGTGCGCAGGGCATGGTCGAGGCGTCGCGAAAAGGAACCATCGCCTCATTGGTTCCTGGCAGAATCGACAAAATCTATTTCGAGGAGGGCGCCATCGCAGAAGCCGGCGAGAGTCTTTTCCAAGTGGATTTGGAGAACCTCACCAATCGCGTCGAACTTGCCCAGAAGGATTTGGAGGTCATGCGGGCGTCTCGTCTGACGACTCAGCAAGGCGTGCAACTGGCTCGGATCAAACTGCGAAAGGCCGATCAGGATTACGACCGGAATAAGAAACTCTATGAGGCCAATGTCATTTCCACCGACACCTACGAACAGGTGGAGATGGGATTCAACAGTGCAAAGGTCATGCTGGAGGGGGCAATTGCCCTTGATGTGGCGGCGGGGGCGAAGGAACAGCAGGCGGAGACTGCCTTGAAACTGGCTCAAAAGACGCTGAATGATTCACATCCATCGGTTCCTTATCGTGCGTTGATTTTGGAGAAACGCAAAGAGGAAGCGGAGTTTGCGGGAACAGGCACGCCCATCCTTTCCGTGGAAGACCCTGCCAGCCGAGAAGTCTGCTGTCGAGTCAGCGCGATCTATTGGGAACGTCTGCAACCGGGAACCGCCGTGGATGTGTTTTTCGGCGGGGAAAAGGTCTGTAGCACTTCGATTTACTTCAGGGCGGAGGTCATCGATTCCGCCAGCCGGACATTTGAGATCAAGGCAAAACTCCCAGCGGATACCTCTTTGAAATCCGGCACGCTGTGCGATCTGGAAATCATTTTGACCGAGCGGACTGGCTGGGGCGTGATGTCGGATGCGGTACTGCCTGGGCGAGAAGGGCGAATGAGCGTATTCCTGAACGAAAACGGAGTGGCGAAAGAGGTCGACGTCCACTGCGGGTTGTCCACGGACGGCTTTACGGAAATCTTGTCCCCTGAGCCGCTCATCGACAAGGAGTTGATTGTCAGAGGGCAGGCCTTTGTCCGCGAGGGCGACAAACTGGAAATCGAGAGGTGAAACGATGACGCTCAGCGGTCTCTCGGTCAAACGGAAAATCGCAATGGGGTGCTTCATTGCGATGCTGGTCTATTTCGGCGTGCTGTCCTATTTCAAAATCGGGCTGGACAACATACCCAAGATGGATGTGCCGTATGTTCAGGCTGTCACGGTGTATCCAGGCGCGTCTCCCGAAGAGGTCGAGACCGATGTCGCAAAGCACATCGAGGATGCCGTGGCATCGTTGGACGGACTGAAACACGTCACCAGCACCTGCATGGAGAATGTCTGCGCCACGACGATGGAATTTGTCAACGGGACGGACGTGGATATCATGATCCATCAGGTTCGGGAAAAAATCAATACCATTGTCGATGAGTTTCCCCCGAACGTCAAGACACCGCAGTTGAGCAAAATCAGCGTCAACGCGCTTCCCGTCGTGACTCTGTATCTGATTGGCGGTCAATCGGTAGACGAACTATATCATTATGCGGACAAGACGCTTTCGGATCGCTTCTCCAGCATCCCTGGCGTCGGCGAGATTCGTCTGCATGGCGGCAACGAAATGCAACTCCATGTGCTGCTTGACCGAGAGAAACTCTCGGCGATGAACCTCACGGTCGCGCAGATTGTCGCCAAAATCCAGGGCGACAACCTGAAACTGCCCGCCGGACACATTCGGGAAACAGGGCGGGAGACGGCTGTCACCTTCGACAGTGAATTCCACGACATCCAGGAACTTAGAGAGTTTGAGATTGGAGCCGTGGACGGCCACAAGGTCTATCTTGGTGACATCGCCGAAATCAAACTCATGGCAAAGGAAATCCGCCAGGAGGGATACCTCGGCCGCGAGCCGGGCGTAGCCATTGAAATCGTCAAGAAAAGCGACGCCAACACCGTGGAAGTCATCCGGCAGGTATGTAAGCGTTTCGAGACCTTGCAATCATCCGACGAACTGCCGAGAAACACGCAACTCATCTGGTTCAAGGACCGCGCCGCCTACATTCAGGCATCCGTCAAAGACGCCTGGGGAAGCGTCGGGCTCGGCATTGTGCTTACCGCATTGCTGCTTTTCCTTTTCCTGCATGAACCGCGCTCGACCTTCATCATTTCAATCACGATGCCGGTCTCGGTCATCATCACCTTCACCGTCATGTCGCTGATGCATTACACCTTCAACATGATGACGTTGGTCGCGATCGGCTGCTCATCGGGAATTCTGGTTACCAACTCGGTCATCGTCATGGAGAACATCTTTGTCTGGCTGAAACGCGGCAAATCCCCAGCGGAATCCGCCGCAGAGGGAACTGCGGAAGTGCTCAATGCCGTTTCCGCCAGCGCACTGACCAATGTCGTGGTTTTCGTGCCGATTGCGACGATGTCTTCGCTCGTCGGCATGCTGGTCGGACCATTTGCGGGCGTCATGGTGATTGCAACGCTCGCGTCCCTCTTTGTCAGTTTCACCTTGACGCCGATTCTGGCATCGCTATTTCTGAAGCCGGAAACGGGAGCAAAAAACACCTTCTGGGATCGTTTTTTCCGCTTCTGGGATGTGGGCTATGATTATCTCGCCGCGGGATTCAATCGGACGATGCTCTGGACGCGCCGATATCCGAAAATCGTCCTTCTGATTGCTTTCGCCCTTTGCGTAGCGCTTCTGTTTTTGTCGCTTCCGAACCTGCGAATCGCCTTCGTTCCGTTCTACGACCAAAACGAACTTTCGCTCGTGCTTGAGTTCCCGTCAAATTATGGAATCGAGGCGACTCGGATAGAGACCTTGGATCTGGTTGACGAGTTGAGTCGACGTCCCGAGGTCGTAAGTCTCGGCACGACAATCGGCTATCGGAGCGCAATTTTGGGACAGGTTTCGGAAGGCGTGAACCTTGCAGAAATCACCATCATGCTGAAGCCGATGGCCGAACGCGCTCCGATCAAACAGGTCATGGAGGACATGCGTCAGAATCTGGAGAAGAAAAGCGGGCTTCTCTATGCGCTTTCCATGCCGACCCCGACAAGTGGTGCGGGACAGGAACTGACCTGCTACGTCGGAGGCCCGGAACTCGATGTCATGGAAAAGTATGCGTATGACGGAGCGGAAATCCTGCGTCGTTCCGGCTATGCGACCGACATCGACACGAGTTGCCGTTCCGCAAAGCCGCGCGTTCGGATTCTTCCAGAACGGGCGCTGCTGAAAAACATGGGAGTTCCCGTAAATTCATTGGGAGTTTCCCTCGTGGGATATTTCGATGGCGTCGAGGCTGGAACCTTCAAGGTCGGCGTTGAGACGTTTGACATTCGGGTGAAGGTACAAGAAAAGGAGGGACTGGAGCAACTTCAGGAAATTCCCGCGGCTCCTCTCGACGGGAAGCCCGTGGCGATGAATGCGCTTGCCGACGTGAAAAATTCTCCCGTCGCGATCAGCCTGATGCGGCAGGACAAGGAACGGACCGCGTGGATTTACGCCAACTCCGCGCCTGGCCATTCCATGGATGACCTGATGCGTGTCCTGCAGAAGGAACTCGCTCCAAAACTTCCGCAGGGATATCGACTGGTTTTCACTGGTCAGGCGGAGATGATGAATGAAGGCGCGATGGATTTCGTAATGGTCCTTATTACGGCAGTTTTCCTGACATTTTTGGTCATTGCCGCCATCATGGAGTCGCTGAGCCGCCCCTTCCTCGTCATGTTCACCATTCCCCTTGGCTTCGTGGGCTTCTTCACAATGCTCTATCTCACGGGGACGTTGCTTTCCATGGTCGGAATGCTGGGGGCGATCATGATGATCGGCATCGTGGTCAACAACGCCATTCTGATCATGGACGAGACAGCCACTCTGAACGCGACAGGGATGAAATCGCATGACGCAATGCTTCAGGCCTCGCAAAACAAATTCCGTCCGATTCTCATGACCTCGATTGCTAGCGTGATTGGAATGCTGCCGATGGCGTTCGGGCGGGGCATCGGCTATGAAATCCGTTCCAGTTGCGGAATCGGCGTGGTCGGCGGACTACTTTTCGCCATGTTCCTGACTCTGTATTTCATTCCTGCCTTGTTCTATGTAAGTAATAAAGACCGATAAAGGCAGGTTTATTGTCTGGGAGCCGTGGGACGCCTGGGACCTGTGGGACGCCTGGGACACTTTCCCAATCGTCTCATTCTCCCATTTCTCCCAAGTGTCCCAATCGTCTCATCCTCCCATTTTTCCCAGCTATTTATTTCAGGGTGTTGAGCAGTTCCTGAAAATTGCAGGAGACCAGTCCGACCACGCGGTCGGCGGCGCCGTAGCCCATGAGCAGTGTTCCGTCTGGGCGCACGACACCGGAGCAGGTGAAGAGGCAGGGGATGGTGAAGTCGCCCTCGAGTTCCCAGGGGAGGTCGGCGAAGAGCATCCGCCCGGCGGGGCGTCGGGTGATTTTGGGCAGTCCGGATGGTTGTTCCTCCAATATCATAAAGGACTGGGTATAGCCGACCGTGTCGTTCTGCTTGCCGTGATAAGGCAGGAGCCACTTGCCGGGCGTGAGTTCGAGCGGTGCCCAGCTGGGACCGATGCGATTGGCCTCCCAAGGATATTCCGGCACGGCAAAGAGGTATTCCTTGGCTTTTCCAGCGTGGAAGTCCTGGAGGGTGTCGCCCAACGCCAGGAAGATGGACGGTGCGGTGCAGTCGCGCCCCTCCGGATAGTTCCATGGCGTCTTGGGACGATGGATGCACACGATGCGGTCACAGCCGTCGATTTTCAGACGGCGCGGGAAGAGCACCACGTCCCGGTCGTCGCTGACATCGGGCTGATGGAGTGGCGCGACGAGCGTGAAGGCGTGGTCGTAGTCGCGGGTCTTCAGGGCATCCAGGTCCACGCGGAAGAGCATCGTGGCGGTGCGGTTCTCCAGAACAGCGGGGCCGAGTTCAGGGGTGCCCCTCACCCAGTCCGGCTGGCACTGCGCGGGTTCGTCGTGTTCCCAATAGGGACCAGGCGGGAAGGCGCGGCAGGCGACAGTCAGGTAGAGTTGGTTCTCGAAGTAGAAGAGCCGCGGGTCCTCGATGCAGCCGTTCGAGTAATCGAACATCTTCCCGTCGCGCAGCAACTTGGCGGAAAATTCCTTCCGGTCGTAGAGGAGCTGCGGCGCGAGGGCGGGGCGGCTGAAGTCGAATTCCCAGTTCTGCCCGCCGTCGCGGCTGTCCCCGAAGCCCAGGAAGATAGGGTAGGGCAGTGGCTTGCCGGGGATGGTGGCCTGCTCCCAGGGGCCGGTGGAGCGGAAGAGCATGTAGAGTGTGTCCGGATCCTGTGGGTCTGCGGTCAGTGCCGGATTTAAAACCATCTTCGAGGCCCAAGAGCACGCGGGATTTGGAACTAAAATTCGTCGTTTCGTGAAGTTCAACATAAGCCTTGTATGGTGTTTAATGCTATTGATTCATGAGGCAATTCCCTCTAATGATGGCAGCAGCCGTTGCAACAGTGGTGGCCGCCGTTGTGGGCGGTTGCGCAGGCATCGGCGTGAGCGCAATCTGGAAGTGTGCTTCCAGTGGCGAAAAGCGCAGGAAGCTTCTTGAGTCCAGTAGCACCGCAGTGAGGGCAGGCGGGCTGGTCGTCATATTTCACCACGCGGATTTCGGAGGTTTTTCCGCAGTTGGGGCATTCGTAGTCGAACAGAGGCATGTTGCGGTAGATTGTTGTCGCAGGATAAAAAACTGCCGGGTGGATGTTGAATCCAGCCCGGCAGTGGAGGTTTATCAGGTCAAGTGACCTATGCTTGAATTAGTGGCGGAAATCCGGCAGACCGCGGATTTCGTTGGCGCGGAGCGGCTGGCCATCCGGCTTGACCAGGCGGACATTCACGAACATCATCAAGTTGGTCTTCGTGCTCTGTTCGCCACGGCTGGTGAAGAGGTGTCCAATCACGGGGAGATGTCCGAGCAGCGGAATCTTGTCCTCAAAGCGCTCGAGTCTCTCTTGAATCAGACCACCCATCACGATTGTCTCGTTATCGTAAACTACCAGCTGGGTGAGAATTTCACGACGAGTGAAGATCGGCGTCGTGAAATTCATCGGCACTTCATTACCACTGACCAATGCAGTCGTATTATAGGTGGTGTCATAGCCAACCAGCTCGGTGATGGAGGGAAGCATATCGACGTAGATGGAGTAGCCGTCCGGTGCCACCGTCGGGGTGACATCGAGAACCACACCCAGGCTGACTTCTTGCCATCCAGAGGGGATGGAAGGCGTGTAGGAAGTAACAATTCCGCTGTCAGTGTTAGTGGTATCCATGTCAGGCTCACTCCATTCGGTGGCGAAACGACGCTCGGTGGTGACCTTCAACTGGGCGGTCATGCCGCTGATGGTAGTGACCATCGGCGCGGAGAGCACATCGGTGTTCTTGGACTGCTCCAAGGCATGAATCACCGTGTTAAAGGCGTAGTTGCCCAGGACGGTATAGACATTGAAGAGCTTGTCAGCATTGCCAGTGACGCTGGTGAAGATGTCGCTGGCAAAGCGCAACCCGTTGGAGATTGCGATTGGTCCGCCGGCCGCCTGACTTCCGATGCCCAACATGAAGTTGCCGGTGCGGGTGCCGCCACGAGCATTGACAAGAGCCTGGTCGGTGCCGGGGGAGGCGCCGCGGTAGGTCACGCCACCACCGATGAAGTCCCACTCGAAACCAAGAGTGTCGAGGTCATCCTGAGCAATTTCAACGAACTTGGCCGAGATGTTAATCTGTTTCGGAGTCTGGTTGATTTCCTCCAGGATGTTCTTGATGACGCGCTGTTGTTCAACCGTGTGGTGGACAATCAATTTGCCAGTGCGCGGGTAGTAGCTGATGCTGGCGCCGTATGGCATTGGGATGCCCCACGCGCGGAACATGGACTCAATGCGGTAGAACTTTTCGTCCTTGCGTCGAGCACCACCGCCGTCGTAGAGACGTCCGCCGCCGCTGCCGCTGTCGCTGTCGTCGTCGTCATCGTCATCGCTGTCGCTGCCGCTGTCGCTGTCACCCGAGCCGACGCCAGAAAGCGAGGACATCTTGTCACGGGTGCGTTTGGTTTCGAAGACACCTGCCTCGATGTTGTAGAAGCGGGTTTCCATCGGATCCATTTCAATCAATGGATGTGCCACGATGACGGAAGAGTCCACCGTGCGGATTTTAAGCGAGAACTGCCAGGAGATATAATCCAAGACCTCTCGCGGGGTGATGTTGGTCAAGTGGAGATTGACCAGTTGTTCTCCAAGATCCTCGCCAGTCGAGAGCGAGGTCTGACCACTGGCCGCCGCATCAAACGGCGAACCTCCAACCATTCCTGGATCGTAGCCATAACCACCTGCGCCTCCGGGGTATCCAACGCCGCCAGGATATCCGACAGCATTGGGATTGTAGCCCTCGTTGTAGGTCGGACCGAAATTCGGATTGATGCCAGCCGCTGAGCCTGCAGTATACTGCATGTTCGGGTTGTAGCCACCGGCTTCGGCACCGCCGCCCATGCCGCCACCGCCGCCTTCACTATTGGTGTTGAATCCTGGCGGCTGATAGCCTGTGATGCCAGCATGAGCTGGCGGAGTGAGCATTGGAACGAGGTTGATGCCGATGCCATCGGGATCCGCCTTCTGAATTTCACGGGGAAGGATTTCGCGAAGGACGTCAATCAGCGGCTCGTTGTCAATGGTGAGGTTTTGAATGACGATTTCATCCAACCGCTTGTTGATGCCCTGGGTCTCGTCATTTTTGCGGATGGTCTGGGTGCTCGAATTGTCGGCAGAACCGGCAATCAGCGGAGTGACAGGGTCAGACCACTTCCACCGGACTTCGGCCATACGGGTTTTGAGGATTTCCTCAAGCTTTGCATCGGCGGCCGCTCCCATGGCTTCGCTGATTTTGCCCAGAGAACGAATGGCGGTCAAGTTGAAAGGATCCTCGACGAGAACCTGTTCAAACTGCTCGCGTGCCTGCTGATAACGACCATTCTGCAGATAGGTCTGGCCGCTCTTGAGGCCGATGCGGATTTTCTCGTCACGGTCGAGGGAGTCGGGCATCAGGGTGTCGATGGTGGTCTTGGCACGCACCACGGTGTCCTTGCGGATTTCCATGAGCAATTTGATGTCCTTTTCGAGCTTGTCTTCAACGGCGGGCGTCATGATGTCCTTGAGGTCTGGTGCCTGCTTGCCGATTTCGGCCAGCTCGGCCTCAATTGCGTAGGCCTCTTGGTAACCAAGGTTGTCAATGGCGATTTCATCCTGTGCGGACAAGCCGTCAATCAGCGTCCGGCGGGCATAGTTGAGTTCCAGGATGGCGCAAGTGATGAGATCTTCGCCACGGTCCGTCTCTTTCTGGCCACGCAGAGAATAGATGTCAGCAAGTTTGGATTGGAGTTTGAGGCGCAAGGACTCCAATTTGTTCAGGTCGTCATCGACGCGTTTGCTGTGGATGATACCCTGGCCGGTCAGGATGCGGCCTGCCTCAAGCAAGACCTTCTGGGCCTCGCGGGCCTGGTCTTCCGCCTGGTCGAGTTCGGCATTGCTATAGACCGTCGCTGCGGACGAGTAGCCACGTGCGGCGGCATCCAGCAACTCTTTGGCCTTCTGGATTTTCTCGTCACTGACCTGGACCTCGGTCTCTTTCTGGAGCTGCTCAATCAGCAGGCTGTATTTGCCACGGGTAAGGACAAGGCTCTTGTTCAGCTCTTCAAGTTCCATTCCCTTGGCAATGATCTCTTTTTCCTGAGCGGCACTGATGCCTTCACGGTTTCTGAGAACGCCATAGACATTAAGGGCATCCAGCAGGGTCTTCTCGATGATGCCTTCCTTGGCGACCAAGGTCTGGACCTCGGCGCTGTTACGGTTGTCCAGCAGGTCATTGGCTTTTTTGAGGGTGTTTGTCGCGGTGGCCACGCGGTCGGCGCCACGACGCAGCAAGGATTCGGTGGATTGTTGCGCAAGCCACTTGGAATAGGAGCCAACGCCTTCGGACAACGCCTGTTCCGCCTCTTCGGCTTGCTCCTGCTCCATCAGGAGACGTTCTGCTTCAGTGACATCCTGGGGCACCTCCTGGGCCGGCAGGAAGGCTGGCAATGAGACTAGGAAAAGCAATGCGCCAAGCGCACTGCACAGGGAATTCATTGCTTCGATGTGTTTTTTCGTCTTAGCCATGGGACCTTCGCTTGACTGCCCGACGGTTGTTATGCCGTCGTGCTGGTCATTGTTGTTGGTTTGGTTATGATTTACTTAATTAAAGAATTGAAAGGGGTAACGGCGCCTAGTCTGAGCGCCTTGAGAGCAACTATGGCATCATGCCGCCCATGCCGCCCATGCCGCCCATGCCAGTTCCGCCGGTGGGAGTAAAGAAGTAGTCTTTTGAGGCAGGGTTGGGAATCATCCTGGGCAATGGAGTGTTGTCCAGAATCGGGATTTCGATGGGGGCACCGACGCGGTTGCCGTTTTCGCCAGAGAGTTGTTGAACGCGGACGATGTCCTGTTCGCCCTCTGCCTTGGCGGGCTGGACATCGAGGACGGTGTAGTACTCCGTGAAAAGTCCCACGGCTTCCGGGTGAGTGGCCGCGTCCGTATCGGAAAGGGTGAAGATTTTCTGAAGCACAAAGTTGTCGCCAACATGGAGTCGGAAGCGCAACGGCTGTTCGTTGCTGTTCATATTGTTGTTGTAACCGCCATCGGCGCCCATTCCCAGGTTGCCTTGACGCATTCCGCCACCCATTGGCATTCCGCCCATTGGCATGCCACCGCCCATCATCATGCCTCCGCCCATCGTGTTGTTGCGCTGAGCGTTGAGCATTTTCTCATAATCTTCATCGGAGATGGCGGGAGTGCGCATTTGCGCGGCGTCCTTTACAGCGGGGCGCTGACCGCGGACGTGTGATGTCAGATAAATGAACTCGACGGAGTACTCTTTTTCATGGCCATCCTGGTTGAGAGACAGAGAGTATTCCGTGCCGTCAGCATCCTTGATGACGATGCTATTTGCGTTGGGGATGGAGAGAAGAGTATAATTTGTGCCTTTGATTTCATCGCCGGCCTTGAGATCGACCGCTCGGGGGCTGTCCTGAATCGAAACATTTGCCTTCCAAGCCGCTGTGTTGGTGTCGCCAAAAGTCTTGACACGCTTCAAGACAACGGGTAGCTTGGAGTGTTCGGCGGCTCCGGTGCGACGGAGGAGATACACGAGAGGCGGACGGCTGGTGGCGTCCTCAAGGTCTGTTCCGGCACGATATTCCTCAATGTTGAGAAAGCCGTCGCCGTCATAGTCGGCCATGGAATCGTAGGGATAGCGGTAGTTGAGGATCGGGTTGGCCTTTTCATCGAGGTCGGGGATTCCATCCTTGTCAATGTCGTCAGTGGGCAATGGGTCAGGACCGACTACCTCCTGTGCGGTGCCGCAGAACGGGCAGGTTGCCTCGTCGAAACGCAACGCATATCCGCATTTGGGATTTTTGCAGATAATGAACTGTCCGCCGTCAAAGAGTCCGGCGCCATTGCGATTGCCATTGGAGAGGAGATTCAACTGGAGCTGGCGGTTGTTGAGCATGTCATCAAGTTGCTCAAGGGACTCGGCGTCAATGCGTTCCACCAACTGAGTGCCTTTGGCCACTTTTTCCACGGTCATAGAATTAATGGTCTGCGCCGTCTTCTCGGTGTCCATGGCCGAATGGTCGGAAACCGACTTGATGCTCCAGATCAAGCACACCAGGCAGACTGCGAGAATGAACTTCTCAAAATGTTTTGCTAGAAAGTCCAAACTATGACCTCGAAGTAGTTAAAGGTGATTAATGTAATGCGAAATTGCCGACCGGCAAGTAGACTCAGGACTCAGGAGCCTTGTATTCCAAGAGATCAAGAGTCAAGTTGAGTTGAATCAGCCGTGGAGTACGGAAGATCAAATAGTCTTGCCGCTTGGGATCCTCGGGGACCAGGAATGCCGCGTCGATGTTTTGCGAAGTGCTGGACATGGAGTCCATCATGCCGCCGCCCATGGCGCGGTTGCGCCCCATTCCCATGTCCATGCCGCCCATTCCCATTCCCATGCCGCCGCCCATTCCCATTCCCATGCCGCCCATGCGGTCATTGTTGCCTTGGGCGGCGCTAAGCTTGGCAGCCAGCACTTGGTCAAGTTCCGAACGGCGCTGAAGGACAATGTCAAAGTATTCCGCAGCAGGACTGGTGCTGGCGGGCACCGTGAAATCCATGTTGCGGATGAAAATGAGCATCGTGGGGTCGTAAGAGAGATTATTGACCAGATTTTGGATTGTGGGCGCATCGGCCTCCACGCTGATGATGATGGGCGTGACCGTGTAGTCGGACTCTTCGCTGATCACGAGCCAGCGCGGAAACTCAAGGGCGTAGATGGATTTGACGCCCGCGCCGACGATGTGGTGGAGCAGTTTCTCATAGATCATCAGCTGGCGGAAGATGTTCGGGAAGTCGCTCTGGGGAATCGGTTCTGCCTGTTGGGCAAGGGAGTAAAAGCGTCCGCCAATCGGGGTTCCGCAGTTCCATTGTATTTTGTTCTGGACCAACAGGTAGTCAGTGATGATGCTGAGTCGCCGGTCGAGTTCCTCCTGTGCCTGGACATAGTTGTTCGGCAGAGTGGGAGTGAACGAGTAGCGCTTGACCAGCTGACGCTGAATCTCTTCGCTATGCCCAACTGCGATTTCCTTGTTGGCCATGGCGATTTCCGCGTTTTCCAAGACGTTGTTCTCGTTGGGGGTGACTTTCCAACCTGAAGAATTCATTGACTTGAACCACTTGTCGGCTTCTTCCACCGTATGTTCGTTGTCGGCGTATTCTTTCTGGAACTTCATGATTTGCATCATCTGATAGGCCATCAGAGCAATGAAGACCACTACGCACAGCAGCAGACCCCAGTTTTTCTTCAAGAATTCCATATTGCGTCTGTCTTGGATGTTCTCTTTGCGACGAAATCGCTTATGTTAGGCGGAAAGATGTTCAGTTGCGTCCACGGCGGCGGCGGCTGGGTCGTCCTGTGCTTTCGCCCATGCCCATTCCAGCTCCTCGACCGCTCGTGGCGGAGCTTCCGAAGTTCCATGGGAATGCTTCTATCGGGATTTCGAGCTTCACTTGAATGTCAAAATCCGAGCCATTGTCGAAGAATTCGCTCTTGCGGCGCGTCTTCATGGCGGTAAATGCGCTGTCCGAACTAAAGAGTCTTGACTTCTGGAGGTTACGCACAAAGAGGCTCTCGCCGGACTGGTCGAAGAGCTTTGGTCCTTGCGGCGCTCCGTCCTCGGTGCCGTTGCCTTCTTCGCCCTCTGCGCCAATCTCACTGCTTTCCGAACTGGATTCGCCTTCGGGGACTTCGAAAGGATAGTCGGGTTCGGGGGGCAGGACAGGATCCACGCCCATGCCGATGCCCTTAGGAGCCAAGGTATGGGCGCTGATGTCAAATCCGGCAATTGCCATTTGGCTAAGCGCCTGTGCGCCGGAACCCATTCCTCCCATTCCTCCCATGTCCATCTCCATGCTGGCCGACATTCCTCCCATATCCATCATCATGTCGCCTCCCATGCCGTTTCCGGCACCTGAAGTGTCGACGACGACAGTGGCCTCCACGACCTGGGCGATATTGCCCATGATGGGAGTGATGTTGTCAATCCACACATTGGCGGGCTTGGCCCGGAAGATCTCCTCAATGATCAGCGGCCATTTGGTGCGCTCCAGCATGAAATTGTTCAGGGTGGTGACCGCGTTTACGGCGCTTTCCGCATCGCTGATTGCGCCGGTGATGGTCTTGTACTGTGGTTCCAGCTTGTTCCGCACCTCGGTGTATTTGTCGGCACGGATTTTGGATTCGGCGGCCGCCTCCTTGGCCCCTTGCAGGACAACGAACATCATCGCGACCAGGCAGAGCATCGCGGCTACGAAATAAGGTTTCTTGGAGGTCAGGCGCTGCTGGCGCATAACCTTGCGTGGCAACAAGTTGATTTCTACGGGGCAGGGGCGCACATAACGCACGGCCAAACCGATGACCTCACTGAACATGTGAGCCACGGAACTGAGTTGCTCGCGGTTGATAGAAGGAGCCAGACTAATCACGGTCAAGGGGTTGAAGTATTCCGCCTTGAGGTCAAATTTCTGGCTGAAAAAGACATCGCAATAAGTGAGGATGGAGGAGCCGCCGGTCAAATAGATGGCAGTCGGCGTGGAACCGCCCTGGGTGGATCGATAGATGTTGATGGAGCGGGAGATTTCACCATGCAGACGGCTCATCACGTTGCGGATGATCTTGGCGATGTGCGCGGCCGCCTCGGAAGTGCCTGACACGTTGGTATCCTTGCCCAGATCCACGAAACCATGGTGGCGCTTGAGCTCTTCCGCCTCCGGCAAACCGATGCCGAATTCCTTGGCGATCTGCTGGGTGATGGAGTAACCCGCAATCGGGATGGAGCGAGCATAGAAACGATCGCCGTCAATGAACAGCAGATTGGTGGAGCGACCGCCGATGGAGACCACCAGAGAGCTGCCATTCTCGCCGATGCCGTTGGCACGTGCGCTGTTGTAGCATGCCACGGGAGCCAGGTCAATCAACAGGGGGCGCAGACCGACATTTCGAATGGCTTGCGTGAATTGCTCAACCAAGTCGCGCTTGAGCACCACCGACATGACATCCAGGGTGGTGTCATCCTCGGATTGCGCGTTTGATGCGATAAGCTGATAGTCCAGGCAGATATCTTCCAGGGCGAAAGGCAAATTCCGCTTGGCCTCAAATTCCGCCAGCTGCCGAATTTGCTTCTTGTCATTCTTCATGTTGGCAATCCGCCCGAATCGCAGCAATGCGGATTGTCCGGAGAGTGACACGAGCGTTCGGCGTGCTTTCACGCCACTTTCCATGAGCATCTGCCGCAACACGCCTTCGACGACGCCCATTCGCGTCTCCTCCGAGAGTTCCTCTTCGTACTCTCGGTAGGCGAAGACCGTCATGCACAACTGTCCCACAGCGTCAATTTCGAATTCGCCCAGCTTGATACTGGTGGCGCCGATATCTACGGTGAGGAATCTTTCGTTCTTTGCCATAATGGGAAACCTGGTGAGGTGATGCTTCGACTTTTGAAACCGCCGTCTTGAAGTCGCCCCAATGCGGCGTTTTGGCAAGATTTTGCGAAAGTCGAAAATGCAACAATGAAATGTTTAACCTATTACCATACTTATTTTTTTGAACAATTCAAGTTGAAAGGGGATTTTTTTTGGTCAGAAATGCAAAAAAAAGCGTTTTTTTGTCTTATTTTTGCGAAATACACGGAAAAATCATCCATTGTCCCGATGGGAAAATCGTGACAACTGGAAACAAAAAGGGCAACTACAAACATAGTTGCCTGGTTAGAGAAGTCGTCAGCCGGCGCTATAGTTTGGGGCGTCCTTGTGCAGGATTACATCATGCGGATGCGCCTCATGGAGTCCGGCTGCGGAGATGCGGACGAAGCGTGCGTTCTGCTGGAGAGCGGGGATGTCGCGTGCGCCCAGGTAGCCTAACGAGAAGCGCAGTCCCCCGAGGTATTGGTTGAGGACATCCGAGACTGAACCCCGATAGGGAATCATGCTCTCGATGCCCTGCGGAACCAGTTTGCTCTCGGAGACATCGGCAGAGACGCCGTAGCGTTCGCGGCTGCCGCGACCGTGCTTCATGGCGTCCACCGAACCCATTCCGCGATAGATGACGTAGGTCCGTCCTTGGTGGAGGATGCGTTCGCCGGGGCATTCCTCGGTGCCGGCGAGCGCGGATCCCATCATCACGGAGGAGGCGCCGACCGCCAGTGCCTTTGCGACATCGCCGGAGTGTGCGATGCCGCCGTCCGCGATGATCGGAATTTCGTCGCCGACTCCTTTCCAGGCATTATAGACGGCGGAGAGTTGGGGCACGCCGACGCCGGCCACGACGCGGGTGGTGCAGATGGAACCGGGACCGACGCCGACCTTCACCGCGTCCGCGCCGCACTCCAGCATTGCCTTGGCACCCTCAACGGTGCAGACGTTGCCGGCGACAACATCGACCTGCGGGAAGCGCTTTTTGATTTCCCGCACCGTCTCCATGACGTTCTTGGAATGCCCGTGGGCGGAATCGACGATGAGCGCATCCGTACCCACGGCGACCAGTGCCTCGATGCGTTCAAAGTCGTGGGGACCGACGGCGGCGGCGACGCGGAGGCGGTGGTTCTCGTCTCGGTTGAAGTTGGGCTCGATGTTGTCGTGGAGGGTTCTCACGTCCACGAAAGAGTACAATCCGCAGAGCCTTCCGTCTTCGTCCACCAGCGGAAGTTTTCCGATGCGGTTTTGAAGCATGATCTGGAAAGCCGTCGCCATGTCCGTGCCGGCAGGCGCGGTGATCAGTTTTTCCTGCGGAGTCATCACATTGGCGACGGGCTGGTCATATTTGGTGAGGTAGCGCAGGTCGCGATTGGTGAAGAGCCCGACCAGTTTCCCGTTGTCGTCCAGAATTGGGAAGCCGTTGAATTTATAGTTCTTGCGTTGTTTTTCAGCGATGATTTCGGTGACCAGCATATTTTGGCGGAAGGTCACCGGCTTCTCGATGATGCCGTTCAGGTAGTGTTTGACCTGCGCGGCCTGTTCCGCCTGCGCCTGCGGGGTGAGGTTCTTGTGGATGACGCCAATGCCACCGAGCATGGCCATGGCGATCGCCATCTTGCTTTCCGTCACGGTGTCCATTGCCGCCGAGATGAACGGCGCATTCAAGGCGATGTTGCGCGAGAACTTGGTGGCTGTGGATGCCTCGGCCGGCATAAAGTCCGCATAGTTCAACTCCAACGAGACATCATTGAAGGTGAGTGCCTCGTATTTGAAGGAGTCCATAAAACTGGCAATGTCGTGGTTGACCATCGGAATAGTTCCCTATCAGTCGATTTGTGGTGAGAGGTTGGGGGCGATTGACCCACGGGGCTGTTGCCGGTTTAATATATACTCTTTTTCGTAAGCCACCATCGGCACCGCGTGAATTTTCGTGGAATCCCCTATTTAAATAAGGATTATATGCATAATTTGGGAGAATTGGGAGTCTTTCCCATTTGTCTCAGTTTTCCATAAGTCCCAATCATCCCATGGTGGCAAAATATAGATTTACTTCTTTATTCTTATTGCTTTGTTCTCCAAGAAGGTGCCTAACGGCAGAGTTTTCGTTTTGACTTTGCCCAAGGGTTGTCGCGCCCCTTTTCAGGCGCAGGGTTTGTTGTTGGCCTCCCTGCCAGCTGCGTGCCCTACGGATGCTTGCAGGCGGTTATGCATGGTCGCGCATTTGCATGAGCTTGCCGCTTCGCGGCTTATTAAGGTCCCCTCTTGGGAACAGAACGATTCTTTAGGGAATTATATCTTTGACTTGCCAGAAGGAGCATATGAGACCTCTGGGACGATTGGGACCTCTGGGACAAATGGAAAGGCATGGTGAACCAGAAAGTGTCCCGGTTGTCCCATGACCAGTGCGGCCAGTTACAGAATGAAAGGGCAAGTAAACGATATAATCCCCATCCCTTATTCTGCTGCTGATCGGTAAAACTACAGTCTCAAGCCAAAAATCATCGGAAAACTAAGATTCCGTTTCCTTTCCCGCCATCTGACTTGCAACTGGGCGAAAATCGCATTACATTACTGTTGTAGGGGGGGGCATACCTCCCTATCTGGTCGCGCATGCGCGTGTGGGCAAAAAACGCTGGCGCTGCCGGCGCCATCTTGGCAACATTGCCCTTGTCCCTGTCGCGTGTAGCGCAAGTTTTTTTACCGGACAGCAGTGAATTCCCGCAAGAAATCATTCAGCGCCGGTGGCGTGGGAGAATTCGCAGCCGCAATAGTTCTGGCGATAGAGTCCGAGTTGCCGCGACAGTTGAAGGGAGCGAAGATAGCCGTCCTTCTTCTTGAAGTTATATGGTTCGAAGAAGGGGCTTCTTCCGCCGATTTCCAGTAGTTTGGCGGAGTTCTTGTGCGGACTGACGCTTAGGCTGGTGGTGAAGGTCATGCCGTGTTCGGTGGCAATTTGCGCGGCGCGTCCGAGCGACCACTCGAAGCACCTGGAGCAGCGTTCGCCACCCTCGGAGCATTGTTCATAGTTAGGCGTCTGTGCGACCCACTTCAGCCACGCCTGGTGGTTATATGGATCCACCAGCACTTCGTCCAGCCCGAAATGACCGGCGACCTTGCGAAGGTTCTCCAGACGGAGATTGAACTCCGCCTCGGTGTCCAGATTTGAGTTGGAGAAGCAGAGCCGGCAGGTGCGCCCTTCGGCGAGCAGGCGTTCGACGCAGGCGGTGGCGCAGGGACCACAGCAGCAATGCAGCAGAATTGGCTGGGTTGCGGGCATGTAGGGTTAGGGGCGCACGGGGATGTTGTTATAGGTCGCGTTCACATAACTGATAGTCTGGTTGCGATTTCGCTTGAGCTCGACGATGACGCCAATTCGATCCAAATGCGTGGCGATATCGCTGGTGGGCATCACAATTCTTGCGCTCTGCTTGAATGGTCCATTGGCCTCCAAATAAAGTGTCATCTTCTCGTTCTCGGTGTCCAGCCGGGCGATGAAAACTTCATAAACTGCGCCATCTGGTCGCAACGCGCTTTTTTTGAGAAATTCCAGAAACGCCAGCACGCCGACATCTTCGGTCTTTTGACCCTCGACAAAGTTCTCCGGCTTGGTCAGCCCTGTGATGCGAGGTAGCACTGCGGTGACACCAGGAAGGTCCGGCGGGAGGACAAAACCTTCCTGGTCTACCTTCAATTCCCCACGTCCGGATTCCGGCGGAAAGCGCAGAATGGCCACTGGAACGCGTGGCTTGACGGAAACCCGTAGGGTGCCCGGAAAGATTCGCTGGAGCTCGACATTGGCCACTCGCGGATTCTTGCAAAGCTCATTGCGCACGGATCGCAAATCAATGCCGGTCAAGTTGGTCAGTCCCTCTTGAATTTGCAGTTGGTGAAGGCATTCCTCGGTTTTGACACGCATCTGCTCATTGGAAGAAAGTACTTCGATGCGGCTAAGCAGGAAAGCGGGGTTTTCGCGGTATAGATGCCGCACGCCATATCGGCAGAGGAAAATCGTCAGCACGATCAGGGCGCAAGCGAGCAGTAGTCCGACCAGCGGAAGGACTACGGATTTCTTCGAAGACTGGGGAATCAGGGGATCGAGTGGCGTGGTTTGTTCTTTTATCTTCATATCAATATAGAAAATGTCAAGTCAAAAGCTGTGCGGTCAAGTCATATTCGCCGGCATGGGTGATCCGAACCTGGGCGAAGCGATTGGTTTGCAGCAGGCGATCACTGCCGGCATGGACTGTTACCGCAGGATCCACCTCTGGGGCGTCGGCGACACTGCGGGCAAGCCAGACGCCTTTCTGCAGTCGCTCCTCTACCAGCACGCGCATCGACTTTCCCACCCAGGTCTGATTGCGTTTGCGGGAGATGCTTTTTTGGAGTTCCAACAGTTGTCTGCGGCGTTCTTCGGCCACTTCCTGGGGGACTTTGCCTTCCTGGAGGTCGAAGGCGGGAGTGCCTGGTTCAGGGGAGAAGGCGAAGGCTCCCAGTCGATCAAAATTCATCGCTTTGACAAAGGCGAGCAGTTCCTGGAAGTCCTCCTCTGTCTCCCCTGGGTAGCCGGTCATGAAAGTCGTCCGGATAACCATCTGCGGCCATTTCTCGCGGATGGACAGCATCAGTTCGCGGGTCTGGGCAGTGGTCATGCCGCGACGCATGGACTTCAAGATGGGGTCGGCGATATGCTGCAGCGGCACATCGAGATAGGGGACCAGATGGCGCCCATTGCCAAGCAATTCCAGAAACTCCGGCGTGAGATGAAGCGGGTGGGTGTAGAGGACACGCACCCAGAAGTCGCCAGGCAGTTTCTCAATGCCGTGCAATAGCTCTGCGAGGGTGTTGCGGGGTTTCTGGTCATAGCCGTAGGCGGTAGTGTCCTGTGCAATCAGGTCAAGTTCGTTCACGCCACTGGCCAGCAACTGACGGCACTCCTCCAGGACGGATTCTGGTGCTCGACTGCGTAAATTTCCGCGAATGCCGGGGATGGCGCAGAAGGAGCAACGGTGGTTGCAGCCCTCGGCGATCTTGACGTATGCGTAGGAGGCGGGAGTCACCTGGATGCGCGGAGTCTTGTCGTCATAAAGCCATTGAGGCATGTTGGAACCGACAAGCACTTGAGGCTTGGCGGTTGGGGGCTGAGCCGCCAGAGCGAATAACACCTCGTGGATGCGCGGCGCGGCGTCAATGCCAATGAAGCAATCAACTTTTGGGTATCTTTCAGCATATTCTGGCGCAGAACGCTGTGCCAGGCATCCGCCGACCACAATGCGTCGTAACAGACCTTTGCGGCGGCCGTTCATTTTCCAGCGAATCGCCTCCTCGATGGCGGCCTCCGCCTCGTCCCGCGCACTTTGAATAAAGCCACAGGTGTTGATGATGGTCAGGTCGGCTGCTTCGGGGTCCGTGGTCAGGCAGATGCCGTTGGCGGCAAGCGAGCCGCACATCACCTCGGCGTCCACGAGGTTTTTGGCACATCCCAAGGTGATGATTCGAACCACCAGGGGTGCTTCGTCATCGCGGGAAAGGCTGGGGGAGGGAATGTGTCGAGACATGGAGTTAGAGGCACTCGATTAGCAGGACCATCAAGGTGACCACCATGGAGATGAAGAAGGAGTTGGCGAGGAAGCCAGCCGGGCGGCGGGGCAGAAGTCGTCCACAGAAAATCGACAGGAAAGTTATCGTTAAGATCTGCAAAGTGCTATGAGTGGCTAGACTGCATAGCGTTGCGCTTCCGAGGCAAGGGCATATAATGGTGAGAAAAATGGTTGCCAATGCGACCAGCCAGCAGCCCCAGTCGAGTTTCAAGTCGGCAGTGGTCTTTCTGGCAAGTTCTCGCCCGCCGGCCGCTCCAAGTGCCAGGATGGAGGGCAGCCAGATGGCCGAATGGAGGCAGAGGAGCGCAAGCAATAGGAGAGCCGGGAGACATTGGAAGAACAGCGACAAGGCATCGAGGGTATCTGTTTTTATGGTGGAGGGCAGCCATGCCTGCTGGAAGAGCTTAGGCAGGTGGCTTTCGCGGCCGGCGGTGAGCCAATGGTGGAGTGCCAGAATGGTGACAGTGCTCAACACGACGGCGGCCGCCGGCTGGCGAAATATATGTGAGAGCAGAGCCGCGATGAGAAAATACACCACTCCCATCATGGCGCGGATGAGGACATGCATCCAGCGGCTGGAAGCCGGCGTGGCGCCCTCCGTATCCTCGGGGAGGAAATTGAAGCGGGTGGTCTGTGCGAGAGCTTGTAAAAAGTTGTTAATCAGCTGATTCACAATGACTCCATGGGTTATGGTTCCGGATCCGGGGCAGGGGCTTGGAAATTGCCGTAGGGGTAGGGCAGCAGGTCACGGCTAAACCCTTCGATTCGCAGCAACAATTGTATGAAAAGGTGGACGTCGTAGACTTCCCAGACCATTACGGAGGAGGCGATTAGCTGTGCCAGATAGACGCGGATGATTTCCTGGCTGGTGCAGAGATGAATCGCATCGGGGGGGACGTCATTCGTGATAGTCCATCCGTCGGTCGGGTCGAGGAGGGTTCGCTGGCGGTCCACCAGGCAGAATTTTCCGCAGCTCAGGCAAACTTTCAGTGGATAAGAGTGTTTGCTTGCAAGCTGTGCAAGCTGTCGGGCCAGCAGGCAGAGTACCAGGGCAATGCCTTGGCAGTTTTCCAACACGTCGCCAACGAGATAATAGAAAATGTTGAGGATGGGGTGAGGCGGAACAGTGAATTTCCTCTCGTTCATGTATTTGGCGATTTTTTTCAGGGTGAGGTCGCCGTAAAACTGAAAGCCGTCGCAGAATTCCAGTAAAAGTTCCTGAAGGTATGAGGCGGATGATCGCTGGTCATAAAGTTGATCGATGATCATCAGAGCATCCCATGGATCCAGTTTGCCCTGTTCGAAGCGAAAGGCGAACTGGTCCTGGAGCAGCTGGAGGCGGAGGCAGGCGGCCAGTTGGTGGGCGCTTTTACGCAATACGAGTTCATCGCTGTCCTGGGTGGCGGCGATGAACTTCTTGCATTGGTCGCGGTTCTGCAGCATCTGCTCCATCGCCAGGGAGGAGATGCAGGGATTGGGATCCATCAGCAGCGCCTTGAGGGTGTCCTGGCCGGTGGTGGCATGCCCCGCGGTATGTTTGGTTGGAGTAGTGGGTTTCATTGGCTTAGTTGTTGACGGTGGACCCCTCTTTTTGGTAGAGGCGCCTCCGCTTCAGAATCTGCTGAATATAGCTTCGGGTACTGGGATAGGTGATGTTCTCGATGGAGATGGTTTCTTCAGGAGTTGCGGGTGCCCAATCCTTGAGGACTTTGGTGCGACCGGCGTTGTATTCGGCCAGTTGGAGGATTTCCTGGGAGGCATAGCCGTCCCAATGCTTTCGGCAGTGGGCCAGATACCAACAGCCGATCATGAGATTCTTGTCTGAGGCAAAAAGTTCAGCCTGGGTGGGAACGGGCTGTCGGTTGAGCCGCGCCCAGTCCTGCACTGCACCGGGAGTAATCTGCATCAGGCCGATTTCGCCTTTGGTGCCGATGCTCTCCGGGTTGAAACGGCTTTCCTTCCAGACCACTGCACGGACAAGCGTGGGGTCCAGCCCGTGGCAGGCGGCAGCGACCTGGATGGCCAGCAGAAGCTTCTCTTCCCGCTGACGCTCTTTCAGGGTGACAAAGCGCCATTCCAAAGCGCCGAACCCCAGAAGCACGGCAATCAGCACGCTTATCAGGAAGAACCAACCACGCCAAAGACCGCCCGAAGTGTTTCGGGAACGCGGTGTTCGTTTCCGATGGCGTGGCTTGCCTGATGCGGACTTGGAACCTGCGCCAGGCTTGGCGGGAGCCACAGTATCCTCTTCCGGCTTGGGCTGTGAGGCGACGGCTGGTTTGGCAGTCACGCGATGCATGAGGCGCGATTATTGCCTGCCAGTGGAGCCGAAGCCGGCTTCGCCGCGGTCGCTTGCCGAAAGAGTCGGCGCGGGGATGAATTCACATTCCGGCAGACGCAGGAAAAGCATCTGGGCGATGCGGTCTCCGCGCTGAATCTCGAAAGGCTCGGAACCATGATTGATGAGAATGGCCTGGATTTCGCCGCGGTAGCCGGAGTCGATGGTGCCTGGCGCGTTGAGAACCGTCACGCCATGCTTGAGTGCAAGACCGCTGCGTGGCCGCACGTCCGCCACATAATCCGCCGGTAATTCGATGTGTACGCCGGTGGGCACCGCCGCATATGCGCCGGGTGCCAGCGTGAGGTCGCGGGCGGCGCGCAAGTCGTAGGCCGCGTCGCTTGCGTGGGCCTTGCGGGGCAGCAAATCGTCGCAATCCGGCTCCATCTGGAAGAAAATTTTATCCATCCTTTTTGTGTTAAAGTGGTTATATTGTTTATCAGGATTTTACTCTCCGATACACCTCGTAAAAGCGGTCCTCGAATTGCTCGAAGAGTCCGTAGTCACGCAATTTTGCGCCGAGGTTCCGGGCGCTTTCCAGTGTGGTGCAGTTCTGGAGGTCATCCTCGATTTCCATGCGGACTGCGGCGGGCACCCCGTCTTGGAGGTCCAGCAATCCTCGTTGCGCAATGTCTCGCGCATGATAGGGAAGCGACCGCTGGACCAGTTGAGTGATGAAGTAAAGGAGCGAGACCTCCCAAGTGTCGTTGGTTCCGATGACCACTCCGCGCAGTTCGTGGAGATTGTCCTGCGCGTCCTTGGCGGCCTGTTCGGCGATTTCGCGGAGGTCTCCAGTGACCTGATGGGTGTGGTACTCCTGCTTGCTGAATTTCAGGCCATACTGGAGAAATCGCGCGGCGGTGTCCTTGGCGAGCACCTCGTCAAAATACCGCTGTGCGTCTTCTCCGAAATTTTCAACCACCCTCTGGCGGTAGTATTGCGGGGTGATGATTCGCGGACGCTCGGCGGTGACCACCCCGTCGTGGAGATGGATTTGTGCGGGGCTGTCCGGATCTTCGGCAACGACCAGATAATGGACCAGGGTCTCGCCGAAGGTCTCGAGCAGCTTGGGCGGCATATACACAATCTGTGTGGTTTTGGCCGCGTACCAGATTTCGTCAAGTCTGTCGTTCATGGGAAAGTTAAAATGGTTTCAAAAAGAATATAATCTATCGATTGGGTTTTGTATGTGTTTTTAACATTATAGTACAACGAAACGACAAAAATCAACTTTGGCAACAATGACGACACCGGTTCTTTTTCTTTTGAATCACACCAGGCCACTGCAGAAGACTTTGGGGGTGCTGGGCGATTTGTGCAGGGACAGAGACTTGTGGAGCATCCAAGTGTGGGTGTGTCCCGACGAGGAACTTCTGCGTCTGGTCACTCCGGCGGGCTGGGAGGCGTTGACGGGGCATTCCGTTGTGTCCGAGCGGGAACTGCCAAAATATTTGGAGCAGAAGCCCTTGGCGGTGCTTTGTCAAAGCTGGCGGAAAGAATTGGCGTCGCTGTTGGCGCACTCTGGCGTCCCCGTGTTGATATTGGGGGATGAACTGCCGCCCGGACTGCCGCCTGGCAGTGCCGCATTGCCGGAATTCGATGCGATGGAAATTCTGCAGAGACTGGAACAACTCGCTTCACCACAAGATTTTGCTGGGAAGACAGTGCTGGTTACGGCGGGGCCGACGGCCGAGGACATCGATCCTGTGCGCTTTATCACCAATCGCTCCAGTGGCAAGATGGGCGTGGCGATCGCATGGGCCGCCGCAATGCGTGGCGCACGGGTACTGCTGATCCACGGACCCATGACGACCGAGGTGCCGGATTTGCCTAATCTGGAGAGGTTTCCCGTGCGCTCGGCGCAGCAGATGCATGATGCGGTGCGGCAACACTGGCAGGAGGCGCAGGTGGCAGTGCTTTGCGCGGCGGTGGCGGACTTCCGCCCGGACTACTATGTCCCCCAGAAAATCAAGAAGATTGAAGGGGAGGGGATGGTGCTTCATCTGGAGCGCACGCCAGACATCCTCGCGGAACTGGGCGCAATGCCGAATCATCCGTTCCTGGTCGGCTTTGCCGCAGAGACCGACGATGTGGAGATCAACGCCCTGAACAAACTCCGTAGAAAACACTGCGACCTGCTCTGCGCCAACGACATCCGCAAGCCAGGAAGCGGTTTCGCCGGAGACACCAACCAAATCACCATCTACGCTCCCGACGGCACTGTGCTGGCCTTGCCAATGCTCTCCAAGCAGGCTGCCGCATACCGCATCCTGGAGGAGATTGCCAAAAGAATCTAACCCTTCTAGCCTTTCTAGTCCTGCTCGTCCTTTTACCCTGAACTGATATGCAAAACACGTTCCATTGCTTTGCCCTGGTTTCCCTGCTGACAGTCTCATCGCTTTTTGCGGCCTGGACACCGATGACCATCGTTCCCACAAGTGCAGACGGATCATCCGCCTCCTATCTGGGAGACTTCATCGCGCTGGATGGCATGAGCCGTCCGGACGCCAATACTGCGGTCTTCGTGTGGAAGGATGCCGAGGCGATGCACTTCCGCTTCGAGTGCCAGGAACCCTACATGGGAAAGATCAAAACAAATATCGATGTGCAGGATGGCATGGTCTGGGAGGACGACTGCGTGGAGGTCTTTCTGCTGCCCAAAGGCGCCGAGAACTACCTGCATTTCATCGCCAGTTCGCGCGGTGTCAAATATGACGAGCAGGATCGCGACGTGACGTGGAATGGCGAGTGGGAGGTCCGCACCACCAGCAAGGTCTATGACTGGACGGCGGAAATCATCATCCCCTTCGGCACCTTGGGAGCGACTCCGCAGGAGGGTGACGAATGGCGGATGAACGTATGCCGCAGCCGCTATTCGGTCAAGGAGAACTCCAGCTGGTCCTCGACCATCAAGGAGACCTTCCACGATGTGGAGTGCTTTGGCACCATCCGCTTCAGCGACATCGAACCGTATCCGACTGGCGTGCTGGGCGTTGCTGAGGCGAATGCGCCTGCTCCGCAGTTGGCTTGGCATGGCCAGGAGCCTACGCTACGTACCGCCGAAGTGCGCAAGGGGCATCCCGGCTATCGCGTGCTCTGCGAGGAGTATTCCGCCGACGACCGCGTGGTGATGCAGTGCTATCACGTCACCCGCAACTACCGTGGCGAGGAGATTCTCGCCCCCGCGTTGGCGCGCATCGGAGATATCCAGACCGACGACGCGAAGGCGCTTCGAGACGAGGCGAAGGTGCTCATCTCCGCTTCCGCTGTTCCCGCCGCGCTCTTCCCCCCGCTGGAGCACCAGGCTGAACTTCTTGCGAACCGCATCATCCACTATGCGGACGAACAACTTTTCCAGGCCCAGGGCCACCAGGCGCGTGAGATTCTCTACGGCGTTGAGTCCTCGCTGGTCAAGCTTCTTCCCATCCACCCATACGAAGGCGAGATCGGTGCCAAAGTCCAATTGGATGCCGCACGCAACGAGATGGATGCCGTGCAGATCACGCTCTTCGCCGGCGATGCCCCATTGCTGTTGGCCAAGGCGCGTCTTGCGGGCGACTTCGTGCAGGAAGACGGAACTGTTCTATCCGCCAACAACTTCCGCATTCGCCGCGAGGGCTATGTCGAGATGATTCCCACCGACCACAAGGTCATCTACACCGGCCCCTGGCCGGATCCGTTGATGGACGCCACGCCCTTTGATGTGGTCGCGAATGGCCGCGAGACCCTTTGGGTGGATGTGCGCGTGCCAGTGGACGCCAAACCCGGACGCTATGCCGGAACACTTATTCTGGAGGCGAAGAATGCGCTTCCGACCGCCGTCCCCATGGAGGTGCTGGTGCGCAACTTCACCATCCCGAAGGATTCCAGCATCGTGACCGCCTTCGGGTTGCATCAGTTTGCGGTCAAACAGAATGAGGACTCCTATCGGGAGAACATGCACGAACACCGCGTGAGTCCCTACCAGAGCGCCCGACGCGCGGAATTGCTGCGGAAACCCTCGCTGGAGGTGAAGGCGGGGGACGAACTGGAAGTGACGGTGACCAGCGACCGTCCGGGCCGTCTGTATGTGGTGGCCTACGATGTCAACAATAATCACCAAACACTTCTGGAACAGCAAATACCGGCGGGCGAGAATCAGCGTTACACAGGCGTCTTCGCGGCGGATGAGAAGTTCGATGGCCTCTGGGGATTGGAGGCTAGGGTCAGCGGCGCGGGGGATGCCACGCTCACGGCGGTGCTCCGGCAGGCGGGGAAGGCACCACGTACGCTGATTGACGCCGAGGAGGCCTTCGCCTGTTTCAACGAGGAATGGATGTATGCCTGGCCGGAGTGGGAGTTCCTCGCCATGGACATCTACGACCGCCCCGCCGAGGTGGATTGGACGCACTTCGACGAGAGTTTCGAGCAGGCGCTCACGCGTGGCATCACCTCCCACGAATTGCCCTCGCACTCCCCACGCCCGCTGTGGCTGCGTCTCTATCACGAACACCTCGCCGAAAAGGGCTGGCTTCAGTACTTCTATACTTACCTGTCGGACGAGCCGGAGGCGAAGGACTACCCCTACATCAACGAGGCGCTCGCCGCCGCCAAGCGCATCGGCGACCACGACATCCGCAACATGATGACGGCGCGCTCCTTCCCCGAGGCGCTCAAGTTCGTGGACATCTGGTGCCCCGAAATCTACTCTTTTGACGCGGAGGGCGCGAAGGCAGAGCAGGAACGCGGGCGCATGGTCTGGTGGTACACTGCCTTCGGAACCCGACATCCCTATCCCAATGTCTGGATCGACTATCCCGCCATCGACTGCCGCGTCTGGCCCTGGATGTCCTGGAAGCACGACCTGGACGGCATGCTCTATTGGGCGGTCACCTGGTGGGGCTGGAACAACCCGTGGTTCTCCGGCGGGACTTTCCCGAAGTCCAATGGCGACGGCTCGCTGATGTATCCCGGCGAGGGCGACGACGGCATGCCTGTGGACTCCCTGCGGTGGGAGTGCTTCCGCGACGGCATGGAGGACTACGAGGTCTTCTGTCTCCTTGAGGCCGCGAAACGCGAACTGGGCGACCAGGCCCCGGAACTGACCAAGCGCATTGACGCGCTATTGTCCATCAATCCCGATGTGCTGGAGGACTTTGAACACTACAATCTGGACCCCAAGCCGATGCTGGCGGCCCGCCGCGCGATGTCCGATGCACTGGAGGAAGCCATCGCATTGTTGGGACATCAGCCGGAAATCGTCGGCCGTCCGCGTTGGCGGAAGGGGCTCGTCGGCGAGGAGGCCGCCAAGACGCTGGCGGAGTTCGATGCGGGCGAACTCGTTCGCCGCCGCACGGTCTTCGAGGAGAATCGCGCCAAACTGGAGGCGTTGGAGACGGGACGTCCTGCAGACCTTCCCGAGGACGGTCTTCGTGTCTATTACGATTTCGAGGGCGACTATGCGCTCGTGGCCGATCGCTCTGGAAACCGCTTTGACGGAATGCCCGCCGAGGGCATGCGCCTTTCCGGCGTCGGCCATCCCGGCAATGCCTTCCGCACGAAGTCCCAGTGGGGCAGGGTGATGCTGCCAGGCGGTGCAGAACTGCTTGGACCGCAACCCGAAACGGGAACTCTGGCCTTCTGGGTCTGCCCCGCTTTTGACAATGCCTTCGTGGCAGAACGCAAAAATGTCGCCTTGGCATACCTGATGGAGACTGACCAGAACGCCACCCCAAGCGGCTATGACGAAATTGGCATCTACCTCAACGACGGCAAACTCAAGGCGCGCGTCGGCGGCAAGTGCCCGCAGGTCTTCATGGGCGAGGTGCCCTCGCCGCTCGTCAAAGGGGAGGGGGTGCATCTGGCTCTGACCTGGAAGCCCGGCGAACGCATCCTCTATGTGAATGGTCAGCCGGTCATTACGAACACCCAGCCCTTCGTCGCTCCGAAACTGGACGGCTTCCCCGCTACCTTGGGCACCCACCCCAGCAACATGGCGATGTTCGCACCCGGCACCTACGACGAGTACCGCCTTTACGACCGGGCGTTGACTGCCGAGGAGATTCAACGCTTGGCAAAATGACGGGAGGATCGCGCCCTTGCGCCCCCTTTTCCCACGATGGGGTGTGGTGGGCGCATATCCCTCCCGGGGCGTTGAGAAGAAAAAACGGTTTGGATGGTGTTTCACGGGGCATTTTGGCGTTTGGAGCTTGCAAAATTCCTGGAAGGAATTATATTAACCATTCTGATTGAAGAAATTACCACTGCACCCATGGGCTTGGCGCAGAGTTTATAGGGTGTTTGTTGGTCGCACTTTAAACCATTTTGCACCATCGTAACGATGAGCATAAGCCATAAGTATGAGATAGCCGAGTTCTACCCTCAGCCCAAGCAAGTTGAGCTTGGTGAGGGCATCAGCGAGCTGGCTCGGGATGTTCGCTTGACGACGTTCAATGTGGATCCCGTGGAGCGCAAGGCTCTGCGGTTGATTTTGTCGGATGCCGATGTGCATGTGGTCGCTAATAAAAAAGACTATATCATTGACGCGCGCGTAGAGAGCGAGGCGGCTTTCCCGTATCTGGAGAAGGTCCCGGAAGAGCTTCGCCAGGAATACTACGAGCTGACTATCCAGGGCAGCAAGATTTTCATCCGCACTCCTTACCAGGAGGGGATTGTCTGGGCTGCCCAGACGCTCTCCACGCTCTTCCACATCATGTTCAATGGCTATGCCGTGCCGAATCTGCTGATTCGGGACTGGCCGAGCATGCCGTTGCGGGGCATTGTCAGCGAGTGCAACTGGGGCAATGAGCGAATGAGCCGCAATGACTGGTACCAGGTCATCAATGCGATTTCATCGTTCAAGTTGAATGCGTTGTGCCTTGGCATCTACAACTGCGTGCCATCCTGCCGAATCTCCGAGCCGCAAATGCCCTCCGAGTTCCTGATGACGCCAGTTTCGGCAGAACCCAATGATACCGATCCCAGGTCGCTTTCGCGCTTTCGCTTCTATAATCTGAAATATGACCGCTGGTATGACCGCACCGAATTGCCGACGATGTTCGAGGAGGATTTCTTTGGCGATGTCCTCAATTACGGCCGGGAACGCGGCGTTGCCATTTATCCATATTTTAATCTTCTCTCCAGCAGCAGCCTTCTTCCGACCATCTTGCCGGCGCTCTCGGCCAAGAATGCCAAGGGGAAGCCCACGCATGCCTCGCTGTGTCTGACTTCCGCGGAGGCGCGGGAGACCCTGATGGACTTCCTGGGCAGCTTCCTGCGGAAATACTACCCCAAGGGAGTGAAGTATTTCCACCTCGGCCTGGCGGAACTTAACGACATCCATGCTCACGAAGAGGACGGCGGTTGCGAGTCACCATGGTGCAAATGCGCCAAATGCAAGGCTCTCAGCGAAGACAAACGCCTGGCGAACTTCCTGGAGTACCTTGTGAAGGAGTTGGTTGCGCGTGGCGTGGAGAAGGTAGTCATCTTCTCGAATCTGCTGGACAAGCTGAAGGGTTTCCGTCAGGCGGTGAGTGCGCTTTTGAAGAAATCGTCGGTGAAGGGACATCTCGTTGTGGACTTCCAGGACTGTGGCAACGAGACCGGCAAGAAATACGCCACCGTCTGCAACCCCAAGGGCTTCCCCGATACATGGCTCAGTCCGCTGGGCGGGCAGGGGAACTACTCCAACTACTGCGAATGCCTTGCGCAGCTGGATGCCGGCTTGCTGACCTTGCTAAAGAACAA
The DNA here is from genome assembly GCA_017617415.1 of Victivallales bacterium. Taxonomy (GTDB): domain Bacteria; phylum Verrucomicrobiota; class Lentisphaeria; order Oligosphaerales; family Oligosphaeraceae; genus RGIG1601. Next base: position 114,010 of record JAFZWH010000091.1, on the reverse strand, counting down.
ATACCAGGGCGCCATGGCGAATTTCCAGTTCGACCCCGCATATCTGGATCATCTGGCGTTGCTTGGGGTGCGTACCTGGGAAGGCGCGGAAGTCGCTGAAGACACGCTGGCCGACCTGCGCCTTCGCTGGGCGGAGCTCATTTTCGGCGGGATGGGCAAGCGCTATGTGAATGCGCTGGACCAGCTGAGCCATGCGGCTTCGCAACCGGCGCTTCGGCTCTGTCTGCCTTTCCCCTATTTCACCATCCAGGCTACTTCCAAGGCGGATGCGATGTTGCCTGCCTATCCGGCTGATGCGCTGGCGGCACTGGGCAAGCACGCCAATGCCGCGAAAGAGTTGTCGGCGGTCAGCGCCGAGGCCTCCGAGGCGGCGGCATTCTTTGCCAAAAAGCTTGACAGTGAACAATTTTCCCACAGTGGAACTGACGGTGAGCGCATCACCAGTCCGATGGGCGAGTGTCTCCATAGCCTCTATGCCAGCGCCCAGCGGTTGATGATCTACGCGGACTACTTCCAGGCTCTGCTGAAGATTCAGGCTGCGCTGGCGAGCCGTAAAGGCGCCGCCGCCGTCATTCCGTTGGTGGATGGCGCACTTGCACACCTGATGGAGCAGTTCAAAGTCATTGAGTCGCACATGCCCGATTGGCTGCTGTGGCTCAACATGCAACAGATGGGTTGCCACAAACTTTTCCTGGAGCAGCTCAAGCGTCAGTTGGTCAAGAAGACCCCCGTTGCCAAGCTTGCTTGGTATCTGCCGGCTAACTGGGTGATTCCGGAAGACAAATAGCCGAGGCATAGGCGTCCTGTCCACTGGAGGAACAAAGCTTTTTTTGCACTGCGCGCTGTTTTTGATTTTCTATAATGCAAGCCATTGGTTTCCAATTCGTCATCGTTAGTTGCACTGTCAACGTCTGATTCTGGTCAGAGTTGGCAGTGCGACAATCTTCATTTGGGAAACGAAGGCTTGACGTCAAACCCCCGCCAGAAATAGGGGGATAAGTAATTGGAACATTTAAAGAGGAAGAGCCCTTCGTAGTAGTACTTCGAGGGGCTTTTCTTTATCAATGCGGCGAATGTCGCCTCAAATGACAGAGGTCATTGCAATGCAGATTTCAGGAGCGAAAATCTTGATGGAATGCCTGCTGGAGCAGGGCGTGGACACCATATTCGGCTATCCCGGCGGCGCCATCATTATCGTTTACGACGAATTGTACCGTTATCGGGGCAAAATCCACCATTACCTGACTAGCCATGAACAGGGTGCCAGCCATGCGGCGGACGGGTATGCGCGCAGCACGGGAAAGGTCGGCGTGTGCTTTGCGACGAGCGGTCCTGGCGCAACCAACCTGACCACGGGCATCGCGACGGCCTACCTGGACTCCTCGCCGGTGGTCTTCATCACCTGCAATGTGGCGGAACCCCTGATTGGCAAGGACTCCTTTCAGGAGGTGGACATGATTGGCATCTCCATGCCCATCACCAAGAGCAACTTCTTGGTCAAGAGTGCCGACCGGCTGGCGGATACGGTTCGCGAGGCATTTGCGGTTGCGCGTTCCGGTCGTCCCGGACCGGTGCTGGTGGATATTTTGACAAATGCCACCACCGAGACTGCGAAATACGAGCCGCTTCCCCTGCCGGCGCATGTCACCCACGGCAGTCTGGCGGCGCTTATCCATCGCGCCAGCCACGACTTCAAGGAACCCGAACCGAACTCCGCCGACCTGGACAAGCTGGGCGAGATGATCGCCGAGTCCAAACGCCCGATGCTTATTTGCGGAGGCGGCGTGGTGCTTTCCCGTGCGCAGGAGGAGTTCACTGCCTTTGCGGAGAAACTGGATGCGCCGACCGCCTACACCGTGATGGGCTGCGGCGGCATCCGGGGGAGGCACCCGCTGGCAACCGGCATGATTGGCATGCACGGCTCGCGGGCCTCCAATATGGCCTGCGCGGCCTGTGACTTACTCATAGCGGTGGGTTGTCGTTTTACGGATCGCGTGGCGACAGACACCAAATCCTTCGCAAAACAGGCAAAAGTGGTTCAAATTGACATCGACCGTTCGGAGATTGACAAGAATGTGCCGACTGCCCACCATATCATCGGCGATGCCAAGAGTGTGTTGAGGCGGATGATGAAACGGGTGAAGCAACACGACAACTCTGAATGGAAGGCTCAGGTTTTCTCCTATCCAACTGATTCGCAGTATCCTCTGGATGGCGATGTGCTGACCCCCAAGCAGGTCTGCGACGCCTGCTCGCGTCTGGTTCCCGAGGATACCATCGTTGCCACAGATGTGGGGCAGCACCAGATGTGGTGCGTCCAGAATTTCAAGTTCGACTATCCGGGGCAACTGCTGACCTCCGGCGGTTTCGGCACGATGGGTTTCGGGCTGGGCGCCGCCATCGGCGCAAAGGTCGGCAATCCTGACAAGACCGTGATTCACATGACTGGTGATGGCAGTTTCCGAATGAATTGCAACGAATTGGCCACGGTTGCGTATTACAAGTTGCCGATTGTGACTATCATCTTCAAGAACAATACGTTGGGGATGGTTCGTCAACTGCAGAGCCTTACCTTGGGAAAGCGATTCAGCCAGACTACGTTCACCAACCGGGGTCCGGATTTCGTGAAATTGGCCGAGGCATATGGGCTGGAGGGAAGCCGTGTCAAGACGGTCAAGGAACTTGAAAAGGTTCTTCAGAAGGCGCTCAAATGCGGTCATGGATACGTCATCGAATGCGTCATCAACATCGACGAGATGGTGCGGCCAATGGTCAAGAGCGGAAGCCCAATCGACCAATTCTTGATGAACTAACATTTAGGAGAAAAGAACATGGAACAGGTCAAGATTCATACTTTGGCAGTGCTTGTGGAAAATGCTTCTGGCGTGCTCAGCCAGGTAACGCGTCTGTTTTCCAGAAAAGGCTACAACATCGAGTCCCTGGCCGTGGGAACCACGGACGATCCCTCCACCAGTCGAATCACTATTGAAGTGCTTACCGACGACCAACGCGCACAGCTGCTGTGCAACCAGTTGCGCAAGCTCCTTCCAGTCTATTCGGTGAAACTGCTGGAAGAGGACAACGAAATCCGGCGCGAGTTGGTACTCATCAAAGTCTCCGCAGCCGGCAGCGAACAACGCAATCAGGTTATCCAGATTGCGAACATCTTCCGTGCCTCCATTATCGATGTCTCGCAGACCACTCTGACCATAGCGGTCATTGGAGCTGAAAGAAAGACCGAGGCCATCCAGAATCTCCTGGCCGAGTTCGGCATTCTGGAGATGGTGCGCACTGGAATGGTCGCTCTTGAACGCGGCCAGCATACCATCAATGAGGACACCAAGGAGAAGAACGAATTCGACTACGGCAAAAATGTGCTGTAGAGGCAATGGTGCGGAGCACCACGCAGGGCGCGCAGGAGCGCGTCCCTCCCATTTCCACCTCTCACCTCTCACCTTTAACCTGTGACCTCATCAAAGCCCATCGGCGTATTTGACTCCGGACTAGGCGGGCTGACCGCGATGCGTGCCCTGCGGAGACTGCTTCCGCACGAAGATCTTGTCTATTTTGGGGATACCGCGCGTGTCCCTTATGGAACTCGTTCTGCGGAAACCGTCATCCGTTTTGCCTTGCAGGACGCGCAATTCCTTCTGAAGCAGGGGGTCAAGCTGATTGTGGTGGCGTGCGGAACCGTGAGTTCCATCGCGATGGAGGAATTGCGGCGGCATTGTCCCGTGCCCGTGATGGGCATCGTCGAACCCGTCGCGGGGGCGGCGGTGGCTGTCACCCTGAACCACCGCATCGCCATCCTGGGGACAAACGCCACCATCCGCAGCCGGACCATTGAACGGGAAGTCTTACGATTGGACTCGTCGGCTCAAGTCTATGGTCTGGCCTGTCCATTGCTGGTTCCGCTGATCGAGAATGGCTATGTTCGCCTGGAACATCCCGTGCTACGCTGTGCTCTTCAAGAATATATATCAAAACTTGTTGAACGAAATATAGATACAATAATACTTGGGTGCACCCATTATCCATTGATTATCGATGCCATCCGAGAATGCCTGCCGGGGACTCGGATCATCGATTCCGGCGAGGCGGTTGCCCAAGCGACCGCCACGCAACTGGAAGCCGAGGGACTGTCCAATGGTCTGGGACATTCTGGGCAACACAGTTATTATGTGACGGACACCGTGGCGAATTTTGCCAATATGGTGGAGCTTTTTCTGGGTGGACCGGAGGACGGCGAGATTCGCCAGGTGGACATTGGCGCCTGGTGAGTTTTTTCAGGGCGTCTTGGGAAAAATCGCTTTGACGCATTATTGTACTTATTGATTTCGCTTTTTGCTACGGCTTCATTTTATACCAACCGTTTTTCCGTTGATTATTCACTCCGACAAAGAATTCTCCGACGACCGGCTCAGCGGGAGCGACTCGCATCCCGAGGCGGAGGTGACGGGGACGAGGGTGATGGGGGCCAAGGACCAGGCTGCCGCACAGCACATCGCCGCCTACAAGGAGTATCTGGCGGATGAGATTCCGCGGATGCATCAGCACAGTGCCTTCGCGAGCTTCTGGGCGGAGATCCGCGAGATGTTCGGTGTCCACAAATTCGACTCCGAATATAACATCGACGACACCTCCGGAAGCCTGGAGTCCAGCGAGGAAGAGCAGAACACCGACGCCAGTTCGTTCCACGAGGAGGGCAACACCTGCGACCTGGAGACCAACTATCCGCTCGGCAAAGAGGTCGCTCACGGCGGGCAGGGGACCATCTCGACCGCCCAGGACCTGCAGTTCGGGCGTCGTGTCGCGGTCAAGAGCCTCCGCAAGCCGGAGAACCAGGAGGCGCGGCATCTCTTTTTCACGGAGGCGCGCATCACCGCCCACTTGGAGCACCCCGGCGTCGTCCCCATCCACACCCTCTATGTGGACCACGACAACGCTCCGCATCTGGCGATGAAATTGGTGGAGGGCAAGAGTTTCCGGGAGCGTCTCCAGAATCTCAAGCAGAAGTACGCCAGCCTTCCATGGTACAAGGTCTGCGCGGTGGAGCGCTATCAGCGCAAGCTTCGCATCGAGCGTTTCCTGCGGGTCTGCGAGGCCATCGAGTACGCGCACAACCGCAACATCCTCCACCGTGACCTGAAGCCGGAGAACATCATGGTCGGGCGCTTCGGAGAAGTCTATGTGATGGACTGGGGAATGGCGATGGTGATGCCCAAGGGGCAGGACTGGGTGGTTTCGCCCATCTGCGGAACCCCGCGCTACATCTCCCCCGAGGTGCTGATGCACAAGCCTTACGGCAAGACGGCGGACATCTACCAGTTGGGTCTCATCCTCTACGAGACCGTCTTCCTGCGCCGCGCCTTTCCCTGGAAGAGCAAGGACGAGGTGCTGGAGCGGGTGAAGGCGGGCGAGATGGCCCCCATGCAGCACTACTACGGATGCCATGTGCCCGCGACGCTGTGCAAGATCATCTCCCGCGCCACGGCCTTCTCGCCGCGCGACCGCTACCAGCAGGTGTCGGATCTGGCGCGGGATCTGCGCGGGTATCTCAAGAACGAGGCCACTAGCGTCGAGCGCCATCCGCGGCTGTCGAACTTCATGCGGGTGATGTCCCGCTATAGCCATCTGCTTCTGGGGCTGGTGATTCTGGTCACGACCATTCTCTTCGCGGTGGTTCTCTACAATGTCCGAAGCAAGGTGAACGAGAAGCTGCATGAGCAGCGCGAGGAGGAGGCGCTTCGTCGCCTCTACTCCTCCAACCTCCATACCAGCGTGATGCTTGCCCAGGAGATCAAGGAAGTGGCCGACGATGTGCTGTCGCTGGCGCGCGAGACGCGGGTGCGTCTCGCGACGCTTCAGCCTCCGAATCCCGACCTGAACTACTACCGCGGCACGGCGGGCATGATCGAGTTCCCCCCACCCGGCTACGGCTGGGCGTCCACCTTCGACAACAAGGTCTCGTTCCGGGCCTTCTTCTGGCACCTGCCGACGAATGTCCAGGTGGAGAATCTGGACGCGGTGCTGACCACGCTCTATCCGATGATGCCGACCTTCAAGCGGGTGCTGACGAACCATTTTCTGGTGGACAAGACGGGGCGCACGAAGAGTCCGATCCGTGACCTTGGGGTGGAGCGCACCCCTGTGCTGAACTCGCGCGTGGCCTTCGAGAACAAGCTGATGCTCGCCTATCCCTACGAGGGCAACATGCCTCAGGACTACGATGTGACCACCTCGGTCTGGTACCAGCGCGCGGAGCGCGAGGCAGTGGACCGTCCGATCTGGACGGACCTCTTCCAGTCTGTGCGCGTGCGCAACCGCATCATCATTGCCTGCGCGATGCCATTCCAGGTGGACGAGGCGCCGCCGGGCTTCACCGAGGGTGTGGCAGTGGCAGTGCTGGATCCAAGGGACTTCATCGGCAAGTTTGCGGAACGGCTGACGCATGGTCCCTACATCAAGGGGCACTATCTGGTCCATGCCAGCGGGAAGGTCTATTCGACCGACGTGGCGCGGTGCCAGCCGGTTTGCCAGGGCGAGATCGGGCTGTTCGACTTTCCATACCCGGAGAAGTTCCGGGAGATGTGGAACCTTAAGACCGGCCGCGTCTTCCTGGACGACCAGAAGCGGGACACGCTCTTCATCTTCAACCTGGTCGAGGACATGAACTGCATCTACATCGAGGAGATCGACTTCGACCGCGCGATGGAGATGGATTGGACCACTGAGTCGACTCCGGCAGAGGCCGTGCCAGCCGTCGGCACGGCGCCGTGAAGACCGACTGACCTCAAGAGAACTCTTATCGATTTGGAAAACACCTGTGATTGTCCAGAAGCCCAACGAACTATCCGATGACCTCGAAGTCAAGACGGGTGTGGTCGAGAACAATGTCAACAGCAATGGCACCGGCAGTTTCAACGAGAGCCAGCTGAATTTCCTGCGGTGCGCCAATCTCGGCCGCCGGGACTATCTGTTCGAGGAGATTCCGGTGATGCACCAGCGTTCTGCCGCGGTGGCCTTCTTCTCGGATCTTCTGGAACTCTTCGGAGTTCGCAAATACGACCACCAGTATGACATCGACGATTCGAGCATCAGCCTTGAGGTCAGCGAGGACGAGCATTGTGCCGACGCCAGTTCGTTCCACGATGAATCCACTATCGGCGACTTGGAGAAGAACTACCCGCTGTTGAAGGACGTGGGCAAGGGCGGGCAAGGCACCATCGTGGCCGCGGAGGATCTCCAGTTTGGGCGGCGGGTGGCCATCAAGAGTCTGAAGAACTCCGAAAATCCCAAGGCGCGCGGGGCTTTCTTCAACGAGGCCCGCATCACTGCGCATCTGGAGCATCCGGCGATCGTTCCGATCCACAATCTCTATGTGGACCACGAGAATGTCCCGCATCTGGTGATGAAGTATGTGGAGGGCAAGAGTTTTCGGGAGCGCATCGCCAAGATCAAGAAGAAGTATTCGCCTTTGAGCTGGTACCAGATTTGTACCGTCGAGCGCTGGCAGCGCAAGTTGCGCATCGAGCATTTCCTGCGGGTATGCGAGGCCATCGAGTACGCGCACAACCGCAATGTCCTCCACTGCGACCTCAAGCCCGAGAACATCATGGTCGGCCGCTTTGGCGAACTTTATGTGATGGACTGGGGCATGGCGCGCGTGATCCCTAAAGGGCAGGACTGGATTATCACCTCCGCCGCCGGAACCCCTCGTTACATCGCGCCGGAGGTGCTCCAGCACCGCCCATACGGCAAGACGGCGGACATCTACCAGCTGGGGCTTCTGCTCTACGAGACTGTCTTCCTGCGCCGTGCTTTCCCCTGGCGGGACAAGACGATTGTGTTGGAGTGCGTGAAGGCAGGTGAACTCTCGCCGATGGCGCATTACTTTGGCTGCCATGTGCCCTCCGTTCTGAAGCGCATCATCCGCAAGGCCACGGCGCTGGATCCGCTGGACCGCTATCAGGAGGTCGCCGACTTGGCCGCCGACCTGCGCGGCTATCTCAAGAACGAGGCCACCAGCGTCGAACTCTTCCCGCGCTGGTCGCGCTTCACCCGAATGCTGGCGCGCTATAGCGCCGCGCTGCTGGTGCTTTTCCTGTTGGTCACAGCGGTGTGCTGCGGAGGCATCATCTTCAATCTACGCCAGCAGGTGGCGAAGAAGATCGTCAGCGAGGAGCAGCACACGGTGTTGAAGCGCATCTACTCCTCGAACATGCGCACCGGCATCCAGGTCGAACACGAGATTGTGCAGCTCGAGGACGACTTGCTGGAGCTATGCCGCGAGGCCTCCGCCCGCCTGGGGCACTTGGAACGGCCCAATTCGTCTTATCACTATTATCGTGGCACCGAAGGGGTTGCCGAGGAACCTCCGGGCTATGGCTACCAGCCTAGCCTGGGAAAGCAAGCCTCTTTTCGGGCCTTCGGTTGGCATGTGCCCATTGACGCGGGGGAGATTCCCGCCCTGGACTCCATCCTCTCCACGCTCTACCCGATGCTGCCGTCATTCGTGAAGATGACCACGGAGCATTTCCGCATTCGGAAGGAGGGGCAGACGGAGCTGGCGGGCATCGACCTTTCGGAGGAGCGCACCCCTGTCGTCTCCACAATGTTGGGCTTCAGCAACGACCTTCTCTTTGCCTATCCTTTTGAGGGCCACCGCGATTCTAATTTCCGAGTAACCCAGCAGAAGTGGTATGTGCGTGCCATCGAGGACTTCGCCGATCGCCCGGTGTGGACCGGACCGATGGTTGACCCCATAGTCAAGAACCGCCTTTTGATGTGCTGTAGCGCGCCGGTGGTCAATGTCCACGACGAGCGCATCGGGGCTGCGGTCACCATGCTGGATCCCGCATCCATCCTCGATCTCTTCGCGCAGAAGCTGACCTCGTCCCTGGAGATCAAGGCACGATACTTGGTTCATTTCAGCGGGGACATCTACGCCACTGACGCGCAGGACCTCAAGCCATCCGTCCAGGACGGAAAAGTCGTCTGCCATCCCTTCCCGGCCACGGAGCAGTTCTCTAAAATGTGGGAACTCCACACCGGAAGGCTCTTCCAGGACGAGAAAGCGGAGACTCTCTTCATCTTCGTGCGTCTCGAATCCCTAGGTTGCGTGTACATCGAGGAGATCGACTTCAGCCATGCACGGCAATTCGACTTGCTCGATGCGGATGACGAGTTGACGGAAGAATGAATTTAATAACATCTTAACTTGTTCAATTAAAAAACTTAGGATTAATTTCTTATGCTGCATGACGGGTCTTTGAAGCCGATTACCGGCACTTTTGTGAACATGCTCATCTCCGACACTGGCATCGTGAATGCCGGGCTAAAGGAATGGGAGCAGGATTTCCAGATGATGAAGGCGATGGGGATGGATCAGCTTTTCGTGATCCGCACCGAGCATGAGCGCGACGGGGTTCACCTTTCGGCGGAGGACCCGCGTTCTACCACCTGGCCGGAGGACGAGTGTCTGCTGGACATGGTATTCCGTCTGGCGGACAAATACGGGATGCGGCTGTTCCTGGGCGGTCCCATCGGCATCACCAACCTCTACCGCGGCGACTGGCTCAAGGAGATTGACGACACGAAGCGCTACTACGACCGCGTGATGCCCAAGTATGCCAACCATCCTTGTTTACAAGGAATTTACGTGAGTCTTGAGGCGTTGCCGTGGCATTTCAACTTCCTTGATATTTGCCGCGAGGTGCTCGTGTACGCCAAAAAGAACTTCCCGACCATGAAGACCTTTATGTCCCCCAGCTTCGGGGGACCAATCGGGGACATGAAGCATCGCTACGACCCGGATACCTGGTGCGACATCTACGGGCGCTATTTCTTCGAGCAGGTCGCCGGACTGCTGGACTACTGTGCGCCGCAGGACAAAATCACTGCGCCGGAGTGTTCCAACGGCGTGATTGGCGACAATGGTCTGAAGGTCTGGTACGAGAAGGTTGGCGCGCTCTTCCGCAAATGCGGAATCGAGTTGTGGAGCAACATCGAGACCTTCCAGCGACCTTTCCCCGGTCACGGCGAGCCTCCGGAGGTCTTCCGGCAGGCGGACTACCGCTCGTTGTATATGAAGTTGCAGGAGGCGTCCCCCCTGGTCGAACGCATTATCACGTACGAGTTCTTCAGCTGCATGAGTCCCAATACCGAGTGGGGTTCCGCGCGTCGTCTGCTGGCACGCTATCTTGAGATGATTGGGAAGGACCCCGCCATCATCGACGAAATCTATGGCTGAGGTGTCTCCGTCGCCCGACGTCCGTTGCCTGACGTCCGACGTCCCGCCTTCCGGCCCTTTGCGTTGAGAAAAAAGCGTAAAAAGAACCGATGAGTCCGCCGGGTTATGGAGTGAAAGCTATATTATATTTTTCCGTTTTGTCGTTTCTTTCGTCCAGGTTCCTCTTTAAATTTGGAGTCCCATAGATGGGTGGTTTTTTTGGCTGCGTCTCGAAAACCGAATGTGTGGCTGACATTTTCTACGGTACCGACTACCATTCGCATCTCGGCAATATGCGTGGCGGGATGATGGTGTTGGGCGAGAATGGTTTTCAGAAGTTCATCCATGACATTCGCCGGGACCAGTTTCGTTCGAAATTCGAGCGCGACCTGGATGCGATGCATGGAAACTGCGGCATTGGCTGCATCTCGGACACGGACTCGCAGCCGCTGACGGTCTTCTCCTCGTCCGGCACCTTCGGAATCACGATGGTGGGCATCATCAACAATCTGGAGGAACTTCAGGCCGAGTTTCTCCAGAACCGCCATACCCATTTCACCGAGAGCTGGGGCGGCGGAGTGTCGCCCACCGAGGTCGCCGCCTCGCTGATTGCCAGCGCCTCCAGCCTTGCTGAAGGTCTGCGCACCTTGCAGGACAAGATTGACGGCTCGTGCAGCGTGCTGTTGTTGACGGAGCAGGGCGTCTATGCCTCTCGCGACAAGGTCGGGCGCACGCCAATCGTGATTGGGCGCAAGGAGGATGGAAGCCTCGCCGCCTCTTTCGAGTCCTGTGCGCTGCATAACCTTGGATATAAAGTCATCCGTTGGCTGGGGCCAGGCGAGGCGGTGCTGCTCAACCGCACGACCTTCGAGATTGACTCTGTACTTCCGGCACGCAAGGTCATGAAGATGTGCGCCTTTATGTGGATCTACTATGGTTTTCCGGCGGCCAGTTACGAGGGCATCAACGTCGAGCAGGTGCGCTATCGCTGCGGCGAGAATCTTGCCAAGCAGGACGATGGATTGGAGGTGGATGCGGTGGCGGGTGTGCCGGACTCCGGGACCGCCCATGCGCTCGGTTATGCGGGATACAAGCATCTTCCTTATCGCAGGTCATTTGTGAAATATACTCCGACCTGGCCACGTAGTTTCATCTCCGACTCCCAGACCACGCGTCGCCATGTCGCGAAGATGAAGCTCATTCCGATTCAGGAGTTCATCCACGACCAGAAGTTGCTTTTCTGCGAGGACTCCATCGTGCGTGGCACGCAGCTCAAAGACACCTTTGCGCGGCTTCCGGAATGGGGTGCCAAGGAGATTCACGTGCGCGCGGCATGTCCCCCCATTCTCTTCGGCTGCAAGTTCTTGAATTTCTCGCCGTCGCGCACGCCGCTGGAACTGATTGCCCGCCGCGCCGTCCATGCGATGGAGAATGGTCAGGAGGACGAGCAGCATCTGGAGAAGTACACTGACGCCACCACGCCGGAGTACCAGGAGATGGTTCGCCGCATCCGTGAGGAGATGGGCTTCACGACTCTGAAATACCAGACGTTGGAGGATACCATCAAGGCGATTGGCTTCCCCGCCGACCAGCTCTGTACCTACTGTTGGACAGGAAAGGATTAAGCAATTAGCAATTAGCAATTTAAGAATAAGGAATCATAACGATGGCTGACGAATTGCAGGCGTTGCTGGACCGTATTGACCGGGATGGCATACAGCGTGGCGAAGCCGAGAAGGAGAAGATCATCGCCGCCGCGAAGGCCGAGGCCGCATCTATGGTCGCCGCCGCTCAGGAGAAGGCGGCGAAACTGGTGGCGGATGCCAAGGCGGAGACGGAGATGATGCGCCAGAAGTCCGAGGAGGCGATGCGTCAGTCGGGGCGTCAGATTCTGCTGGAAGTCCGCAACGAGCTTCAAAGCCGAGTGCAGGGTGCGGTCGCCAGTCTGCTGAAGGCCGAGTTGCATCCGAATGCTGTTGCGGAAATCATCGCGACGCTCTGCATCAACTACTTGGCGAAACAGGGCAACGAGGAGAACCTCGCTGTGCTGGTGCCGGAAGGCCAACTGGATGCGCTTGCCTCCGCCGTGAAGGCGAAACTTGCCGAGAATCTGCGCGAGCGCGTGAGTCTGGCGCCCAGCAAGGCGTTGGCGAATGGCTTCAAACTGAGTTTCAGTGGCAGCGATGTGCTTTATGACTTCAGCGATGAGGCGCTCACCGAGGCCATCGCCGCGCATCTTTCCCCAGCGCTCGGCGCGATTCTGATGAAGGGGTGAACCCCGCGCGTTCATTCCGCTGTTTGTGCCCTACCATTCTACGGAGGCTGCGCCCCCGCACCACTGCGCCCCCTCATTCCTCATTCCTCTTTTTTTGATGGCATTAGACCTCTATTATTTCATTAGCACTTTGCCGAGCCTGAAGGCAACGGGGGAGGGTGCTCCGAAGTTGGCGGAGTTTCTTGCCCGCTGCCACGAGGCGTTGTCTGAGCAGGAGTGCGCGATGTTGGCGGCGCTGTCGTTGTGTCCGCCAACCAGTGTTTCTGTGGCGGACTTGGGGAATGCGGTTGTGCGCGAGTGGTATGGGTGGCAGATTGCGATGCGCAATGCGATTGTGGTGTGGCGGGCGCGTTCACTAAAGACTGATGCACGGAAATTCCTGCGCGAGGGTGACTCGGGCAGTTATAGCGGCGACCTCAAGCGCCTAACCGCCGTGCTGGAGGAAAAGAGCACTTGGAGACGTCAGCAGGGCTGGGAGGCACTCCAGTGGGCGAAGCTGGAGGAATTGGAGCCTCTGAACCGTTTTTGCTTTGACACGCTGGTGCTCTATGCCCTGAAATTGCAGTTGCTGGAGACGCACCGGCGCTACTCCGCCGAGGCCGGCAAAGCAGTCTTTGAAGAAATCATCAAGGCCCGTCTGGCGGAAGCCGCCGCCCATCGGGTGCAGACGGAAGGATAACGAACCCATGAGTGATGTGAACATCAAGACGGGCCGGGTCACCGGCGTGAATGGCAACCTGGTCTCCGTGGCCTTTGACACCAGCGTGCGTCAGAACGAGGTCGGCTATGTCGAGATTTCCGACGGTTCCCGTCTGAAGAGCGAGGTCATCCGCGTTCGTGGCCGTGAGGCGGATATGCAGGTCTTTGAGGCCACTGGCGGCATCAAGGTGGGCGATGCCGTGGAGTTCACCGACCAGCTGCTCTCCGTGGAACTGGGTCCCGGATTGCTCACGCAGGTCTTCGACGGTCTCCAGAATCCCCTGCCGCGGCTGGCCGAAGAATCGCTTTTCCTCAAGCGCGGGACCTATCTTTATCCTCTGGACACGGAAAGGCTCTGGAGCTACAGCGTGACCGCGCCCGTGGGAACTGAACTCCAGGCTGGCGATGAAGTCGGCTGGGTGCCAGAAGGCATCTTCCACCACAAAATCATGCTCCCCTTCGGCTGGCAGGGAACCTGGAAGATCACCTGGACCATCGCGGGGGGCGACTACAACATCCAGACGGTCGTCGCCAAGGCGCAGAACGAGTCCGGCGAGGAGCGTGAAATCCGCATGGTGCAGTCCTGGCCCGTGCGCGTGCCTATCCGTACTTATAAGGAAAAGCTGTTGCCGGAGGAGCCGCTGGTGACGCAGTTCCGTATCATCGACACCTTCTTCCCGATCGCCAAGGGGGGGACTTTTTGCACGCCTGGTCCTTTCGGCGCCGGCAAAACCGTGCTCCAGCATGGTCTGGCGCAGCGTTCCGAGGCGGACATCGTGATTGTGGCGGCCGTCGGTGAACGCGCCGGCGAGGTCGTCGAAATCCTCCAGGAATATCCTGTGCTGGAAGACCCGCGTACTGGCCACAAACTGATTGACCGCACCATCATCATCTGCAACACCAGTTCCATGCCGGTGGCCTCCCGCGAGTCCTCCATCTACACCAGCGTCACCATCGCCGAATACTACCGTCAGATGGGCTTGAACGTGATGCTCCTTGCCGACTCGACCTCTCGTTGGGCGCAGGCGTTGCGCGAGGAGTCTGGACGACTGGAGGAGATTCCGGGCGAAGAGGCCTTCCCCGCCTATCTGGAGTCTCTGGTCGCCAGCTTCTACGAACGCGCCGGACTGGTGCGGCTCAGAGACGGAAAGACCGGCTCGGTGACCATCTGCGGAGCGGTCTCGCCCGCCGGCGGAAACTTCGAGGAGCCGGTCACTCAGGCCACCCTGAAAGTCGTCGGTGCCTTCCTGGGGCTTTCGCGTGACCGCGCCAACGCCCGACGCTATCCATCCATCCATCCACTGGAGTCCTGGAGCAAATACCACAGCCTGGTTCCTGCTGAAGATGTTGCCGAGGCGCGCGCGATGTTGCGCAGGGGAAACGAGGTGAACCAAATGATGATGGTCGTCGGCGAGGAGGGAACTCCCATCGAGGACTTCGTCATCTACCTCAAGGGCGAGTTCCTGGATGCCGTGTATCTCCAGCAGAACACTTTTGACCCCATCGACAGTGCATGCTCCTCGGAACGGCAGCGCCATGTCTTCACCAAGGTGCTGGATGTGCTTAAGCGCGAATTCACCTTTGAAGACAAGACCATCGCGCGAAACTACTTCAACCAGCTGCGCCAGGCGTTCATCGACTGGAACTACACGCCATGGCAGAGCACGGAATTCGAGTGCGGTGAAAAAACAATTGATAACTTGTTGTATAACAAGTAATTATTATAAAATTCATTTTCAACAGGTGTCCCGATGAGAAAAATCTACCACCGAATCATCCAGATTAGCGGCAATGTCATCACGCTGGAGGCCGAGAATGTCTTCAATGGCGAGCTGGCCGAGGTCCGTTCCGGCAGCCAGAGTTCGCTGGCGCAGGTCATTCGCCTGGCGGGGAAGCGCGTGTCGTTGCAGGTGTTCAGCGGTTCGCGTGGCATTTCGACGGATTCCGAGGTGCGCTTCTTGGGGCATCCGATGCAGGTCTCGGCGACGACGGACCTGCTGGGGCGCATCTTCACCGGCAATGGCACTCCGCGTGACAATGGTCCAGAATTGACGGATCATCTGGTGGAAATCGGGGGACCCTCGGTGAATCCGGCCTGCCGTATCATCCCGAAGAAGATGATTCGCACGGGCATTCCGATGATTGATGTCTTTAATACATTGGTGGAAAGCCAGAAACTGCCGATTTTCTCAATTCCTGGCGAACCCTACAACCAGTTGCTGGCACGAATTGCAATGCAGGCCGAGGTCGATGTGATTGTCTTTGGCGGCATGGGACTCAAATACGATGACTACCTCTATTTCCGCAACACGCTGGACGAACATGGCGCATTGCCGCGCACGGTGATGTTCGTTCACACCGCCAGCGACCCCACGGTGGAGTGCACGTTGGTTCCGGATCTGGCGCTGGCCTCTGCGGAGTTTTTTGCGGTAGAGGAACACAAGCGCGTGCTGGTGCTCTTGACCGACATGACCAATTTTGCGGACGCGATGAAGGAAATCGCAATCACGATGGAGCAGATTCCCTCCAACCGTGGCTACCCCGGAGACCTCTACAGTCAGCTGGCTTCTCGCTATGAGAAGGCGGTGCAGTTCCGGGGCGAAAACGGCGGCTCCATCACCATCCTGGCGGTGACTACCATGCCTGGCGACGACGTGACACACCCCGTTCCCGACAATACCGGATACATCACCGAGGGACAGTTCTACTTGAGTGGCGGCCACATCGAACCCTTCGGGTCGCTTTCGCGTTTGAAGCAGAATGTCAACAAGGACACGCGCGAAGACCACCGTACGCTGATGGACACCATGATCCGCCTCTACTCCGAATACCGCGACACCTTGGAAAAGCAGTCCATGGGCTTCCGGATGTCCCCCTGGGACCAGAAGTTGCTCAAATACGGTGACTTGTTCGAACGGAACATGATGGATTTGCAGGTGAACATCCCGCTGGAGGGCGCCCTTGACCAAGGCTGGAAGATTCTGGCGGAATGTTTCGAACCCGCCGAGACTGGCGTCAAAACCGATTTGGTCAAGAAGTTCTGGTCAAAATGAGAAGTTAGAGTACTGCAGGCGCCCCGCCAGCAGAAAGGTTAGAGGTTAGAGGTGACGAAGATCAAGCTCACCAAGAACGAACTGAAGAACCAGCGCGATGCGCTGAAGCGCTTCGAGCGGTATCTGCCGACCTTGCAGCTCAAGAAACAGCAGCTGCAATTGGAGGTCCGGCAGGCCCGTGAACGCCTGCGCGAACTGGACGAGGAGAACGAGCGGGTGCTCGCCGAACACTCGGCCGATTTGGCGCTTTTCGCCACGCTGGATCCGGCTGCACCGGCACTAGCGACCGTCACCGAGTGGCGTGTCAAGTCGCTGAACATTGCTGGCGCAGAGGTGCCGGCCTTTTCCGGGCTGGACTTCGAAGTGCCTGAACGCGACCTCTTTGTCAGCCCCATCTGGGAGGATACTGCCGCCGAACTTCTCAAGCAGCAGACCGAGGTGCGTCTGCGCCGCCAGTTGCTGGTGGAGCAGTTGGCCTGCATTGAGGAGGAGCTTCGTACGGTCACGCAACGCGTGAATCTTTTTGAGAAGGTCAAGATTCCAGGTGCCCAGGAGAACATTCGGCGCATCAACATCTACATTGGCGACCAGCAGACCAATTCGGTTGGGCGGTCGAAGATTGCGAAGGCGAAATGCCAGGCTCGCGAGGTGGTGGAGCCGCAGCCATAGCCACAGGAAAACACCATGATTGAACGGATGAACAAAGTCACGATTGTCTGCCTGGCTGACGACCAGGAGCAATCCCTGATCGAGCTCCGCAAGCTCGGTTCCGTGCATGTGGTGCCGATGGCGACTGAAACCAATTCGGCTGTGCTGGATGATTTGCGGCGTGAACATGCCGAGCTTGTCCAGGTGCTGTTTTATCTTCGGAGCATCAAATTGACCGATGCGGACCGTCAGGCTGCAGGCACGCCGATGACAGATGGCGAGGCATGTTGCCGTGAATGCGGGGCGGCTTTGACGCGGCTGCGTCATCTGAACGAACGTTGCGTGGTTCTTGACCGTGAAATTTCCCGACTGGAACCTTGGGGGCAATTCGACATGGCGGCGCTTGAGCGCCTGAAGGCTCGGGGGTGGCATACCGCACTGGTAATCCACCCACAGCCACCCAAAGGCGTGGACTGGCTGGCAAAATATACTGAAGAAGTTGAAGATGGCGAGCCAATCTACGAATATGTCGTGGCGTGTCAGAAAGGACAGCTTCATTCGTTGCTGGTTTCCCGCCGTGACCTTTCAGGGCTTGGACTGCCGATGGCGAATTTCCCTGAAGGCAGTGACCTTGGCATCTTGCGCCGGATGCGTCAGGATGCCTGCCACGAGCGGAGCGAATGTGAAAAACTGCTTCGGCGACACGCAGTGGTCGATTTGGCGTCTCTGAATCAGGTGGCTCAGCGTCTGGAGAGTAAAATCCGCTTTGAGCAGACACGCGAGGGCATGGGCAAATCCGGCGGACGTTTGACTTTCCTCCAGGGATATGTCCCTGGAGCGCAACTGGATGAACTTCGCGCACTGGCTCATGGGAAAGGCTGGGCCATCCGCTACGAGGAAGTGGCGGACGATGACATGGAAGTTCCTACGAAATTGTTGATTCCCAAAGCGTTCCGAATGGCGCAAGTGGTGCTGGACTTCATCGGCATCGTTCCGGGCTACCGCGAAGTGGACGTGTCGGTGTCGTTGCTGGTTTTCCTGACGCTCTTCTGCGGAATGCTGATTGGCGACGCCGGCTACGGTGCCATCTTTACCGTTGCGAGCCTGTGGTTCTTCTTGAAGGCGAAGAAACTGGGCGACAGGAAGATGGCCGAGTCCGGCAAACTGCTGTTGGTGATGTCGCTTTCCGTGGTTGGCTGGGGTGCGTTGACTGGCAACTGGTTCGGACTGAAAACCTTTGGACTGCCGTGGTTCACGCACGACCAGAACAACGAGCACATTCAGCTCTTCTGCTTCTTCCTGGGGGCAGGGCACATGGCGTTGGCGCATCTGTGGCGGGCGAAGCTCGCGCCTGGCTGGCGGGACCGGCTGGCAAATGTGGGCTGGGCGCTGTTCCTTGGCGGAAACTATTTCACGGTCAAAGGGATGTTAATTGATGGAAGTTTCGGAGACTTTACCATCCCGAAGTGGCTCTACATTGCTGGGACTGCGCTTATCGTCTGCTTCGGCATCAACTGGCGCTCCATCAGTGAAATCATCAATTCGCCTTTCACTTTCATCAACAGTTTCGGCGACCTGCTCAGTTATGTCCGCCTTTTTGCGGTGGGCCTTTCCAGTCTGGAGATTGCCAAGGCGTTCAATGCGATGGCGGTCGGCATCTGGAGCGGGAACCGCTGGCTGATTCCCGTCGGCATTTTGGTGCTGGGCGTCGGGCACCTTCTCAATGTAGCCCTCGCGGTGATGAGCGTGCTGGTGCACGGCATCCGCCTCAATACGCTGGAATTCTCCGGGCACATCGGCCTGGAGTGGAGCGGCCGACCCTATCGGCCATTCCAGTAGCAGTCCAATTTTGTCTCTTTCTGTTATATCCAATCAACCTTCAAGGAGGTAACATTCATGATTGATTCCACTGCACGTGCCTTGGTCTGCCTGGGCGCTTTCGCCTCGTTTGGCTTTGCCGCCCTCGGTTCCGTCATTGGCTGTGGTCTTGCAGCCGCCTCTGCTATCGGCAGTTGGAAGCGTTGCTATGCGCAGGGCAAGCCGGCGCCGTTCCAGTTGAGTATCTTGACCGGTGTTCCGATGTCGCAGACCTTCTACGGAATGATTCTGATGAATACCGTGGCGGGCATTGACACGCAGTATTGGCTTGCTGCGCTTGCCATCGGCATCCTTGGCGGCTTGGGCATCGGCGGGTCTGCAGCCTACCAGGGGCGTGCCGCCGCCGGCGCCTGCGACTCCTTTGCCGAGACCAACCAGGGTTTTGCGAACAATCTTCTGGCGCTGGGCATTGTCGAAACCATCGCCATTTTCGTGATGGTTTTCGCATTGATGTTCATCGGGAAAATTCCCATGGCGTGATTTGCATGTTCCGGAAACAATCCGGGACGAAGACTCTGACCAGTAGTGGATCTTTTTTCCGCGCTTATTCTGTTTGGCGGATTGCTGATACTGGGCTGCGTGCTTTCCAGCAAACTCAGCAGCCGTTGGAGCATGCCAGGACTCTTGATTTTCCTGGTTATCGGCGTGCTGGTTCGGCTGTTGTCGTTGCATGATACCGTATTATACGATGTCAACAGCCGACTTAGCTGGGGATTGGCGAACCGCTTGGGGATCATCGCCTTGTGCTATATCCTGTTCTCCGGCGGCTGCGAGTCGTCCCTGAAAGAGATCAAACGGGTACTGGTGCCGGGGACGGTGCTTTCAACCGTCGGTGTACTACTGACTGCAGTGCTGCTGGGGGGAATTTGCTTCCTGTTGCGGTCGTTTTTTGGGTGTCTGGCGGGTGCGACGCTGGCGACTTGTCTGCTCTTTGGCGCGATCATCTCTTCCACGGATGCGGCGGCGGTCTTCACCATCTTGCGTTCCAAGAAGGTCGGTTTGCAAGGGGAGTTGCGGTCGTTGCTGGAATATGAGTCTGGCTCCAACGACCCGATGGCGACCTTCCTGACGCTTTTCTTCCTTGGGTTGGTCATCACGCCGGAGCTTCCCGTGGGCAGGAGCCTGCTGTTTTTCCTGCCAGTCTTTGCCTGGAAGATGCTGGCGGGGCTTTTCATCGGCTGGGTGCTGTCCCAAGCAGCCATTGCGCTTTTCAATCACGGCAATCTTGACCATGACGGCCTCTACTACGTGATGGGCATCTCCGTGGTGCTGATTACCTACTCGCTTGCCGACCTGCTGAAGGCCAATGGTTTCATGGCGGTCTATGCGGCTGGCGTTTTCATGGGCAACCGCTGGTTTGTCTTTCACAATAGTTTCATCCGCTTTGCCAATGCGATCTCGTGGCTGATGCAGGTGGTGCTCTTCACAATGCTGGGCTTCATGACAAGCCCGGAACTGCTCGGCCGGACCTGGTGGCAGGGGCTGCTGTTGGGATGCCTGCTGATGTTCGTGGTGCGACCGGCGATGGTTTTTGCACTGCTTTGGGGGAAGCGCTTCTCGTTTCAGTCCAAAGCGTTGGTGAGCTGGGTAGGACTGCGCGGTGGCGCTCCCATCATGCTGGCGACCTTCCCGATGCTCTATCAGGGGAAATTCGACATTGTCCCCGACGAAGGTTGCTCCGTGGCGCTGGTGCTCTTCCATCTTGTTTTCTGGGTGGTGCTCTTCTCGGTGGTCTGCCAAAGCTACACCATCATGCCATGGGCGAAATGGCTCAAACTGGACGCACCACTGAAGGTCGCGCCTACGGCGCCGATTTCCTTTGACCGCGTGAACCTGCCACGTCAAAAAGGCAAGGCGGCGGATCAGGACGACTATGCAGACAATCGGATGCAGGAGTTCGCCGTGACGCCGGAGTCCTCGATGGTCGGCAAGGCCATCCGCGAGTGCGGACTGCCCCAGGGGGTCTTCATCATCATGGTCCAGCGCGGTCAGCGGTACATCGTGCCCCGTGGCGAGACGGTGCTCCAGGCAGGGGATACCCTGACCGCATTGGGTGTCCGCAAGGCGCTCAAGCAGGCCGCTGAATTGTTCGTGAAATAGGGACACCCCTGCGGCTCCATTCCGTCGTTTGCACCCTACAATCTGAATCCGTGAATGGTGAACAGTGCAGGCGTGGCGTCTGCATAATGCGTGTACTGTCGGCGGGGCGCCGACAGTACATCTTGCCGCAATTCACGGATTTAGGTACAATTCTACGGGGGCTGCACGCCCCCGCACCCCTGCGGTTTCTCATTCCTCATTCCTCATTCCTCATTCGAAAACACCATGGACAAAGAAAACACTCTGTATCTGGACCTCAAGGATGGCCGCGTTGTCATCGAGTTGTTGCCACAGGCCGCGCCGAAGCATGTCGCCCGCATTAAGGAGCTGGTGCGCCAGGGCTTCTATGACGGCATCGTCTTCCACCGCGTGATTGACGGCTTCATGGCGCAGACGGGCGACCCGACCGGCACCGGCATGGGTGGCAGTGGCACGAAACTCCCCGCCGAGTTCAACGCCTTCCCGCATGTGCGCGGAACGGTCTCCATGGCGCGGGCGATGGATCCGAACTCGGCGGACAGTCAGTTCTTCATCTGTTTCGCGGACGCGCGTTTTCTGGATGGCCAGTACACCGTCTGGGGCAGGGTCGCCAGTGGCATGGAGTTCGTGGACAAGATCAAGAAGAGCGCCGGTGATCCCAACGGGAAGGTCATCAATCCGGATCGGATTGTGAAGATGCAGGTCGCCGCCGATGTGAAAGAGTAGTCGAGGCACTTCGCATTTACGCCTGACAAGCGCCCGGCCGAAAACCGGGCGTTTTTTGCTGGAAGGCGGGCGGAAATGACGGAAAACCCGTGGGCGTGGGTTATATTAGGTCAATTCTTTTTTGCCAGATACCATATCTCAAGAGGTTTTGCCGATGACAATACCGCTTTTAGACCTGAAACAGCAATTCGAGTCCCTCAAGGACGAGATTATGCCCAGCCTGGCCGAACTGTGTGCCAGCCAACTGTTTATCCTTGGACCGAAGGTCGAGGAACTGGAGCAATGCCTTGCCGCATACTGCCAAGCGGGCTATGGCTGCGGCGTGTCCAGCGGTTCGGATGCACTGTTGGTTTCCCTGATGTCCGAACAGATCGGCGCGGGTGACGAGGTCATCACCTCGCCATATACTTTCTTCGCCACTGCCGGAGCAATTTGCCGCACGGGCGCCAAGCCGGTGTTCGTGGACATTGACCCCGTGACCTACAACATCGACGTGACCCAAATTGAGGCGGCGATAACGCCACGCACCAAGGCTATCATTCCCGTACATCTCTATGGACAGTCTGCGGATATGGAGGCGATTCTGGAACTTGCCAAGGCGCATCATTTGGTGGTGATTGAGGATGCCTGCCAGGCCATCGGTGCGGAGTGCCGGGGGCGACGGGTGGGTGCGCTTGGCGAGTATGGATGCCTCTCCTTCTTCCCCAGCAAGAATTTGGGATGTTTTGGAGATGGCGGGATGGTGCTCTGCAATGATCAGACACGCGCAGAGCGACTTAAGATTTTGCGCAATCATGGCATGGCTCCGCAATATCACCATCATCTGATTGGCAGTAATTTCCGCCTGGATGCCCTGCAGGCGGACGTACTCCTCAAAAAGTTCCCGCATCTGGATGACTGGACGAAGGCTCGCCAGCAAAACGCACAAGACTACGACCAGCTCTTTGCTGGTGTGGCGGGGATTGAACTGCCGCACGAGGCGGCCTGGTCCACGCGCCATGTCCGCAACCAGTATGTCATCCGCATTCTGGATGGCAAGCGGGACCGTGTCTGGGATGGGCTGAAGACCGCTGGCATCGGTTGCGCGGTGTACTATCCTGTGCCGTTGCATTTGCAGGAGTGCTTTGCCTCGCTGGGCTATCGTCAGGGAGATTTCCCCGAGAGTGAACGCGCGGCACTGGAAACCCTCGCCTTGCCAATCTTCCCCGAATTGACTGCCGACCAGAAGGCGACGGTTGCCGAAACGGTTATTCGACTCCTGAAGGCATAACAGATAGGACGCGACAAGCGATGGGGCACAAGCACCACAAACTTAGACTTGAACGGGCGAAGCAGGGCACCTTCAAGATTTTCTGGCGCTTGATGCGGGATTATGCCTTTCACTATCCGGGCTATCTGGCAATCGGGGTCCTCTCGGCCGTGATCATGGGCGGCTCGCTGGGGGTTGCCTTCCGGATGATGAGCACCTCCGTGAATCTTTTCGAGGCGGGCACTGCCGGAACGGCTCCGACTGCTGTGGCAGCGACTCAGGAGGCTGTGGATGAAACGAATCCACCCGCCGGCGCGTCGTCGTCGCAGATGTCCGGCAACCCGGAATTGCAGTCCCGCGCCGAGCGCCACAAGCAGAAGTCCAACAAGTTGCTGGCGCAGGTAAACCGGATTCTGGCAGTGTTTCACATGGAGCCGGTGGACGACGGGAGCGTGCTGGAACTCAAGACGGTCGCGGTGCTGCTTGGGGCAATCGTCCTGCTCTTCGGCGTCAAGGCGCTTGGCGAATGGGCGAATCACTATAGCCTTCGTTACATCGGCGCACGGGTGGTAGTGGACTTGCGCCAGGCATTGGTGGACCAGTTAATGAAGCAGTCGCTGGGCTTTTTCGCAAACAGTTCGACGGGGGTGTTGATTAGCCGGTGTACCAATGACGTGGCTTCGATTGAAACTGTTGTTTCGCAGGCGCTTCCTGAGTTGTGCCAGGCGCCGGTGCTGATTTTGGTGTCCATCCAGTTTGTGGTGGTGCAGGCGATTTCGCAGGGGCTGGGCTGGCAGTTTCTGTGCATCGTGGTGCTGCTGCCCTTCTTCATTGCACCATTCTACCTGCTGACGCGTTTTCTGCGCTCCTACCAGAAGCAGGTGCTGGGCGAATTGGCGAATGTGACCGGGCGGATGCAGGAGGTCTTCTCCGGGATGATGGTTATCAAGAGTTTCCGTCAGGAGACTGCCGAGCATGAGCGCTTCCATGCGGTGAACGAGAAATTCTTCCGTCAGCAGAAGAAGGCAATCATGGCGGGAGTGCTGGTACATCCGATGCTGCAGTTTGTGGCCATTGCATTGTGCGTGGTCTTTGTGTTGTTGTGCTACAAGTTCGATGTCACGCTGGGCTCGCTGGCGGTCATCGGCTTTGCCGCTCAGACCGCCTACAAGCCGGTCAAGGACCTGGTGAAACTCTACTCCAACATTGTCCGCGGCGCGGCGGCCGGCGAGCGCGTCTTCGAACTGCTGGACTTGGACACGAGCCTTCCGCAGGCGGAGCATCCGGTGCCTTTCAGCAATTTCCGTGAAGCCATTCAATACCACGATGTGACCTTCCGCTATGTCAAGGAAGGTGTGCCCGTGCTTAGCCACATCGACTTGACCATCCCCAAAGGGAATCTTGTCGCACTGGTGGGGCAGACTGGCTCGGGCAAATCCACCTTGGCGAATCTGCTCGCCCGCTTCTACGACCCGACCGAGGGACGCATCACCATCGACGGAACAGATTTGCGGGAGTTCGACATCGGTGACTTCCGCCAGCAGGTCGGGATGGTCAGCCAGGATACTTTCCTCTTCAACACCACCATCGAGGCGAATATCCGTTATGGCAGACCAAATGCTTCGGACGAGGAAGTACGGCTCGCCGCCATCCAGGCCAACGCGATGGAGTTCATCGAGCAGTTCCCAGATGGGTTCCAGCATCGCGTCGGGGAGCGCGGAAATCTCCTCTCCGGCGGACAAAAGCAGCGTATCGCCATCGCACGGGCCATTCTGCGCAATCCGCCGATTCTCATTCTGGACGAGGCGACCAGCGCACTGGACACTGTCACTGAACGACTGGTGCAGGAGGCTTTAAATAATGTAATGAAAGACCGCACGGTGATTGCCATTGCTCATCGCCTCTCGACCATCCAAAAGGCCAATGAAATCCTCGTACTGGATCAAGGCCATATCATTGAACGTGGTACCCATGAACAGTTGCTGGCGGCCGACGGCGCTTACGCGCAGCTGCATCGGATGCAACATGGTGAATGATTTCTTAAGTCATTGATTTATAATTAATTAAATCTAATTTCTAACATCAGGAGACGACCATGGCTGACAACACCTTGAATCGCAACAGTTACCTCACCCAGAATCTGGGCAGTTTCCCTGCCGACACCGAGTTCTTCGGCGTCAAGTATGTGAAGGTCAACGACCTTCGGTATGGCACCAATCCTCATCAGCCGGCCGCCTACTACAAGCCGGCAGGGGCGCTGGACTCGGTGATTGGCGACATGAAAGTGCTCAAAACCGGCAAGAGCGGCCTTTCTCAGACCAACCTCGAGGACATCAGTTACTCTTTGAACATCGTGAAGTACTTCGACCGTCCGGCATGCGCGTGCATGAAGCACGTGAATCCTTGCGGCGCGGCTATCCAGGCCGGCGACGAGTCCCTCAAGGCGGTGTACATCAAGGCGCGTGACTGCGACCCGCGCGCGGCCTTCGGCTCCGTCATCGCCTTCAATGTGACCGTGGACGAGGAGACTGCCCGCGAAATCATGTCCACCTTCGTGGAATGCGTGGTCGCCCCCGGCTTCACACCCGAGGCGCTTGCGGTCTTCAACGACCCCGAAGTCAAGATTGACAAGCAGGTGCGTATCCTGCAGTGCGGCGATTTGGCCAAGTTGCCCAAATACGTCGGTGACGACGTGAGCGGCTCCTACACCCTTAAGGCGTTGGCGGATGGAACCGTCGTGGTTTCCGAGCCGCTGCTCACGCATCTTCGGAGCGTCGCGGACCTCAAGCCCGCCGTGGGTGAGAACAAGGCGTGCGGGCGAGTGGAGAGCACCGTCAAGGCCACCGAGCAGCAGCTGCTGGACCTGCTGGCCGCCTGGTACATCAACATCTCCGTGCGCTCCAACGGTGTGGTTATCGTCAAGAACGGTGGGACGCTGTGCGTGGGCACCGGCGAGCAGGACCGTGTTGGCGCGGTGGAGCAGGCGGTCGAGAAGTTCAAGCAGAAGTACGAGGGCAAAGAGGACATCCACGGTGCCGTGATGGCCTCCGATGGCTTCTTCCCGTTCCCGGACGCGGTGGAGGTTGCCGCTGCCGCCGGTGTGACCGCGGTCATCGCGCCCGCCGGCTCCATCAAAGACGCAGATGTGGTCAAACGTGCCAATGAATTGGGCGTGGCGCTCTTCCATGCGCCCGAGCGCGTCTTCTCGCACCACTAGGCTTTTTTTCTATCCTTAACTAGGAATGATAGGAGTGCTATAGTTCCCATTTGATTGCTTTTTTCTGAATGACTGAACCTCCGAAAAACCAAGATCTGTCCGAAGATGATGAGCTGACAGCCGAGGTGGCGCAGGATGCGCCATCGAGCGAGGATGCGCTTCGCACGATGATGCAGCAGTACTTCATCGACTGGGCCTCGTATGTGGTTAAGGACCGCGCCATCCCCGATGTGGATGACGGACTCAAGCCGGTGCAGCGCCGTATCCTGTTCACGTTGTCGCAGATGGACGATGGGCGTTTCCACAAGGTGACGATGGTGCAGGGGCAGACGATGAAGTACCATCCGCACGGTGACGCGTCCATCCAGGCCGCGCTTGTGGTGCTGGCCAACAAAGGCTACTTCATTGACCGTCAGGGGAATTTCGGCAACATCATCACAGGCGACCCGGCGGCGGCTGGCCGTTACATCGAATGCCGTCTGGCGAAATTTGCCACCGAGGTCCTTTTCAACAATGCAATCACGGAGTTTGTGGACTCCTATGATGGGCGCGGCAAGGAGCCGGTGGTTCTGCCGGCGAAGGTCCCGGCGCTGTTGATGCTGGGGGCGGACGGCATCGCGGTGGGCATGGCCACTCATATCTTCCCCCATAACTTCTGCGAGTTGCTGGAGGCCGAAATCGCCATCCTGGAGGAACGTCCCTTCCAGGTGCTGCCGGATTTCCAGACCGGCGGGCTGATGGACGCCTCCGAGTATGACGACGGGCGTGGCTTCATCCGCGTGCGCGCCAAAATCGAGACCGAGGGCGACAAGCGGGTCATCATCCGCGAACTGCCGGCCGAGACCACCACCGAGCAGCTCATCGCATCGATTGAGAAGGCCGCCCGGAACGGCAAACTCAAGATCGCTTCCATCGCGGACCTGACCAGCGAGGAGGTCAATATCGAGATCGCGCTGAATCGCGGCGTTTACGCCGAGGAGACCGTCCAGGCATTGTATGCCTATACGGACTGCCAGAAAACGCTCCGCTCCAATCTGTTGGTCATCCGGGACAACCTCCCTGCGAAGATGACGGTCTCCGAGATTCTTCAGCGCAATGTGGCGAAGTTGCGGGAGCAGCTGGAGCAGGAACTCAAACTCAAGGAGCAGAGCGAGCTGGAGCAGCTCCAACGGCTGTCCCTGGAGCGCATCTTCATCGAGAACCGTATCTACAAGGTCATCGAGAAGTGCCCAACCCTGGAGAAGATCATGAGCGCCGTCCACAAAGGGCTGGCGCCCTTCCGGGAGCAGTTCGTGCGGGATGTCACGGACGAGGATGTCTCGCGACTGCTTCAGATTCCCATCCGCCGCATCTCGCTCTTTGACCTCAACAAGAACCAAGATGACATCGATGCGGTCAAGAAGAACCTGAAGCAGACGCGCCATGACCTGAAGCATCAGGTGGAATATGCCATCGCCTTCCTCCGACGTATCCTCAAGGAATACGGATCACACTATCCGCGGCGCACCACCATCACCAGTTTCTCAGATGTGGACCGCAAGGAGATAGCCCTGCGCAACGTGAAGGTTTACCACGACCGCGTGAACTATTTCGTGGGTACCAGCGTCAAGTCCTCCAGCAAGGACGCCGAGCCGCTGGTCTGCACGGAATACGACCGCCTACTGATCCTCCGTACGGATGGCACCTGCGCCATGCTTCCCATCAAGGACAAGACCTACATCGGTCAGACCAAGTACCTTTTCGTTTACGACAAGGAGCAGGTCTTCAGCATCCTCTACCACGACAAGAAGACCGGCACCTGGTATGCCAAGCGCTTCCAGGTGGGAGCGTGCATTTTGGAGAAGGAGTACCATGTGGTGCCGGATGGTTGCGTGATTGACGCACTCTACACCAACGCAGGGGTGGTGGTCTCCCTCGAATTGCCGGTGAGCCGACGCCGTGCGCAAAATGCCATCGAAGTCGATTTTGACTCCCTGCCGATGCGCGGGCGCGAGGCGCGTGGCTTCAAGGTTACCAGTTATCCTGTCCTGAAAATCTCCGTGGTGAAACGCGGAGGGACAGCACCGGATGGGGCGGAGAGTTCGGAGACTCCGGCTCCTTCGGAAAGTCCGGATGCACCAGCCGAGCCGGAGAAGCCGGAGGTCCTGGAAAAACCGGAGAAGCCGGAGGTTCCTGAATCTCCGAAAGGTCAGAAGAATCCTCAGACCAGTAAACTCCATCAGGACGAGTTGCCTTTCTTTTTAAATGAATAACAATTCAATAAGTTGATTACAAGAATGAAACGTAGCATTAAATTGGCTGTTGTCGGGTGTTCTGGCCGAGGCAACGGGATGATGGGACTTATCGCCGAAATGGCGGACGTGGAAGTCATTGCCGTTTGCGACCTCTATCCGGATCGCGTGAAGAATGCCCAGGAACTTTTCGTGAAGGCGAATCGTCAGCGTCCGAAGGGCTACACGGACTACCGCAAGATGATTGACGATGGCGTGAAGGAAGGGCTGGAGGCGGTCTTCTGTCCGAGTTCGTGGCAATCTCACGTGGAGATTTGCCTCTATGCGATGGAGGCGGGGCTATATGTCGCCACGGAAGTCGGCGGGGCCTACTCCGTGCAGGCCTGTTGGGACCTAGTGCACACCTCCGAACGCACGGGCATGCCTTGCATGCTTCTGGAGAACTGCTGCTATGGCCGCGAAGAGATGGCCATCCTGAACATGATCAAGAAGGGACTCTTCGGCGAACTGGTCCATGCCGAAGGTGGCTACTGCCACGACCTGCGCTCCGAGATTGACAACGGCAAGGAGAACCGCCACTACCGTCTGGCCAATTTCAAGCACCGCAACGGCGAACTCTATCCGACGCACGACCTCGGTCCCATCGCCAAATATCTGGACATCAACCGCGGAAATCGCATGCTGACTTTGACCTCGATGGCCTCCAAGGCGGTCGGTCTCAGGGCCTGGGCGCGCGCGAATCGTCCCGAGGGCGATGAACTTCGCGACTACCCCTTCAACGAGGGCGACGTGGTCACCACGATGATCAAGTGCGCACGAGGCGAGACGATTGTGCTCACCCACGACTGCAGTCTGCATCGTCCGTATTCCCGTCGCAATATGCTCCAGGGTACGAAGGGCATCTGGATGGAGGACAAGCACTCCGTCTCAATCGAGGGCCTGACCAAATCCCGCAAGGGCTTCTGGGACCCGGACTGCTGGCAGGATCTCAACGACTTCTGGAAGAAATACGACCATCCGCTCTGGAAGAAATTCCAGACTGCCGGCGTGAAGGGCGGTCATGGCGGAATGGATTTTCTGGTCCTGCGCGCTTTCTTCGAGGCCGTGCAGAAACGCACCCAGACGCCAATCGACGTCTATGACACCGCCGCCTGGATGTCCATTACACCACTCTCCGAGGAATCTATCGCAATGGGTTCTATGCCTGTCCCTGTGCCGGATTTCACCAACGGAAAGTGGATTGATCCGCGCCCGTATGTGAAAGGCACCTACTGCCTCGAGGAAGTCTGCCGCCCAGGAGCGTTGGAATAGTTAGGCCCACTGGTCCCTCTGGCGAGTAGGCAAAAATGCTGACTTCCTATCATAACCACAGCACTTGGAGCGACGGAATCGCGTCTATCCGCGAGATGGCGCTTGCCGCACGAGATGCCGGGGTCACCGAGTTTGGCATCAGCGATCATCTGGTGCTGGCGCCCAATCCGGTCATTGCATCGAAGGCCGCCAGTTGGAGCATGAAGCCGGAAGCCTTCGGCGCCTATGTCTTGGCTGCTCAGGAAGTGAAGAACGAACTCCAGACTCCGGCATTTCAGTTCCGCATTGGAGTCGAAGCGGACTTCTTTGAGGAAAACATCGATTCACTGAAAGCGATGCTGACAAAGTATCCCCAGGTAGATTATGTCATTGGGGCCTGCCATTATGCTGGCGACTTTGAGATAGATCACGCAACCGAAGATTGGGAACCCCTGGATGAAGCCTCACGACAGCGAATCTGGGAGGTTTACCTGGACAAAATCCAAGGTGTCTGCCAGGCGGGCTATTGCGACTTCATTGCGCATCTCGATCTTCCCAAGAAGTTCGGCGCGTTATTGCCGGATGCGCTGAAGCCAAAGATGGAGCAGCTTCTTCAGGCCATTTCACAATCCGGAGTGGCGATGGAGGTCAATACAGCCGGACTCGACAAGCCTTGCCAGGAATGGTATCCCTCTGAGGAAATCCTCCATCGGGCGGTTGCTCTGGGCATCCCACTGCTGGTGAATGCGGATGCCCACGCAACCAGTCAGGTCGTGAGGCATTTCTCCGAGGCTCGTGCGGCACTGCGTGCAGCAGCCATCACCCAGGTTTGCGAATTCACCGAACACCGCCGGAGGATGATTCCACTGGACTAATCGCATATTCCCATGCCCTGGGCTGTTTTTACCATCTCATTGATTCTGAGCATCGTTTCCGAGGTGGTGGTGGGCAATTACGGCGGGTTGATGCCGTGCCTGGCAATCTGTGCCTTCTATTTCACCATGCGTTATGGTGCAATGCGGACATTGGCTGGTGTGGTGGTGGCCGCCGCATTCCTGGACGCTTGCTGGATGCATCGCTTTCCCAGTCAAATCTTGATGATTCTGACGGTGACGGGACTTTCCAACGCTTGGAAACCCTATGGTGATGTGAACTCCGGTCTGTCGTTGTTTCTCTCCGGTGGGTGCCTTGGTGTTATTTCCTGGCTGTTTTTCCTGCTGGGCCTGCTGATTGCAGGTAATTTGGAAAAGAGCTTTTATTTAATAATACAACTTCTTGTATATCAAGTAGTTATATCTATATTTTTAACGCTGGCCATCGCCTTCGCACTGAATCGGTTGCTTCGTCGGAGTGTCACATGGCTCTCAGCGCCTGATGAAGACAACGACTGACCTTGCACTATGCGGCTAAGAAATGAACAACCTGAGTCACGCCATGGCAATATCCCAGTAGAGGCGATGCATCGGCGGGTGGTGGTCTGCACCCTGGTCATCGTGGGACTCTTCTGCCTGCTGGTGTTTCGTCTCTGGCAGGTGCAGGTGTTGCAGGGGACACGACATCGCCGCAAGGCTCAGCGCCAATCCGTCCGGCTGGTATGGTTGAATGCAGTTCGCGGGAGGATTTTCGCGGACGGCGAAGCTCTGGTGGACAATCAGGCGCACTACGACTTGGTGTTTTATGTTTCGGAGATGCGTCGGCCAGGCAAGCAGGTCAATACCATCGAATACATTCTGGAAAAAGAGCGCTCGCTGGCGGCATATCTGGGACGGGATTCCACGCTGAAACGCCAACGCGTACACTGGCAACTTACGCATCAGCCGGTGCTTCCAATGACTGTGATGCAGGATTTGACTCCCACCGAGTTGTCTGCCATTGCGGAATATCTGCCGATGCCGACTGGCGTGGACATCCAACCGCGCATTGAACGAATTCACGGACGGCCAGGATTGCTTACCCATGTGTTGGGATATACTGGCCGTGACCAGCCAGAGGTCACCGAACTTGCCGATGAGTATCCCCGTGCCTATACTACCCCAGAGTTGAAGGGACGCAATGGCCTTGAAGCCGCTTTTGACCAGGAACTTCGCGGGCAGGCTGGCATGCGGCAGCTGGTGGTGGATTCCATCGGCTATGCCCACGAAAGCGATGGCGACGTCACCCCGCCGACTGCTGGAAACGACCTCTTTCTGACGATCGACCTCAAAGCACAGCGTATCGCCGAAGAGCTTCTTCAAGGATATTGCGGCGCACTTGTGCTCATCGAGACGGACACTGGCGCCGTACTTGCGATGGCATCAGCTCCCAGCTATGACCTCGCACACCTCAACGGCGATACCTTGGGTGAACTCTCAAAGGACCATGTAGGACGTCCGTTGCTGAATCGGGCGACCAGAGGTCTCTATACTCCGGGCTCCATCATAAAGCCGCTGCTGGCACTTTGCGCACTTGAGAGCCGTCCCACGCTGGCGCACTCGCCATACGAGTGCACCGGCAAATATATGATTGGAAACCACGCCATCCGCTGTGCGCGCATCTGGGGACATGGCGTGCTGACGCTTCAGGAGGCCATCACGGTTTCCTGCAATCCATTTTTCATCCACCTCGGACTATCGGTCGGAATCGATGACTACTCGGAGTTCCTCAAGTCCGCCGGAATCGGCGCCCGTTCTGGCATTGAGATTGGCGACTTGGCCGGAGTGCGCCCGGAGCGTGCTGTTGCCAGGCGGCTGTGGCAACGCAACTGGCTG
Source organism: Victivallales bacterium (assembly GCA_017617415.1). Classification (GTDB taxonomy): domain Bacteria; phylum Verrucomicrobiota; class Lentisphaeria; order Oligosphaerales; family Oligosphaeraceae; genus RGIG1601. The sequence goes on along the minus strand of JAFZWH010000091.1, from coordinate 81,687 downwards.
GCCATTGATACCGCATACGCATCGTTGGGGCAGGGGGCAATCACCATCACACCGCTTCAGGCGGCGCTTTTCACTGCCGCCATCGCCAACGGCGGCAGTATATGGAAGCCCTACTTGGTGAAGGAAATCCGTACCCAGTCTGGAGATTTATTAATGACCGCACAGCCACAGGCGCGCAACCGTCTGCCCGTCAGTCAGGAAAATCTTGCCATTGTCCAGCGTGCGATGCGTCAGGCGGTGGTCGCAAAAGATGGCTCGGCGCATGGGCTGTCGGAAGCGTGTCTGCCGTTGGCCGCCAAAACCGGCACGGCCGAGGTCGGCGAGGAGGAGAACCGTCACAAGAACACCTGGGTGATCGCCTTTGGACCTGCCGACCATCCCAAATATGCGTTGGCGTGCGTTATCGAGCGCGGGCAGTCTGGCGGGCGAACAGCCGTGCCTATCGCCTTCGACTTCTTCCAGCAGTGGCTTGGCGCGGAGTGAGCACTTCTATAGCTTCTATTTGTGCTAACAGTGCTCTGGCTACAAGCGGAAAAACAAAATCCCCGAAAGCGATGTGCTTTCGGGGATTAACTTTATGAGAATTGTGCGTCAGACCTTAGTTGCCATAGGTGACGGAGAGTCTTGCTCCGTTGTAGCCAGCGTAGTAGTAGGCCTGGTTGTGTCCATTGCCCCAGCAACCCCAGGAATACTTGTTGACGGCCTTGCGCTCGACGGCGGCCATCTGGACATACTGCAGTCCGCTGGTGATGGCCTGAACGTGCCCGTCGATGAAGCTGAAGGGCGTGCCGCTGCCGTGGGAACCGATGACGTGATGGATGGTGCCCCAAGCCGGCGCAGTGCCGCAGCCGGTGTAGGTCTGGCCGTCGTTGCGCCAGGCATCCGCGAACATGAAATACTGCGCGGGTTTGCGGATCTTGCCGAGGAAGAGGAAGGTGGACAGGGTGCCGTAGTTGATGTAAATCTGCTTCCAGGAACTGTTGATTTCGAAGCTTTTGATCCACTCGTCGTCGTAGTTCTTGCTGTTGGCGACGATCACGCCGTAGCAGGTATTCTGCTCACGGGGCTTGTCATCCGGGCACCAGGCGTATTTGGCACGTTGATAAAGCCATGTGTTTTGTGCCCAGTCGACGCCGTTAATGCATTCGGGTTTGCCGACCAGTTCGGGGAAGACGCCGGTCGCGTAGTTTCCCCAGACCCAGGAGGCCTGGTCGCCACACTGGATGGTCCAGTAGTCGTTGGAGTCAATACCGTAGGCGATGAAGCCGAGCATCACCTGCTTGAGATTGTTGGTGCAGGAGATTCCACGGGCCTTCTCGCGCGCCTTGGCGAGCGCCGGCAACAGCATGGAAGCCAGGATCGCGATGATGGCGATTACGACGAGCAGTTCAATGAGGGTAAAGGTCTTTTTCATGTTGTGTTGTAAAGGAGTTTCAGGAAATTGAATTAGCAAAAGTCTTATTTAAATTATAGGTAAAAATGCGTTAATTTTCAAGTGTATCACTAAAGAGAAACGACTTTTTTGGGGAAAGTTCAATCATCGACTTCCCAGGCGGAGGTGCACCATCCAGTGGCGCGCGGCACGGGTTCGTCAGGGTGGAAAAGCAGGAAATCGCATTGAAGTGCTTGAGGGGAAAAGAGCGGTTGCCAGGATTTCTCGATGAACTCCGGACTGTCTGCCAAGATGACAAGGGCGAGCTTGCCGGGAGTGTAATAGTCGGCGGGGAAGAGGGTAAGACAGCAGAGCGAGGTTTCATTCTCCGCATCGGGGGTGAAGACATTGGCGGACAGTGAGTCCTTCTGATAAATCTGGCGAAGGAAGTCTGGATGGGGGTCCAATAACCCATTGGTAACGAGGTTTTCGCGGGGGCTGCCCAGAAGAATGAGATGCATCCCGGTCACTCCTTGCGAGATGAATTCTTGATCGGAAAGGATTTTGGCGGATTGCTGCGTGAGTTCCTGCCATCGGCTGGCAAGGTCGTTCGCACTTTTCTTCCACAATGGTGCGGTGTCCGGGTCGGTGGACCCCCAAACGATGACATGTGGTTCTTGGAGGGCACGGACGAGTGGTCCTTCACAGGCAATGGTTTTTCGCGGGTGATCGTGCGGTGGCGAAGTGGGCTGCCAGCCATTGCCATGTTTCCAGATGACGCACCATTCCGGACTGTTGGGGCGGATGAGCAAATCAACCCGCTGTCCATCGACTGTAAGAATGAAAGTCCGCACTTTGGCGAAATCCTTCCAGGTTCTTCTGATGGCGAAGGCGCTGAGATTTTGCGTGGCGATGGTGATTTGCGCCATGGCGGCGGCATTGCCATGATGATATTCGGCGTCAATGGATGCAGGTTGGCCGGGCGTGGCAATCTCTTCCGCGCGAAGCCACCACGCTTCGCCTGTGGCAAGAAGTTCCGTCTGCCAACTTATGTTATGGTGGTGGGATGGTGCGTCTAATGTAAGTTGAGCAAGCAGTTGTGGAAGAAGCGGTGCATTCGAGGCAAGCGGATGGAGGGGGGCATGGGGGCGACAGCCAGTGGCGGTGGTCAAGGCTTTTTCCAAGTCTAAGACTGCCGGATCGGGATGCGGATTTCGGCTGGTGTCCAGGAGAACAGGAAGGTTGTTCAAATTGGCGAGCGGCAGTGCAGCCCAAGAGAATGGTCCCAGATCTTCAGGCAACTGGAGGAGTAGTCCGCAGAAATGGCTGGCGTGTCGGGTCGCGAAAGCCAGGCCGGGAAGTCCGGTGGTGACTAAATAAATGCGTTCTGCATCAATGGAGTATTGGTTTGGCAGTTCCTGAAGGCACTTCACGGCATCGTTTTCGGCATACCAGGCGTTCAGCGGATCCGAGATGTTCGGGCGGAAGGTGACCAGAATGGCCTGCCCTGGCTGAACGGATGGCAATTCAGGTTCGGCGGTCGCATACTCAAAAACCACTGGATACCGAATCAATGAGGTGTAGGCATCAGGCAGACGAACTGACCAAGTGTTGGCATCAATCGGTGGATGCTCTGTAGCAGAGGATGCCTCAAATGACGGTTCGGCGCCGGCATCCACTGCCACAGCAGGCGAGATTTCCTCCGCAGATGGTGGATTGCTGTTCGAACGCCTGAAGATATCCTGTTGCCCACTGGCCAGGAAGGCAATGACGCAGAGGCAAAGGAGCACGGCGACGCCAAGCACGATGAAAAGACCGATCCAGGAATGCTGGTGGTGAGAGAAGTCGTCGGACATTTTCAATTAGCAATTAGAAATTAAGGTGTAGTTTCTCGAAACGAGAACTTGCTGGGGGGGGCCACGGGTTGGCTATGGCTGGAACTCATCGATGACCTTGACGGGATTCCCGTCCTTGTCCTGCGGTCGAATGACAATGAGTCGGTCGATCCAGATGCTCTCGACATTGTCGTTGATGACTGGCGCGGCATAGACATAATATGCCTTTCCGAGATTGCTGACGCCAAGCTTGACCAGCTTGTACTCATCTCCGGCGATTTCGGCGGCGGTGAAGGTGACGGGTTCCGGTCCGGCGGGGTAGTTCCCGCAGGTCATGGCGGCGCCCTCGGCCTTGCAGCCGGGCTTGAGTTGGCAGCGCACCGTGAGATAGAGCTCGAAGATGCCCGTGGGGAGACGTGACATCTGCAAATACCACTCGTTGTGGACATTGGGCATTCGGACGGCCTTGCCACCGACGGCTTTGGGGTCGTCGCAGAGCGCGATGGTGGTCTGCGATTCGCCAAAGAGTTGTCCAATGCTCTCGGCATTCCACCCCCACCACTTTTCGCCGTCCGGCAGCCCGTCTGGCTGTTCGCCTTCCGTGAGCCAGGAGATATGCGCTTCTCCGCTGGTAGTGGTTCGGCGGTTGGCAATCCACTGGGTGGCTGGGAGGCCCATGCTTTCCTGCAAATCCTTCGCATCAGCGAGGGCGAGGTACTTTTCGCAGAAATCCAGAAGTTTTTCGGTATCGACCTCGCGAAGTTGCGGAAGGCGCTTGTCTGGTTCGGGAACGAACAGGTCCGGATGGTCCAGCAGGTCCATCGTGATGGGCAGGGCGGCGATTGCCATGCGAGGACCGTATATCGGATCCTCCGCGAACTTCTCCACGCCGGCGAAGACCTCCGACCAGATTTGGACGCGCTCGGAGTCACTGAGCCATTTGTCGGTGTTGTGCGGATAACAGTTGTCCAGGCACTCCGGATGGCGTGCGGAGGCCGCGGTCACGCCGTCGAGATATGCATAGACATACGGTGCGGCGGGGCCATAGTGGTGGTCCACGAACTCATGGATGAGCGCCTGGCCGTCGAGGTCGGGGTTCCAGAGCAGCTTGCTGACGACGTAGGTGCGCAGGTCGGTGAGGTCGGCGGCCCGCCCACAGTGGTTGAAGGAGCCCTGCTCGAAGACCGAGATGGCGTTGTTGTCGCGGAAGAATCGCAGGTCCTGGTCGAGGAAGGTCCAGTTGGGGTGGGGCAGGTAGTATCTGGCGAAATCGGTGACGTAGTTCCAGATCATGGTGTGCTTGGCAATCGGCTGCCAGGCTTTCAATTCATTGGCGAGGACGGCATTGCGTGGGGAGTCCACCGGCGCGAGTGCGGCAGCCTCGATGGTGCAGTAGCGGATGGCGACATTGTCCAGCGGGCGGATGGTCTTGGGTGGCTGACGGGTGTAAACGTATGCGAGCGTCTCGACGAAGACGCCGGGGAACTCCTCGGCGACCATGGCGGCGACCTCGTTCACGCAGTCGAGCAGCAGGTCGGTCTCGTTGCCGTGCTGCTTGATGAACTTCTTGCACTCCTTGCACTGGCAGGGATGATGGTTGTCGTTCTGCGAAACGGAGATAAAGTGGCTGTTCGGGTTTCCCTTGAGCTTTTCGCGTACGACCTTGATGAGTTCCTGGCGCATCTCGCGGTTGGTGAGGCACATCTGGAACTGCGGACCACCCAGGCGAATACCCTTCTGCATCGAATACCATTCGGGATGGTCCTTGTAATACTTCTCCGCAGGGAGAAACTGGTCAAGCGTGTGGCACCAGCCGATCAGCCCGTTGTAGCCGCCCCATTCCTCGGCGCTGGGCGCGTAGAAGTAGTTGTTGCGCATCTTGGCCGCGAAGGCGGGCTGGTCGTTGTTGATGGTCGTGTAGGCGGCGGAGCGCTGAAAAAACGCCGGCGCATAGCGGTACGAAGTGCCGTCAGGGGGCAGGCGGAAAGGCGATTGGGCGGGCACCAGCTCGTCGTCCGCCGTGAAGAATCTCACGCCGTATTCGCGTTCGAGGAATTCATAAACTGCGTAGAGGGTTCCGCGCGGGGCATCCCCGGCCAGCCAGACCTCGCCGTCCTTCACGCAATACAGGACTTCGTCGGGACGGAGGTCGTTCCAGCCGTCCAGGCCGAAGACTGCCAGAGCCTCAGGCGACTGCCCGACATGGAAGGTCGCGGTGACCTCGGAGTCGTCAGCGATGAGCGCGAGGTATTTCTGGAGTTCCCGTGCGGCGGTGCGCTCGGCGGGCAGGGCATTCGAGGCGATGGTGACTTGTGCTGAAGTGAGTGCCATGAAACTACCGATGACCAGAATGAGTTCTACGCTGGACCGGAGGAATTTGAAGGGTGAGCAAATCATAGCAGTGCGGTTTTTGTCCAGAATTGTCCAGAATTGTCCAGGTTGCTTCAAAGTTCTTTGTGTTTGCGGGTGTGGAATTTGGCGATGAAGTAATATAAACCGTGCGAATCCATTTGACACGGCAACTTTTGCAATTGCATGGGAATTTCGGAGACGTCCGTCGTCTGCCGTCCCGCCGTCCGACATGCTTCTGGTTTTTCTGGCAAAAAAGTTTGTTTGTCGTATGGGGAAATGTACACAGTGGAATATATTGTGGGGAAGTTTCATTTCGATGTATGGTTTCCCTGTTTTATGGACAAGATCACCTATTCCACCGCTGACCAGCATGACTGGTACGAACTGCTGGCCGCGACGCGCGACCTGCGGCTGACTCCGCCGTATTCGGTTCACAACCCGTTGAATCTCTCGCGTTCGCGTCATAGCGTGATTGCGGACCACGCCCTGAATGCGGCGGTCTTGCAAATGCCCCCTGGTTTGAACAACGACGCCGAGGGGGGGAAGGTCATCCGCGCCCTTACGATGCGCTTCCTGAGTTTCCTGCCGGACGCACCGCCGTTCGTGGCGGAATACACCCATGCGAAACTGGAACGCCTTGGCGGCAGCCTTCCGCAGATCCGCCAGAGTTACTACGCCTACTATATCCGCTACGACATCGACTATGCGATGGGGGCCAACGACCAGTTGTGCGCGAAGGTGACTGTCACGAACACCTCGCCGAAGCGTCAGAAGTGCTCGATTTCCGTGAAACTCAGCCATCCCAATGAGTTTCAGACCTACGACTACCACTATATTTCCTTCCACTGGTATGCCAAGCCCAGCGTGTTGGAGGATACCTCCGTTACCATGAAGGGCAATGACTTTGTGGCGGCGGACGGAACGGTGGTCGCCCGCCTGCGCCCTGGCGATTTCGCTTCCGAATGGCGCGAGGAGTTCTCGGCCACGGATGCCGAGTTCACGGATTACCGCTTCATCTGGGACAGCCCGTATTACCCACAGCCGGAGTTTCGCGTGAAGCACGCACGCAATCTCCTGACAATGAGCGCGGAACTGGATGTGGGGGAAAGCCGTTCCTTTGAACTGACGATGGACACCAGCCTGGCGCATGGCGTGCCAGAACAAGTTCCCGATTTTGCGACGGCCTCCGCCTGGAACGCGCAGCATGCCGCCGAGGAAGAGCAGGGCGTCGCCACTGTGGATTTCGGCGACCAGATGCTCAATGACCGCTTCAAGAGCCTTCAGTTGGTCACCCGGCAACTCTGGTACACGATGGATTGGCCGGGGCATGGTCCCATACTTTTCCCCAGCCAGGGTGGAACCAGCGAGCGATTCTTCATGTGGGTATGGGAGGTCATGTGCGAAATGGCGCCGATGGCAAAACTGGGGTATTTCCAGCCGATGCGCGAAATTCTTGACTTCATCTTCTCGTTGCAGGACGGCGGGTTCCCGTCCGAAGGACAGTTCACGGATCTTGAAGGGTCGTTGGGGACCACTGGGCCCAAATGGGCCTGCGTGACTGGTTCCGCACTCACCATGGCAGCGCAGTATTTCGAGGCGTCGCAGGACGAGGAGTTCGCACGAAAATACCTCGAGCCAATGGCTCGCGCGGCGCTCTGGATTGTCCGGCAGGTCACGGCTCCGCATCCGCCGGACTACCCGTTCCCCGGGCTGATGCCTTGCTGCACCGCCTCGGACGGCGATGTCGGACGCGTGCTGGCAATCACGGACAACTGGTCGTGCCTGGGTATTCGGCTGGTCGCGCCCATCCTCAAACGCTTTGGACATCCCGAGGCGGATCACATTGCGGCAGTGGGGGAAAGATATTATAAAGACATAGAGGCCGCGATGACGCAGTTGCGCCAGCCTGATGGCTTCATCCCGCGCTCCCTGAACCGCGAGGGCGCGCTGTGCCTGGGCTTCGAGTACTGCGATTCCATCATGCACCTTGCGTACTCTGGACTGATGCCGATGACGCATCCGCTCCAGCTGGGGTATCTTGCCTGGGCGGAGAAGAATGCGGTGAATGGCTTCTTCTTGGGACCGATGTCCGAAAAATTGATGTACATCGGCTTTGCGGAACAGGTCGCCGCATTGATTTACCTGGCCACCCATCAGTGGAAGAAAGCGTGGTGCGCCATCCAGGCCTACGAGAACTATGGCTGCACGCCCGATACCTACATCACTCAGGAGCGCTATGACCTGGACGACCCGAACCATACCTCCTGGCAGCCCAATGCCTCCAGCAACGGTCGCCTTCTGGAACTCGAACTGGCGAGAATGTATTTCGAGACGCCAGATGAGATCATCTTGCTGGGAGGCTTCGCTCCCTTCGAACTTGAAAAGCCCCACCGCCGTTTCGCCATCCACGGGCTCCATACCAAATATGGGAGAATGGACCTGGAGGCACAGGACGGCGTGGTCAAGATTACCTGGGAGAATCCTCCGAAACTCCCGATTTGCCTTCCCAAAAACTGGAAACTCGCATAATTCACCAAAACCATGACAAAACTGGACCTCAATGGCGTGTGGCAACTGCGCCGCACCTCCGAAAAAAACTCCATCAAGGCTATCATTCCGGGCGACAACTACTCCGCGCTTCAGGCTGCTGGTGTCATACCCGACCCCTATTGGCGGGAAAATGAAAAGGAAGTGCAGTGGGTCTCCCAGGTGGACTGGACCTATGAAAAGGAGTTCCAGGTGCCCGCCGCATTGCTGGCATCAAAGCATGTCTTCTTGAATCTGGACTCCGTGGACACCGTCGCCACGGTGAAAATCAACGGCAAGGAAGTCGGCCGCACGGACAACCAATTCCGTCGCTGGCGCTTTGATGCCAAAAATGCACTCAAAAAAGGCAAGAACTCCATTGCGGTCGCCATCAAGTCGCCAGCGAAGGCGGGTAACGACAACGATGTGCGCCTGAACCACACCATCCCCAGCTACTGGGATGGATTGAGTACCATTGCCCACCTGAACCTTATTCGCAAAAGCCAGTGTTCGGCGGGCTGGGACTGGGGCATCTCGCTGCCCAGCTCTGGGTTGATGGGGCAGAACTATCTCCAGGGTGCGAAATTCGTCCGGCTGGAACATGTCTATACTGCGCAAGAACATGACAAGAATGTCTGCAAGGTCACCGTGACTGTCGAACTTTTCGCTTTTGAGGACGCGCCGATTGGCGCGGAGATCCCCGTGACATTCTCCTTTGCTGGCAAAGTCCGCCAGGGAACCGGAGTTGTTCCACGCGCAGGGGGACTCTTCCAGGTAACAACGGTTTTCACAATCAAGGATCCCAAGCTCTGGTGGCCCAATGGCTACGGCGAACAGCCACTTTATGACTTGGAAGTCGAAGCGGATGGGCAGACGATGAGCCGGAAGGTCGGTCTCCGGGAACTCAAGGTGGTCAACGAAAAGGACGAGATTGGCTACTCGCTGGTTTTCCAGGTGAATGGTGTGCGAATCTTCGCCAAAGGCGGCGACTGGATTCCCTGCGATGCGCGGCCTCAGCAGCACACGCCGGAACGGTACCATGACTTGCTGAAGTCCGCCCATGACGCGAATATGAACATCGTGCGGGTTTGGGGCGGCGGCAAATTCGAGGAGGATGCCTTCTACGAAGAATGCGACCGCCTGGGTATCCTCGTGTGGCATGACTGCATGTTCGCCTGTGCCATCTATCCTTCTGCGGACTGGTTCATCGACCAGATTCGAGCCGAAGTCGAATATCAGGTCAAACGCCTCCGCCATCATGCGTGTATCGCACTGTGGTGCGGAGACAACGAACTCATCGGCAACATCAACGGCGCCAAGACCCCACGCCAGCGCGACGCATGGCTGGTGGGCTACGACCGCACCAACCAGGCCATCGCCCATGTGGTCCACGCCTGCGACCCCGAGCGCACCTTCTGGCCCAGCTCGCCCTGTGCAGGTCCTGACAACTTCGCGGACAACTGGAAGGCGGACGCCGATGGCGACATGCACTACTGGCAGGTCTGGCACGGCGGTGCCACTTTCAACGAGTTCTACAAGGTGAAGCCGCGCTTCTGTTCGGAGTTCGGCTTCCAGTCCTTCCCGTCGCTGGAGACGGTGCGTACCTTTGCCGACGAGAAGCAGGGCGACTTCAACCTCTTCAGTCCGGTGATGGACCGTCACCAGAAGAACGGCGCAGGAAACGCCAAGATTCTCGGGATGTTCGGGAATTACTTCCGGATGCCCAAGGATTTCACGCAGACGCTCTACCTCTCGCAGGTGCAGCAGGCACTTGCCATCAAGACGGGCGTGGAGTACTGGCATTCATTGCGTCCACGCACGATGGGGACCATCTTCTGGCAGCTCAACGACAATTGGCCTGTGGCCTCTTGGGCATCTTTGGAATACGGCGGGCGCTGGAAGGTGCTTCATTATCTGGCAAAGCGCTTCTATGCGCCGGTCCAGGCGGTGATATACCACACCGACAAAGATGCTCCGCTGGAACTGCACTTCATTTCCGACCTGGCAGAGAAGGTCGAGGCGCAGATTGTAGTGCGTCTGCACCAACTCTCCGATGGGAAGCCGATCAAGAGCTGGCGATTTGCAGCCAAGACGCAGACCGCCGCATCCATGCTTCTGAATATGCCTGACCTCTACCATGACGAGCGGGCGCGTGGCGGCCTGGCCATCAACGACTGCTTCCTGATGTTGGAGACCACGGCACGGGACTTCAAAGGCAACAACTACAGCCACAACGAAGTGGTCTGCCTCGATGTCTGGAAGCATTGCGACCTGCCGGATACCAAGGTGGAGTTGACGAATGTGACCAAGGGTAAGGAAGACGAGCTGGTGCTCACCATCACCGCCTCCGCACCGGCGTTCTATGTCTGGCTGGCTGTCGCGGGTGACCCTGCGGGCCGTTTTGAGGACAATGCTTTTGCGATGCTTCCTGGAAGTCGTCAACTCATCTACCGTCCAGGTGTGAAAATGAATCCGGCAGAATTCAAGAAACGTCTTGCCATTAGCGACCTGCGTAATAGCTACTGAGGCCGGATTGAACTTAATGCCATGATGGGCGCTGCGGCTTGCGATTGCTTGCCGTGGCGTCCATTATATACATATTCTTGTCTTCCAGGTAATTTGGTCAGAAGATATTCTTGTCAGTCAATTCGGCCAACTCGCGGCGGAGATTCGGCGTGAAGGCGTCAGCGTATGCAGCGAGTTCCTCGCGGGTGAAGAAGCGCACTTCGTCGATTTCCTCTTGCTGAAAGTGGAACGGACCATCGGAGACGAGCAGGAAGATGCCGACATTCTCGGACTCGATTTCATTGCGGATTTCACTGCGGAAGAGGAATTTCAGCGGGAGGTCGCGGGGGAGGCCGAGTTCCTCGGACATCTCGCGGCGCGCGCCGTCCTCGTAGGTTTCTCCGTGGGCGAGGTGCCCGCCAACGGCGGTATCCCACTTGCCGGGCTGGATATCCTTGGTCATGGTGCGCTTCTGCAGGAGAATGCGCTGACCGTCCGGATGCAAAACCACGACATGCGCGGTGCGGTGAATCAGGCTGGGGTCGCCATGACAACGGGAACGTGGCGCAGTGCCGATGATGTTGTCGTTTTCATCGACGATATCAAAATATTCTTCCATATATTAAATCATTTCCAAGGTTTGTCTTCTCATGCACCAGCAGTTATAGCAGACGGTCACGAAGTAGGACGCGGGGTGACGGGTTCGGGTGCCGACGAAGACATCGAGCAATGTAGTTTTGCCACCGAGGCCCATTGGGCCGATGCCGAGGGCGTTGGCTTTCGCGAGAACCTCCTGCTCCAGGTTCGCCAGCGCTGAATCATTGGAGCGTTCGCCAATGCGTCGAAGGAGTTGTCGTTTGGCCTCTTCGGCACTGCCGGCGCGGTCTCCGCCGATACAGACACCTAGGATGCCAGGGGCGCAGCCTTTTCCCTGGGCGCGATAAACCGCATCCAGGATGCACTTCTTCACACCGTCGAGATCGCGGCCTGCATGGAGAGGCTCATCGGGCAGGGAATACTGGATGCCCACATTTTCGGAGCCACCGCCCTTGAGCAACACGGTAACTTTGGGGATAGCATTGTCATCAGCCTCTTCCCAGTGGAAAGTGGGGTTCACATAGCCGAGGTTGTTACCTGTGTTGTGGCCGGTTACGCTTTCCACGCAGTTCTGGCGCAGAAGACCCCGGCGAGTTGCCTCCACAACCGCGCGTTCGGCGTCTGCCTTGAAGCGGCGGCGTGGGAAGTCATCGGGTGCAGTCACGAAGAAATGGATGGTACCGGTGTCTTGGCAGAGTGGCAATTGGCGCTCGTTGGCAAGGCGGATATTCTCCAGAAGAGTCTCCAGCACGCTGGCGGCAGTGGAGCCGTTTTCTTCCTGCGCGAGTTGGCTTTTCAGAGCCGTCGTGACATCTTCCGGCAATTCCGTGGATGCCTTTATAATCAGTTCAAGAAGAGTGGGATAGAAATCAGTCATTGGTTTGGGGCTGCGGTGTCACAGGTGGTTGTGGCTTGGCAAGATGATCGAGGTATTCCTGCCATTCCGATGGCAGGAGATAGCGCTTTTTCGCGTTGCATTCCTTGCAGGCGGGTACGATGTTCCCGTGGGTGCTGCGTCCGCCGCGGGCGATGGGCACGATGTGGTCCATTGTGAGGTCCTGGGGACGGAAAGTCCTCCCGCAGTAGTGGCATTTCCCACTGGCACGGAGATTCTTCCACCACTGTGAGTTGCGCAGTTCCTGCGCCTTTGCCTTCTCACGCTTCACGAAAGCCGGATCCGCGCGAAAGTCGTCTTGGAAATCCAGAAACTCTTCGAGATTGGGGTCGTTGAGGATGTCGGGTTCGTCAGGCATATTGCACAATGTAATTCTTGTTTTAGATTTTTCAGCAAGATGGCGAAACCCGTCTATATTATTTCATCTTTCACCACCACAATTCTTTCTTATGATGAAAAAATACTCTTCCTGGCTTTTTGTGGTTTTCTTTGTGTGTGTTGGGATGTCTTTATTCGCCGAGGTCCTCTCGGTGAACGGCGATTTCTCCGAGATTACAGCAAACAATCAGCCTGTCGGGTGGGTTCTGCACGAGTGGTCGGGCTTCCAGCCGTTGGCAACGATGCGGGTTCTGCCTGGTGCCGATGACGGTCGGAATGTACTTCATATCCAGGAGATTCGCGGTGCAAGCGGGATGGGCTTCCGAAATCAAAAGCGTCTGCCAGGGCGTTGCGGGGACCAGATTCGCGTGACCTTCCGAGTGCGCGGGCGCGGGCGAGCCAAAGGCTCCGTTGAAATCTATCACTACACGGCGAAAGGCGAGTGGAATCCTCCCTCTGAGAGACAATATTACGAGTATTCGCCAGATTGGCGCACGCAGGTGTGCAGTTTCTATCTAAGCAATGGACCGAGAGGCGAGACCGCATTTTTCCAGGTTTGCTTTGGCGCATTGAATGGCGCAGAACTGGAACTCTCCTCCATCCGTGTCGAACAAATTCCTGCGCAATATGTCGGCGATGTGCCATTCCCGACGGAGTGGAGTGTCTTCGGTCCCGTGGATTCCAATTTCAAACCCGAGGCAGGACAATTATTGACAATTCCCGACAATTTTGCGGGGCTTGCTTCGCAGTCCGCTCAACTCCACAGAAATCTGCTTGACTTTGCGCCATACGTTGGGGGACCTGGCGAGATGAAATGTGGCTGGGCGTTTGCGGTCATCGAGTCGCCCATTGACTGCGACTACACCATCGGTGCTGGCGGGGATTGGTGGATGGAATACTACCTCAATGGCGAACTCATCTTTGACACGACGGGACCTGGCGGCAATGTCGCGGCTCCAGTTGCGCCCGACAACCATCTGGCGAACGTGCGCTTGCTGAAAGGACGCAACATCTTGGCCGTCAAACTCATCACTGGAAGCAAGAGTTCCCATTTGTACACGGCGGGGCCGCTGGAACTGCGTGGCAATCAAGGCAAAGTGAAACTTCAGCGTATCGATTGGCTGGAGGACTTCGATCAGCGGACACTCCAGGTCTCCGGGAATCCCACTATCATCCAGGGCTTTCCCACGCCTGGACTGTTGGCGTTGACTGGCCAAGGGGTCTTCCAGTCAGGAGATGACGTGCTGGCCATCGTCCCCGAACAGCCCCGACTGGCTTTGTCCGAGGATGCCGAAACCTATCTGGCTTCAGGAGTACGCATCCAGAATTTCGGGGAGGAAGACAAAGATGGCGCGTTGGCCATCGTCTTTTCCGATGCAAGTTCGAGTTTTGCGGCGGAGGTCGTCCACCATGTCGGTTCCGCCTTGCTTTCGATTCAATTCAAAGAGAATGGCGTTCCCGTCAGCACTGACGAGGTGTCATTGGATTTGCTTCCGGCGGACTTCCTGCTGGCCGCGAATCGTCTCGGCGACTATTTCCTGCTGGTGGACAGTCTGGTGGACAGCAGTTCCCGCGCCATCCACGGCACCAGTTCCTTCTTCGCCAACCATCCGGATGTGGAACTCTCGTGGCAATTGGCCCCTGGTAGCACAGTCACTGTGGACAACCTCCTGCACGGCCATGCCGTCCCCGAGGACAGCGTGGAGGAGGTTCCTTTCCGCATCGACATCGATCCTGCCTTCAATCCCGATAAGGCGGGCTGGCCAGTGGTCTTCCAAGATGACTTCGACGGTCCAGAACTGGACACCGACAAATGGGAGATGTCCGCCTACAAATGCAACCCCAAGTTGATGCACTTCGAGGATGGCAAGTTGATTATCCAGGCGGACTGGAACAAGGATCGCACTGCGCTGGAGGGCGTCAGCCTTTGGAGCAAGCCGCGTTTTCTCTACGGCTATTTCGAGGCACGGGTGAAATTCCGCAAAGAGCACGGCTGGTGGTCCGCCTTCTGGCTCTGCGTGCCCAATCCCTCCAACGCCTTCGTGGATGGTTTTGAAATCGACATCTACGAGGACTACTACCTGCGCCCGCTGGTCCCTGGTGGCGAGCCCCGCGACATTCTGGACCACAACCTCCACATGTTCGCCGGCGGCGGACTTAAGAGCTGGAACTACAACAGCCATCTGCCCGGTTCCATCAACGACTTTTACGTCGTGGGCTGCAAATGGACCCCCTTCGAGATTTCCTATTATCTGAATGGAAAGCTCATTGAAAGCACTGCGAACCACAGCCCATACCATTCCGTGACCTTTGACGCCTTCCACCACGGCGCCTGCATCAAGCCGCTCTCTGCCATCCTCTCCGCCTCGCTGGGGCGTTCTGGCGGCGATCCCAAGGACGGCAATTTCCCCGACCAGTTCGAGGTGGACTACGTGAAAATCTGGGGGTATCCGCAGGACGAGGCGCCAACCGTCAAAGTTGCCAGCCAGGGCGCTGAGGAGTTCGTGCTGCCCGAGGGGCGCAAGGTCACCTTCCAGGTGGAGGCCACGCCCTCTGAGAAGACCAACGCCCCTATCACTGGCGTATATCTGATGGATTCCGGCTTCCTGATGGACTACAAGACCGAACCGCCCTACGAGTTCATGGTCTCACTGACGCCCAAGTTCTACAGCACCACCAATTTTGTGAAGCCCGGTCGCACTGGAATTCCGATTCCTTTCGGCAAAGGCATGCATGCCTTCGCGGTGATGGTGCAAGACGCCAATGGGCAGGTCGCCTACAGCAATCCCGACTGGCACCTCATCTCGTACGACACTGGAAAAACCAGCACGCCCTATCAGGGGGTCGCACCAGATCCGCCATGCCGAATCAAGATGTCGCACTATGACGAAGGCGGTCCCGACGTGGCGTATTTTGACACCACGCCCGCCAACCAGACCGACAAGACCGGCACCTTCCGGCCCGGCGAGTCGGTGGACTGCAACGAGGAGGTCATCGGCTTTGTGTCTCCCACCGAATGGCTTAACTACACCATCGAGGTCACCCATGAGGGTAACTATGCCGTGCAGTTGTGCTATGGCACGCCGAACACGCAACACCTCGGAGTGATGCTTTTCGTGGATGGCCTATTGGTCGGCGAGTTCAAACTGAAGGCCCACGAGGCGAAGAACTGGATGCCCGACAC
This sequence comes from Victivallales bacterium, assembly GCA_017617415.1. GTDB lineage: Bacteria > Verrucomicrobiota > Lentisphaeria > Oligosphaerales > Oligosphaeraceae > RGIG1601. The sequence continues at coordinate 66,043 of JAFZWH010000091.1, read as the reverse complement.
CGTTGCGGAAGTGAGTGGCATCCCGTTGACCAAAGGCAAGCACGTCCTCAAATTCTTATTCATGGGTGGCGCCAACTTCAGCCACTTCGACCTGGTGAAGGAGTAGATTAAGGGCGGGACGCGCTCCCGCCTTCAGAGTTGCGTCCTGCCGATGTTAAATCATTATATCCATTTCTTTATCAATAACTAATGAGTAAACTGCAACAATTCGTTGTTGCAGTTTACTCGTTCCATTTTATATTCGTCTCTGTTATTTCGAAGTCTTTTGTTCGGCTTCCGCCTTCTCCGCCAGTTTCAGATGTCCAAACTGACGAAGTTCGAGAATAAACACGTCCTGTCCGGTACGACAGGTGTCCATGAGTCTCAAGTGCTTGCCGTGGCGCCAGTCCTGAAGACCGAGATAGTAGAATTGCTTGAACTTATCCGCAATCACAAATGGCGTGATGCCGTATTTGAGGCACTCTTTGAGAAGAATGAGCCGCCCGACACGACCATTGCCATCCTGGAAAGGATGTATTTGCTCAAAGCGCACATGAAGGTCAAGGAGATTCTCGAAGGTCTTGTCCGCGTTCTTCCACCATGCAAGCAACGCTAACATCTCATGGTGCACATCCTTGGCAGGACAGGTTTCCATCTCGCCAACCACATTGTCAAGGCGCTTATAGTCGCCGACAGCAAACCACTCCTTGCGGCTGTCGGTCGTTCCGCTTTTGAGCTGGCGATGAAGCCTTTTGATATAGCGTTCGGTGAGTGCCGCACCAGCCGATTCGATGACAAAATCGACTGCTCGGAAATGATTGACCGTCTCGACAATGTCATCCACTGGAACGTCTGCACCAATATCGCCGACAGTTTGGGTCTCGAAAATCCAACGTGTCTGCTCGTGGGTCAGGCGGCTGCCCTCGATGTGGTTGGAGTTGTAAGCGAGGTCGATCTGGAGCCTGTGGTATAGTCCTCCCGAAATGCGTGCGATCCGTTCCGCCTTCAAAATACCAAGAATGGTCTTGGGAAATGTCCGGCGACTTTTTCGCTCCGGTTTGGCGGCATTGTCCGGAATCCGCCATTCGCCATGTTCCAATGTCGCGCCTGGGACACGCCCAGTGGCACAGTATGTGCGTACTTGACGAGGTGTTATGCCCCAATTTGCGGCAATTTCATCTATCGTGAGGTAATTCATTTGTTCTTTTCCATCCGTCATGGAAGTTTATATGCCTTAAAAGGAAGTTTATCGCTTGGAAAACTGTTGCGTATTTTGCAAGATAAACTTCCGAATGCTGTAATGTAATTCATCTCGTGATTTTTACGATTCGGTTCTCGTGTTTTTTCGCTTCTCCTTGCGGGCAAGTCCGTCGCTATCTTCGGGGATAGGCTGCTCAGATTCGGGCGCTGGCGTGCGGCGTGGCATGTGGAACGCTCCAATCATTCATTGGTTATGGCTTTTCCTTTTGCCTTTACCGGCATTTTCGAGCAATGCTGCCAACTTGCCGCGCAACTGGTCCTCGTTGGGCAAATACAACTGGTATTTGCTTACGAAGAGGCGGTTGGAAATCCCCTGCGTGGCGAACTGCACAACCAGATCGTCCTTGTTCGCGCCCAAAACGATTCCAACAGGTTCGGCATCGCCCTTGCCACCTACTTCGGACTTGAAGTAGTTCAGATACATGTTCATCTGCCCGATGTCCTGGTGCTTGACCATCCCGCGCTTGAGATCGATAAGGACAAAGCACTTGAGCAAAAAGTTATAGAAGACAAGATCAACCCGACACGGATGATCCGTGTTGAGCGGTATGCGGTATTGGCTGGCGACAAAGGAGAATCCTCGCCCGAGTTCAAGAAGGAAGTCCCGCAGATGCTCGACAAGCGCGGAGTGAAGCCGACTTTCTTTCAAACGCTCTGCGACAGGAAGCCCCGCGAATTCAAGAACATACGGGTCACGGAGAATGTCTTCCGGTTTCTGAACATGGTCTCCCTTGTTCGCCAAGGCAAGTACGCCTTCCTTGTCCCGCGAAAGCGCAATGCGATGGAATAGCATGGACTGCATCTGGCGATGCAGTTCGCGGACGCTCCATTTTGAATTCTCGCACTCCTTCGCGTAGAACGCGATCTCAAGTGGATCGTCGGCTCGAAGAATCTCCAGATAATGGCTCCAGGTCAAAAATCCAGACGTCTGGCTTTTATTGAAAAGGTCAGACGTCTGACTTTTTTGTGAGACCACATACAACTTGCGCATATAGATGAGGTTCGCATGGCTAAAACCGCGCCCTAATTTGATCGTCAAATCTCGCGCGAGCCGCCGCATCAACCCGGCCCCATAGATTGCCCTGTCAGAGCCGTTCTGCTCATACTCCACGATATACTCCCCCGTCCGCCAATATGTCTGAAGCATGATGGCGTTCATCGCCGCCTTCAATCCGGCGCGGGCATCAAGAACAAGACTTTCGATGGCCGAGACCAGTGCGTCGTACGACGGAGTCGCTTGCAAAGAAAGGCCCGTTGCCCTTCTTGCCGCGCTCTTTCGCTTTGACAGTTCTGTCTGTTTTTTCGTCATGTCAAACTCCTTGTTCTCGCGTTTGTCTAGCCTCGCAATGGACTCAGCCACGGCTCGCGGCACTTGAAGGGGCGCAGGATCTTCGTCCAGCCTTGCCTTGCCTCTTCCTGCTGGGAGGCGGGCAGGGTTGCGATGTGAAGCTCGCTGCAGGAAAGGTAGTACTGGTAGATGAAGTATTTGATGTAGTCCACATGGTGCTGCATGTTCCAGGGAGAGATTCGCGCCACGACGTCCGCCTTGAGCTTGTTCATCAGGTCCAGCGAGAAGCCGCGGACCTTCAGCTCGTCGCGGGCCGCCATGAAAGCCCAGTGGATGCTGGCGAAGTCGTTCAGCTCGTCCTCCGGCCCGAAGCCGTTCTTCCGCGTGTCCGCCCGAATCTTGCGGATCGCCGCCGTCTTGGCCCGGTTTTCCGCCGCAAGGCGCTTCCGCTCCGCAGCCTTGCGTTTGATGGCCTCTATCTCCTTGCGCGTGAGAAGGAAGCCCCACTTGTCCACCTTCTCCGCCGGAAAGGCGCGGTCCAGGAACTTCGCCATTTCCCTTCCATGAGGCGTCAACTTGCCGTCCTTGTACCAAGTGGCAATTTCCTGACGTGTCAGTTCATCCACCATCTCGGGGATGGACTGCGAGGATTCGGGTGTTTGTGTGCGGCGTGGCATGGGGACTCACTCCATTGGCGTGGTCATGGAATAGATAAAATAGGAAGAGATCTTTTCCGGTTGCCTTCTTATTCCGCGACTACTTCGTACAACCCCTTCAATTAGTTTCACTCTAATTACCCGCCTCCCGCTCTTTGCGAATGTCGTCAAGGATTATGCCGTTGTAGGAGAAGTAGAGCGTTCCCTGGACTTGATGGTCACAACCAAGGAGCTGCTTTGCGAGTGCAGAAAGAGATGTGGTTTCACTGGCAAATCTGACGTGGCGATCATCCACGACGATAGCCTTTTTACTCTCGTCATTCACAAACACGACCTGCGCTCCGGCACTGATTCCGCACATGCTGAACCGGAACGGACCGCGCCGCGCCGCATCCTGCACCTCGCGCGCCGTGTTTTCATCTTCAATTTCGTGCCCCTCTGGCTTCATGCGCTTCAGGCGGTCGGTGGTCCCGCTGATTTTTGCAATGCACTCCAGCAGGTGATACGCATCCTCGGCGGACATCGCATAGAACTCCTTGACGCGCTTCTTGCCGTCGAAGTTCTCGATTGTCCTCAGATCGGGGTTTATGCTGTCGATAATCGCATGAAGATCCTTGTCGGTCAGTTCGCTTTCGACATCATACACCGCATATGCACGGAAGGCATACGGAATCGTCTCGCTACGATTCAGCTGCTTAAGCCGTTTCTCCAAATCCTGCGCATACCCAATCTTGACATATTGAGGAAACGCCGGATTCGTCAGAATGTAGATAACGCCTTTTTGCTTCATACAACAACGCCTTTCTTGTAGGAAACATTAATCGCCAGTTCGCAATCTTTACCCCTTTAAAACTATGTGCATTTAACCCCAAGCTTGTCAAAGAAAGCAAAATTACGTTTCCGGGCATCAATGGCAATCTGGTCAAGGTTGACTAAATATATACTCGCATTTAAATTCCTGTTGTAGTAGTAATACGCAAACCCGCCATGCACTTTTGCATAATCATTCTCTTCTGCCCAATCATGAATGGGTTTCGTAAAATCACAAATGGCATAGCACAAGAATTGAGTGTCTTCTTGTGAAATGTGGATAGGTCGCCCATGATCGACCAAGACATGCTTGCTTTCGCGTATTTGGCGAAGCATTCTCTGCACTTGTTCTGGCGGCTTCTCGTCTCTGTAATTTGTACGATTAGTTTTTTTAAACTCTATTATCGAAACAGTCCTTGCAACGCGCGTGTCTGGATCTACATCAGCAAAGGCAACAATATCTGGTCTATCGGCAGAATCACTGTCCATAAACTCACGGATTTCCTTATCCGACATGGCGCATGCGTGGAAGGCCAACCTATCATCAATAAGCCACAGATTATGATTATCAAATCCGATAACATCCGAATCAGTTCGTCTTGGGAAGATTATATCATGCAATATCTCCTCGTCTACATAACTTCCATCTGGTCGTGATGCAATCTTCTTCTTAAACAATTCTATGACAAACTTTCTATATGTCACGTATGCGGCAAGGTTGTCTTTTTGGAAATCATCATACTTTTCCGCCAGTTCTTTTATGATCTCTTCACTTCCATTAAACGATTCCGCCTGCGTTTTCAACAACTTCTCACTATTCCGCCTGATTTCAAATTCCACCTTGCCCTTATGATGATACAGCACTTCATCTATCTTCTCATCCGACGAATTTGGGTCTATCTCCTCTAATGCCTCAGGACAGTATTTAACAACGGCTCGCAATGCCGGATTCTTTTCCGCAACATATCCCTCAACAAGCTCTTTGCGTTTTGTTTGCAGAGAGTCCAAGTATGGCTTTAAATACTGTCTTGCATGTGTAACAACCGCTTCTTCAATCGAACTACGCCCAATAGGTGCCTCCGCGTCTAGCGGTGCCGATTCTTCTGGTATGGTAAAATCATCTCGCGTCGGCAATACATGCGAATCTAAATATGTACCAGTCACATAAACTGCATACACGAACTTTTTCCCCTTTTCATCAAATTGGATCGTCGTGCCCAATCGCTTTCCTATATCGCATGTAGTCACTTCCCGTGAATCTGCACAAAACACCAAGCGATGCATTTGTGCATTGGTTCCATACAGCTTCACTTCTGTCAAAGTAAAGTGTTCTTTTCCCACATCAATCCTATCCGTCGTTATCTGCGGCTTGATGTCGTCATTGAACATCTGAGCTAGTAAGCACGAATTCTCGTTCGAATCGTCCATCACGACAATATCAGGGACCTTATTTGCAAGGAATGAAACCAGACAATGCTCCAGAATCCTTTGTGCAATTTTTTCCGTCGTCCTATAGGCTGCCGGGAGATCGCGGTAGGCAGGCTTAAATTTATTCAGAGAGACAATTGTCTGAATCGGCGTCTTTTCCTCCACAGCAACAGGGGAAGAATCTTTTATGCCATGTTGCAATGAAAATTCTATCTCGCGTTGCTTCTTCTCCCCATTCGCATCCTCATATACGCTTAAAATCTTTACGTCGTCAAATGCCTTTAGCCAAGTGAAACGACCAATCCCTTTTCCTCCGCGAGCTGCTTTTTGCTTGGATGCCATAAGTTTAAAAGACGCCAGATTTTCATCAGTAAAACCGATGCCATTATCTACAATTTGAAACCCCAATATCTTTGGCTCCCGTCGATTTCCATCCTTAAAGTCCAACTCTCGCTGTGCCGCTCTTTTGATTATGACTCTGATCTTTCCTTCGTCATACTTACCTTGGAATCGGTCTTCAATAGCCTGAATTGAATTCACCAGTGCCTCAAAAAGCGGCATCAATGGTTTCGACTTGAAATCTCGAATAAGTGCGACGATACCATCAAGTTCACTTGTTATTTGACTTGCCATCAGGAGATCCTTTCTTGTAGTCACACAGTGACGTAATGTAATGCAAATTTATCGCAAAATGCTTTTGCTTGAGCCGTCCAACCAGTTATTGACAAAGGTAATTTATAGAATTGCTGTAACTCCTCGTATAGAGAGGCCAGCGCAGTTGGATTATTCAATTTTTCCGCCGCATTGTTGTTAATCAACCAACCGACACTTTCTTCTTTCAAATCAGGAAACACGTAAGCTTTAACCCTCTTATCTATGGCCCACACCGCCCCCATTTCATTCAGACATATTTCACTTTCCTTGTAATTTTTTGAAACCAACAGAATTGCAAAATCAGCGTAGTTGACGTTCTCCTGAATATGTTTCCTGATATCCTCGCCATTCGCAATCTTAATTCCATCGATGGATGTACAGAAGATGTCATCCTGCGCAATTCCACCACCACGAGTCAGCAATGTTACAAATGAATCAACAATCTCTTTGTCCTTGGACGAGTGGCTGATAAATATCTTTTTACAAGTCCCCTTAATATCCGCTTCTTTGTTTTTAATCACATGGTCTTGCGAATTAACAATCGCGTATAAATTATCCAAATCCCGAACGAGCGCACCCAAACCAAACAACCAATCAACATTTGACTCCGCTATGCACTTCTTGTTATCTGTGACAAGGAATTGTTTTTGTGCTTCAAACTCAATTGGTAATGCAGAGGCTAAATTGTCCACCTCTCTCAATAATGGCTTCAAAGTTTGGCTGACTAATGGTTGCATGGATTGATACAACAAATAGGTATTCGACATAAGCAGAGAAACATTTTCCACCACTACAGTATCTTTAAGTCGCATACAGGTTGCAAGAATTGTTTTATAATCCATTTGCATTATTGATTCTCCAATAAGTCAACAGCCTTGTCTTCGCCTTGTTCAATCGCCACTTCGACGGCGTGTTTGGTGAGGTCGAGAAGTTGCTTGGATTTACGGCGTAGGGCGAAGCTCTCTTGAACCTTTGCGGCAATCTTTTGCTGACTTGACATTGTCAGAATTGGGATTAGCACATTTTCAATCTCCGATTGCTTCCAATGTTGGATGATGGAACCACCTGCACTACGCTCCGCCTGAAGTCTGACAATTATACTATTAAGAACAAGCGTCAGGAAGTCTGGTAGTACTGAATTGTCTTTCACTGTCAGATGGAGTATACCGCTAGATGTGACAACATCCAAATCCTCCTCGACCTTATAGGCGATGCCGACACTTCCATCTTTCGAAAGGAGGATAGTGTCTTTTTTCGGCCGTGGGATGTCGGTACAAATTTCTGGTGGAATGTGAATCTCCGGCTTTGTAATGCCCATCTCCGAAAAGTCTGCAATTCGCACAAATGGAATGCCTTTATCAGAGTAGATTTCACTTCCCGGTTCGATTGACCTCTGAATATCGACCACACCATCCTTACCACTAAGTGGACGAACCTTGCACTTTGAAAGCAATGCGAAGAGTTCATCATACTTCGGTTGGAAGTATTCGGCGTCAAATCGCCCTGCTGAAACAATATCCAAATAATTCTTTACGCTCGTTGTTTCTTCGGTCGGCGACCAGTTGGCAAAGCCAAGTTCAGCAAGCAACAACTGTTCGGCGTTTTGAATTCTGGCAATGGTGCCACTTCTTGCATTTAGTGCCGCTTGTATTATTTTGGTAACCTTATCGTAAAATCTATCCGAGAATTCAGGCGCAAGCAATTGATCGAAATCGTCAAGAATCAATCCTGTCTGCGCTGAACCTCGCCTAAAACGTCGTATCTGTGATTGTCCCATTGATGACATGAGGAACGCCGCAAGATATGCGCTTGTCTTAATATTATTGGGGCGGAGTATGCCAAGTTTGCAACTGCACAATGCAGGTGCATCATCAGTCTTCATGCCGATCTGGCCAATAATTGCGCCGACAATGGAAACAAAAACATCGCCTTTCTTCATGTGCGATCGCAACATTGTCGGTTTTTCATATACGTTTTGTGGCACACAATAATCTGGTTTCCCAAATGACAAAAAGAACTCCTTGATGTCGCCACCACGGAAATATGGTACACCTTCCGAACAAAAATCCTCGCTAACTCCCAGGTGATTTCCATCGGAAATCGATGCAAATTTGTTCAAGGGAATAGATCTAATTGCTCGTAAGAGCATATTAATCCTTATGTGTTCCTTGGCGTAGAATTCTGCATCAAGTCGCCATGTTCGCTCTAATGCCGAGAGAAAGACTTCGCTAATCTCCAACCCCTTTGACAATTCCTCGTAACGGGACTTGTCAAAGGGGATCAGCGAAAAAAACTTAATTTCTCCTTTGCAGCGAATTGAGCGAATGCTTCTGCGATACCGTCAGGAGTCAATTGCTTAAGGCGATTGGTTTTCGCCTTTTCGTCCCAAATGTAGTTGTAGGTTGCGAAGAGGTCGTGATAGACAATAGGATGTCCGTATTGGTCAAGGAGAGCAAGTTTGGGATCGGTTGTCGTCCCGTTTTTGTCCTTTGTCCAGAATATTTTATCACCACGCGAATTCTTGCCCTCCTTGCGTTGGGTCGCAAAGAAGATGGGGTAATCGTCGCGTTTGGGGTTGTAGTTTGGTTTATTTTTGTCGTTCTGCCATTTCTGTACAAAAAGGACGCTCGTCTTGGTCCCCGTGTGGGGCTTGAAGGTATTGCCGTCTAAACCTATGACGGCGAGGATGCGACAACGGTCGGCGATAAACTGGCGAATGTATTGGTCGGTTACATTATTAAAGCGACCTTGTGGAAGGACTATGGCCATGCGTCCCCCCGCTCCAAGGAAATTGATGTTGCGCTCAATGAAAAGGATGTCGCGACTTACGCTCTTCTGTTGCTTGCCATTCTTTGAGCCGAATTCATAGCGCGAAAGAAGGTGTCCTTCTTTTATCTCGCCAGCAAAAGGGGGATTGGCCATCAGGATGTCAAACTCGAAATAGGCGTGGGACGGATCGCACTCCAATTTGCGAAGTTTTTTGTAGCCTTCATTATACGTGTCGGTCCACTCCTGTTGCTTCGTGACGGTATCCCATCGTCCGAAGTCGAGAGTATTCAAATGCAAGACGTTAGTATGTCCGTCTCCGGCAATGAGGTTCAGAGTCCGTGCGACACGTACGGTCTTTTCATCAAAGTCGATGGCAAACACTTTGTTACGAACATAATCAATTTCTTCTTTTCCTTTGGGTGAGGCGGTGAAAAGATGACTAATTTCCTTATTTGCGTCAAGTTGCATCTGTCGCCAGACGTAGAAGATAGTATGCACAGGGAACCCCGACGATCCCGCCGCTGTGTCAATCATTGTTTCCGTTGGTTTGGGGTTGAGCATTCTTACACACATGTCAATCACATAGCGTGGCGTGAAATACTGTCCCTTTTCGCCTTTCGATGATTTATTCATCAGATACTCAAAAGCATCATCAACAACATCAAGATTTGAGTTGAAAAGTTTGACCGTTTCAAGCGATGCAACACATATTGAAAGATGTGGAGGCGTAAGGGCTATTTTTGCATCATCTGGAAAAACGCCCGGCCATTCGCTACATGCCTCTTTGAAAAGGGACTCAATCTTTTCTTTTAATTCAGTGTTACTTTGGCCAGAGTTGCGGAATTTGAGATTGTAGCCCTTATATTGCGCCCCACTTTTCTCGTCATAAAGTTTGGCGAAGATAAGTTTAAATACCTCCTCGAACACGTCAACACCTGCATTGGCAAGAACTTCGTCTTCCATTTCAAGAATAAGGTCTTTCAAAGACTTTCCAGTCTTTGTTAATTTGTCCTCACGGATAAGGTCTTCAAGTGTAAAAGGTTTGTTAAGAATATCTGAAAGCGACTGGTTTTCGTTTGGGATGTCTGGGATATCCTCAAAGAAATTTGGATCTTTACGTTGATGATACGTGATAGATTCTCCGTTTGTCCAAACGGCTATTGGCGAGCCTGTTGCGAGTGTATATGATTTTAGCTGCTCGCGTCCATCTTTTGCCATAGGCTGCTTCGTTTCGATGATGATATAAGGGGTATTAAGGTCGTCTTTGTCACGAACAACAATATCTGCCGACTTTCTCTCTCGGCCAAAATACACAGGGTATTCAAACTTAAGACGTGAAACAGAATAACCATATTCATCAATAAGGCGGTGGGCATAAAGTTGTCGTACGATTTCTTCAGGTGTCAACTTGATATCCTTATCACGAACAATACATTTAACGGCATATTCCTCGCCTTTTTTTGTTTTCCGCGTGAAGATACGTTTTTCTAGCCAAGCGATTTCATCCTTTGAAAAAAGCGTAAGGCTGTGTGTATGCGTATTATTTACGATTTGGACAAGCGTTTCACTTTTCATTTTATGTTATTTAAAAACCATTTTACTGTCTAAAATCCAATGTCTTGTGAAAAGAACTGTGGATTACATAGGGCAACATCTATGTCTCATGTCAAATTTGAAATCAGTGAGCAATAAGTGAAGCCGAACAATTGATTAAGTTAGCACAGTTTTACGAGTCTGCCTGTTAAAAACGAAATTCGTCACACAAAATATTTTAAGGGTGTTTTTCTCCTATCCGATGCAGAGGTTCTCAGCGATTTGATAGTGGAAGGCCGATAGTGCGATTTTAAAACATTTGACATGCTTGTATGAAGTCAATTGCAGTTCATTTATCCGCCTTCTTTGCCCGTGCTTTGGCGTTTTCCGACATTAAGCACCTGACGTCCGCGAGGAGTTGTTCAACCGTCCAAACCGTCACTTGGCAACGGCTGAAATGCCGAGTTTTCTAGTAAGATAATATGACTTTTGAAATTTGCCAAATAAAACAGTCAAAAATTCTATATTTTTGACAAAATTCTATAAGCAATATTCTTTCGCTGTGTTCCCCACGAGGGAGACCGAACTGGGACATGTTGCATGGGGTTCTGGGGCAAGGTGTCATCGCGCCCTTATCGGGCGCAGGATTCTGGCGTTGGCGGCCCGCCAGCTGCGCGACCATTCTGGTCGCTTGCAGGCGGTTATGCATAGTCGCGCACTCCGTGCGCTGGCTGCTTCGTAGCTGAAAGGTGTCATCGCGCCCTTATCGGGCGCAGCATTGGGCGACGGGGCACCGCCAGCTGCGCGACCATTCTGGTCGCTTGCAGGCGGTTATGCATAGTCGCGCACTCCGTGCGCTGGCTGCTTCGCAGCTGCAAGGTGTCATCGCGCCCTTATCGGGCGTAGCATTGGGCGACGGGGCACCGCCAACTGCGCGACCAATATGTTTCGCTTGCAGGCGGTTATGCATAGTCGCGCACTCCGTGCGCTGGCTGCTTCGCAGCTGAAAAGCCCAGCCTTTAGATTCCCTCTTTGGGAATACAGCGTATTCTTTCCATTACGGCGTGAGTTCGACGATGGCGAAGCAGTGGTGCTTCAGGCTGAGGCGGAGGGTGTTTCCGTCCCAGCCGAGGATTTCGCAGCCGAAGTCTCCGAGGTCGAGTGGCGCTCGCCTTGCGTCCACCTGCTTTTCAGCGCGTATCTGATAGAGTTCCTGATATTCTGGATCGGGAGATGTGAGGCGTTCGTTGGCGTGGGGGAGGGCGGTGGTGATGCCGAGCTTCGGCCAGTCGAAGGTGACGGAGAACTCCTGGTCATCGTGGTCCTTGGCGATATGCGAGATGACTGCCAGCACACGCGAACGATCCTCTGCGGTGTAGCAACTTATGTAGATGCCATGGGCGTCTGTGACGGCGACGGGCTTCGTCCAGTAGCCGTGGAATTGCGCCTGTGGGACGCCGAAGGCCTCGTAGATGCGGAAGACTTTGTCCAGCAGACCATAATGTACTCGGTCTTGGGCGAGCATGGTGTTGTGGGGAAGGGTTCCGGCGAGTCCGGCCTGAGTCATGCGGAAGACGTATAGCTCGGGTTTCTCCTTGCCGCCGCCGTTTTCGGGAAGGAGGACGTCGGCTGGGAGATAGACTGCGTTGGTGAGTCCGAAGGGGAGGCTGGAGAGTTCGGTGGCGAACATCTCGATGCCGTAGTTGTCCAGCAAGTCCCTGCCGTTGTGGAGCATGGGTGTCGAGGCCTGTCGGATGTGCTCGCCGTTGAAGAGCATGGTCGCGAAGTTCATGGCGGGCAGTTGGACGGCGTCGGTGTTGTGGAGCTGGATGATCGGCTCCGGCTTGCCGAGCTGGTGGAGGAGGAGCGCGACGCGGCGGTAGAACTCGCGAGTGGCGAGAATTGGCCAATGTTCGTTACAGCCGTGTCGGTGGTTGTTGCAGACATCCATCAGCGCGAAGTCGAAATACACGCCGTCGAAATCAAATCGTTTCAGCAACTCCTTAAGTTTCAATTGGAAGAATGCGTTGGCACCGGTGGTCGGGCAGCAGGTGAAGACTTGGTATTTGGCACCCTCGGAGAGGTAGTCCAGCGCGACACGCGGGGTGTTCTGCCACTCTTCGCGGAAGGCCGCGATCTCGGGGTACTGGTCGGAGAGGCAACGGGAGTCGAGGTAAACCACGGCGTAGTTTCCAGCGGCGTCGCGCTGCTTCAGCGCCTCGCGGTAGGTCGCATCGGCGGGTGAGCGGCCGAGAGCGGGGAGGTCGGCAAAGGGGCAGTCGATGTCGTGGGGGTAGGGCACTCGGTATTCGGAGGAGTGGACCACGGGGAGGTGGCCGGGGCGGCTCATGGGGGCGACATATTCGTCTCCGCGGATGACCAGCGGCGCAAGGGGATGCGGTGGCTTGACGGGCGTTGCGCAGATGCCCAGCTCGAAGTCGAAGGCCTCGCCTTTTGCGAGAGTCTTGCGCAAGTGGATTTCAAGGATGGCCTGCTCGGCGGAACGGTCGATGGTGAAGACTGCGTTGGAGTCGCCCGTCCAGCCGTTGTGGTGTTCGGTAAAGAAGCAGAGGCCCTTGTCCTCCATGCCGATCCAGAACATCGGATAGAACTGGTACTCGGAGTGCCCTTCCGGCACGACGCGAGTGAGTTTGCTGCCCCAGGTGGTGTTGACGGAGGCGTGGAGGTATTTGGCGATTTCGGGAGCGAGAGTGAAGCGCAGAGTGATATCCTGCAAATCGCTTTCGGCGTTGAGCCTGAGGCGGTGGTATGCCACGCCGTCGTATTCGATGAAGAGTTCGGACGTGGAGAGCACCGAGCCATCTGAAAACCTCGTTGCACCGCCCATTTCCGCATGGGTGGCGTTTCTTTTTTGTTTGATGGGGAAGCTGAAGGAAGTGGCGACTTCCAGCGGTACGCCGTTGGCGATGAGTTGCGGAGAGGCGAGGAAACACTCCTGCTCCTGCGTGGTGATTTGCGTGGGCAGTGGTCCGCCGCCGTAGTCGTAGGCGCGGCCCCACATCGACAGGCGACTGGTGGTCTTGTCGTATTCCAGCGGGGTGAAGGGCGGCAGCACGATGTCGGTGGGGAATTCCGCGGTATTCCATTCGCCAAGCCCGGGGTAGTCCAGAGCTGCTGCGGTGATTTCTTTACCACTTGCGGTAAAAATTGTTACGGTGTATTTCCCAGCAGGGGAGTGTGGATCGAAGGGCAAGCTCATCGTCTCGCCGTCAAGCGGCTGGCGGAGCAATTCGGTGCCGTTGGGCATAGTGAGGACGAGCTCGAATTCGGTTGCGCCGCCGGAGAGTTTTTGCAGGAGGGCCGGCTGGACAATGACGTCGATGGAGCAGGAGAGGTAGTGCGGCTTGAGTTCAATCGGGACTTGGTTGAGGGTGAAGGGCGCCAGACACTGTAGTAAAGGTGAGCGGGGAGAGGTTGAAGGTGAGAGGTTAGAGGTGAGAGGGGTGAGGTTAGAGGTGAGAGGTGAGAGGTCGGAGGCGAGAGGCGAGTGTGAGGTGAGGTCAATGAGCCGATAACGCAGAAGATCATAGGTGTCAGAGGGAATGCGGGCGGTGACCGCGATTTCAACAGGAGTGTTCGCCTGAAGGTCAAGTGTACGGCGGTAGAGTGGAAGGGGCTGTGCAAGACCATCCTCCCGAAGCAGATCCACTTGGTATTCAACAGTGGCATCCTGCGGGGACGCGAAGCGCATCTTCTGACGGAATTCCCCGCGTTCGGGATTCTCGCGAGAGATTTGCTGGACGACAGGCGCACCGTAGGCGAAACGCACTTTGGCGTAGCGGCTGGGCTGGTTGTAGGAGTCCTCGGCGGGATTCCCGTAGAGGACGGTGGCGGCGGTGTAGTCTGGCAGGCACCAAGTACGGGCGAGGCAGCACTCCATGTTCTCGGGGTTGCTTGCGGTATCCAACGTGCTCCAGGGGATGGCGGCCTCGCCACGCCAGCGTTGCGAGTTGTCAATTTGCATCTCCAGATGGCTCTCGTAGGTCCAGGCGCCATTCCATTCAGCGTCGTTGTCACGGTTCTCCGCATAGCCACCAGCCACGTTGCCCGCAAAGCGATAGTTGTGGTCAGCATGATTCACATAGAATTCAAAGGACTCGCTACCCCAGACCTCGGGTTCGCTCTCCGCCGTACGGGGCTGTCCGACGGCGACGGTGTTGCCTGCTGGAATGACATACTCGAAGGAGAAGTGCAGCGCATCGGGGGTGGCGGCGAGCAAGAACCGTCCGTCCGGCGAGGTGAAGCCAGGTGCGCGCGAGTTCAGGGAGACTAGTTCTGGCAGAGAGGCGGCGCAGGACCAGTCAATCGCATCGGAGTCCTGGATAGGAATGACAAGTTGCGTCTGATACTCCTGCCATGATGGTGTGGGCGTGGAGCCGGAGAGCGTGGCGATTTCGGCAGGAGAAAGTGCCTCGTCAAAGCAGAGGAGCTGCTGGAAGAGCGTGTCATCTGCCCAGGGGTTGACCGCAATCCAGTCGTCGCGATACGGCCCCAGATGAAGGGCGTCGAGTTTCTCCACGGGAACGGGCTGGGGAGATTCCACAAGGAGCCGCCCGTCAAGATAGAGCCTCACGAGTGCGCCGTCCCAGGTGATGGCGGCGGTGTAGTCATGACCAAAATCGAACTCGTCGGGGAGTTCGTGATAGAACTGCGCGTCTTGGTCGCCAAAGTGGAAAAGGAATTTCCGAGAATTATTGGGAATATAGGCGAGACCGAATTGGAGGCGTGAGTGGCAACGCAGGGTGAAGATGGCGCGGTTGGCGCGTTCTGCAGAAGCTGGCTGGTTCTGTTGAAATTTGGCCAGAATTGTCCCTTTCTGTCCAAAGAGTTTTTCTGCTGGGAAATCCATTCCGTGACTGCCCAAAGCCACAGCTGGCGTGAAATCGCGTTTCATGGTTGGGGCAGCGGCAAGAAGCATCGGGAGCAGAAAAATCCAAAAAAGGAATCGCATATCTCTGGAATGGAGTGAAAAGGAGAATGTGGTGACATTCCCGCTGTAATGGATGGCGACCGTGGAGTGGTCATAAATTGCGAAAACTTCGATAAGATAATTCTTCCTATTAAATTTTATCCGCACGGTCTGAAGAATAATAAGGAATGTGGAATGGTTATGAAACCACCCGTTCCAAGGGCGAGGGATGAATGGGCTTCCGGGCATGAGATTCCTGCGATTGCCCGAGGGGGATGTGGGATTCACGGGACATTTCCGTAAGGTATGTCGGCTTCAACAATCTTGCCGCAGATTATATTATAGAATTCACAACTGTATGGTTAAAGTTTTTCTGCCTGCGGAAAAACATTCCATAGTGTTTATAAACTCTTAAAGATTCAGAAATTCTAGAAGAACTAGCCTCTCCGAGCTTTCCCACTTTGCCATTTTTACCGTCATCAGTGTTTCAAATGGCATTTGCATAGTTTCTCACTCGCCCTGCAAACTTTTAGGTGTTGCAGAATTGTAGTGACTCTCTCAACCGACGCATTTTTATGAAAATCAGCGAAATACTTCAGCAAGACAAGGTCACCATTTCCTTCGAGGTCTTCCCGCCGAAGAAGGCGGACGGCTTCGCGACGATTTCCGCCGCGACCGAGGCGATTGCGCAGCTGAAGCCGGATTTCATGAGCGTGACCTATGGTGCAGGCGGGGGGACCAGCGAGTTCACTGTGGATATCGCGGACAATCTCCAGCGCAACTATGGCATCACGATGCTGCCGCACCTTACTTGTGTTTCCTCTACGCGTGAGCACGTCGCGACGATGGTTCGCAAGTTCCAAGAACGCGGGCTGGAAAACATCATGGCATTGCGCGGTGATATCCCCGATGGTGGAAGTCCATCGCAAGACTACCACTATGCCTATGAACTCATCCAGGACATCAAACGTCAGGGTGATTTCTGCCTCGGCGGAGCCTGCTATCCGGAAGGCCATCCTGACACCCCTCACAAGGTGGATGACATCGCGCATCTGAAGGACAAGGTGGATGCGGGGCTCTCTTTCCTGACGACTCAAATGTTCTTCGACAACAACATCTTCTATAATTTCCTCTATCGTATCAGAGAACGCGGAATCACCGTGCCGGTGTTGGCGGGTATCATGCCCATCACCAATGCCAAGCAGGTCGAACGGGCAATCCACCTCTCCGCCAGCAATGTCCCTCAGCGCTTCCGAGCGATGGTGGACCATTTTGGGGATCGCCCTGGCGCAATGAAGCAGGCCGGCATCGTCTATGCCTCCGATCAGATCATCGACTTGGTGGCTAACGGCGTGAAGCATATCCATGTCTATACAATGAACAAGCCTGAAATCGCCGCTGGAATCCTCAGCAATCTCTCGGATATCTGGAAATGACGCCCGACATTCCACGCAAGGAAGTCTTTCGTTACCTCGGCTACTGCGGAGGCGAGCCCTCCGCAGAGGTGTCGATGATGGTGGAGGAGTGCGTGGCACAGCTTCAGGAAGTCGCCGAACCCCGCACGACACACCAGTATTTTCCGCTGGAATGCATGGACGAGGGGATTCTGCATTTTGCCGGAATTGTTGTTAAAAGTCGTGATTTGGCGAAAAATCTACAGAATTGTCATGAAGTCTGCATGATGGCGGCTACGATTGGCGCGGAAGTGGACCGTCTAATTCGCCAGGCGGAAGTTCGGCGGATGAGCGAGGCAGTCATCTATCAGGCGGCGGGAGCGGCGCTGGTGGAGGAGGTATGCGACCAGCTTAACGCCGAAATCGTGTCTGCTGCCCAGGCGCGTGGGCTTGTCTGCCGCCCGCGCTTCTCTCCAGGCTATGGGGATTTCTCCCTGGAGCACCAGCGTGACTTCATCCGCATTTTGAATACTCCGAAGCTCCTAGGCGTGTGTCTGCTGGATTCTCTTTTGATGACGCCTTCGAAATCGGTCACGGCAGTGGTCGGTTTGTGTCATGGCGAGGTATCGGAGTCGCTAGTCAATCATCCCTGCGAGCGCTGTGGTTGTCCTGATTGTCAGTTCCGAGCATGAGCAATTTGTTGGCAAGAGTATGAAAAACGATTTACGAAAAAGACTTGGTCGCGAGTGGCTTTTCTGTGATGGCGGAACTGGCACGATCCTTCAAGCGAAGGGACTGAAGGGCGGTGAACTGCCCGAGACTTGGAATCTCACGCGTCCAGAGGACATCATTGAACTGCATGCGGGATATCTTGTGGCAGGCAGCGACATCATCAATACCAATACATTTGGTGCTAATTCACTTAAATTCAATAACTTAAATGAAATAATTACAGCCGCCGTTGGGAATGTGCGCGAAGCGATGCGTCGCACCGGCCGAGAGGATGCGTATGTCGCGCTGGACATCGGTCCGACGGGAAAGATGCTGCCACCGGTAGGCGACTTGCCTTTCGAACGTGCGGTTGAAATCTTCGGCGAGGTCGTGCGCCTTGGCGTGGCGGCGGGCGTGGACTTGGTGCTTATCGAGACGATGAACGATCCCTATGAGGCGAAGGCCGCCGTGGTGGCCGCCAAGGAGAACTGCGACCTGCCGGTGTTGGCCACGATTGCCTTCAACCAGAAGGAGAAGCTGACGACCGGCGGAGACGTGGATTCCGCCGTCGCGCTATTGGAAGGCCTGCATGTGGACGCCTTGGGCGTGAACTGCGGAATGGGACCTCGGCAGATGGCGCCAATCGTCCGACGCATGGCGGAAATCTCCTCGTTGCCCATCATCGTGAATCCGAACGCCGGTCTTCCGCGCTCCGAGAATGGCCGGACGGTCTTCGATGTCGGTCCCGAGGAGTTCGCCGAGGAGATTTTCAAAATGGCCTCCGAATGTCCAGTCCAGGTCTTCGGCGGCTGCTGCGGCACAACGCCGGAGCATATCGTGCGCGAAGTCGCGGCGGTGAGGAAACTGCCGTTCCGTCCTGCGACCGAGAAGGCACGCACGGTGGTCTCCTCCTTCTCGCATGCCGTGGAAATCGGTCAGAAACCGATTATCATCGGCGAGCGCATCAACCCCACTGGCAAGAAGAAATTCAAGGAGGCACTGCGCAAGCATGACGTCGAGTATATTCTCCAGCAGGGGATCGACCAGGAGGGCGCAGGCGCGCATGTGCTGGACGTGAATGTCGGCCTACCGGAAATCGATGAACCCGCGATGATGGAGGAGGTTGTCACTCGCCTCCAGAGTGTTCTGACACTGCCTTTGCAGATTGACACCTCGAACCGGGAGGCGTTGGAGCGCGGGATGCGCCATTACAACGGCAAGCCGATGGTCAATTCGGTCAACGGCAAGCAGGAGGTCATCGAACAGGTCTTTCCGTTGGTTGCCAAGTACGGCGGCGTGCTGGTCGCACTGATGCTGGACGAGCAGGGCATTCCAGACAATGCGGACGGTCGCCTCGCCATTGCGAAACGCATCTACGAAGCCGCTGACCGCTATGGCGTTCCGCGAAAAGATATCGTCATAGACTGTCTGGCGATGACCATCTCCAGCGAGGCGCGAAGTGCGCTGGTCACCCTGGAGACGCTCCGGCGCGTGCGGGATGAATTGCATGGCAATACGATTCTGGGTGTCTCCAATATCTCCTTTGGATTGCCGATGCGCGAGATTGTGAATGCGCATTTCCTCACAATGGCGTTGCAAAACGGTCTTTCCTGCGCCATCATCAATCCAAACAACGCCGCGATGATGGCCTCGTACCGCGCATTCTGTGCACTGGCCGCACTGGATCCCAACTGCGCCGAATACATCGAGGCTTACGCGAACGCCACGCCTGGCACGAGTGCGCCGACGGTTGGCAATGCACCCAAGACCACTGGCGAAAACGCTTCCGGTTCTACGCTATCACTGGGAGAGGCGGTTGCACGTGGGGTGACCGGACGTGCCGCCGAAGCCACACGCGAGTTGTTGCAGAGTGGTCGTGTGGGGATGGACATCATCAACGAGGAACTGGTGCCCGCGCTGGATCGCGTGGGGCAGGGCTTCGAAAAGGGGACTGTCTTCCTGCCGCAGTTGCTGATGAGCGCTGAGGCGGCCCAAGCCGCGTTTGAGGTCATCAAGGAAACTCTCCAGGGGAATGCCCGACAAGCCAAAGGTCGCATCATCCTTGCCACGGTCAAAGGCGATATTCACGACATCGGCAAGAACATCGTGAAAGTGATGCTTGAAAACTACGGCTACGAGGTACTGGATCTGGGTAAGGACGTGTCCCCAGAACGCATCGTTCAGACTGCCATTGACGAAAAGATCCGTCTGATTGGCTTGAGTGCGCTGATGACCACTACCGTTGTGAGCATGGCGGAGACCATCAAGTTGTTGCGTGAAAAGGGCGTGCCCGCGAAAGTCGTGGTCGGCGGGGCGGTTCTCACTCAGGAATACGCTGACGCCATCGGCGCAGACTACTATGCACGGGACGCGATGGAGACTGTCCGCTATGCAAATCGTATTTTTCTGTCCAAGCCGTGATACAAGCGGCGAGGCGAAGAAAATGCAATAACCTTCTTCTGGTCAGAAACCTGAAAGCAATAGCCTATTATTGACCGCGTTTTCTTTGCAAAAAGATTAGCAAGCCAGTAATCAACAAGGCCAGCAACACTCCCGCAACCACCGCAAGTTTGCCGTAGGAGGAACGTGGTGCGGGCTCCGGTGTCGGGGGAGGCTCTGGCGGAGCGGGAGGCTCCGGAATTTTGGGTTCCGGCATCGGTTCTGGTTCTGGTTGAGGTGCTTGGTTGACCGAAGCGGTGTGGCGCTTGCGCTTCCCCTTCGGCTTGAAAGTCGCCTGGAGGAACTTCTTCATGAACAACGCCTTGACTTCAATCTCGAAGTCCTTGTCATTGTCCACATGGGTGACTTTGACATTGGGGCCAAAGGTAAAGTCGTCCGGTCCGAAGGAGGGATTGGTGTTGACGTTTTTGAAGTACAGGGCGAACATCTCCTCGCCCTGGTCGTTTAGGGCGGTGTAGGAACGCAGAATATGGTCTTCCGCACCGAAGGCGACGCAGTGCATGGCGACGGACTTTGGGTCGTTGACATCATATTCGTTGGGAATCCAGGAAAGCACTTGGCATTCCACGCCGTCGATGATTTCGGTCTCTTGCCGGAGGTCCATGGCGGCCAGTTCCTCGTCGCTGGGAATGGGGATTTCGTTGAGTTGGTTGAGCATCTGCGCGATGGGGTCGTCTTCATTGCCCTGCCCATCGCGCATGACGGCCTCGTTCGCCAGCCGCAATGCGTTTCCTTCTGCGGTATGAAGGAAGCCGGCAGAGATTTCGTTCAGGCCCGGCGGTGCGTCTTCAGGCAGCGGGAAGTGCTCCAGGTCGGCCTGGATGTCCCCACTACCGTCCTCGAAGACACGTTGTTTATAGGAGATAGTCGGCTTGGTCTCCAGTTCTGACAGCTCCGGGGCATCAAATTCGATGTCGGCGGTGTAGGTCGAACGCAGTGCATTGAGGCTCTGTTGAAGGGTTTCCCGTGCGTCGGCGACTGAAGAATGGTCCGCAGCCACCTGGGCGTGCAGGATCATGGCGGAAAATAAGAATGGCGCAGTCAATGCGAGGATAGGGCGCATAAGGCTTGCAACGATGATATGTGATGCATTACCAGTAAGACAGGGTACAAAGGGAAATTACTTCCTAATATAGTAGTCAAACTCTCGACATGCATGTCATAAAAGCCTAAAAATGGAATTATAGTATATACGAGGCGACTGCAAAACTATTTTGCAATTGCCTTAGATGTTTGCGAAATTTCCCATGATGAATGTTTTTCCTCAAAAGCCATTTGCCCGCATTGCGGGACTGGGTTCCTACCTGCCAGAGAAGGTAGTGACCAACCACGATTTGGAAGCAAGCCTGGAGACCACAGACGAATGGATTGTCTCGCACACCGGCATTCATCAGCGCCATGTGGTAGTCGAGGGACAGAATTGCGCCGATTTGGGCGTCATGGCCTCGAAGCGTGCTTTGGAGGACGCAGGAATCTCCGCAGACGAACTCTGCATGGTGATTTGTGCCACCTGCACTGCGGACTATGAGAATTTCCCCACCACGGCGTGTCTGATTCAAGGCGCGATAGGAGCGGTGAATGCCGGAGCGGTGAACCTCAATGCCGCTTGTACTGGATTCCCCTACGCATTGGCGTTCGCGCGGAGCTACTGTGCATGCCACGGCGCGCCCGTGCTCGTCGTGGCGGCCGAGGTCTTTTCACGACTGCTGGACTGGCACGACCGTTCTACTTGCATCCTTTTCGGCGATGGCGCCGGCGCAACCGTCCTGGTTCCTTCAGAAGAGCCAGGGCTGGTTGATGAGGTGCTGGGAGCCGACGGCACAGAGGGCAATGCACTCATTCGTCTATGTGGCACAAGTTTTCCGGTCGATGGAGCACAGGGGGTGCCTTTCCTGCAAATGAACGGTAAGGCGATTTTCCCATTTGCCGTGCGCACAATGGAGGATGTTATATATAAATTGCTTGAAAGAAATAATTTTAAACTATCAGATATACAGCATATCATTCCTCATCAGGCAAATCGCCGCATCATTGAGGCGGTTGCCCGGCACATGGGCGTTCCGGTGGCACGTTTTTTCCTCAACATTGCCCAGGTGGCCAACACCTCGAGTGCCAGCGTGCCGATTGCGTTGGATGATTTATATCGTGCTGGCAGCATCCAGTCGGGCGACCGCATCTTGACCATCGGCTTTGGTGCAGGGCTGACCTTTGGGGGCAACCTGCTTGTCTGGAATAAATAGTAGAGGTATCTGCATAACTTCCGCTCTGCCACTAAAGTATTGCAAGCGAGGTGGAAAGCGAAAGTGGGGCGGGCTGGATGAGAGTTTTGCAAATAGCCTCAGAACTTAGGCTATTTTTCGGTAGCGCGCAGACGGGCGATTTCAGCGGCCCACTTTTCTGGTTCGGGAGTCTCGACGACCATCGGGAAGCCATCCAGGCGTGAGTCTTTGGCGAGCCTTTCAAAAAGCGTCCAGCCGAGATTACCCTCGCCAAGAGGAGCATGGCGGTCGAGATGTGATCCCAAGGCAGATTTGGTGTCATTGAGGTGCATTCCACGCAGGCGTTTCAATCCGATGCGGCTGGCGAATTCCTCCCAGAAAGCGTCATATCCTTCGGAGGATGCCAGGTCAATTCCAGCTGCGTAGGCGTGGCAGGTGTCGATGCAGATGCCACAGCGGTCGGAGTTGACCAATTCCAGAAGCCGTTGAAGTTCCTCCAGGTTCTTGCCGGCGCAGTTGCCCTGGCCGGCGGTGTTCTCAATGACAGGGATGACTGTGCTGGTTTCCGCCAGTGCCTGGCGGATGCATTCAGCGATGGCCTGAAGCGTGTCCTGAAGATCTGCACCCAACCCACTGCCGGGATGGAAATTGAGATATTTCAGACCGAGTTTTTCGACGCGCTGGAGTTCGGCGACGAAGGCGCCCGTGGCATTCTTGCGTTTTTCGGGATCTGGGTTGCCCAAGTTGATAAGATAAGAGTCATGGGGGAGAACGCCTTCCGGAGGAATCTGCGCATTGGCGAGGTGTGTCTGGAAGGTCTCCGCTTCCATATCCGTGATGGCGGGTGCTCGCCATTGACGCTGATTTTTCGTGAACATCGCGAAGCCAGTGGCGGAGAGTTCCTTGGCGCGGTCGGCGGCCTGGAAGAGTCCGCCCGCTATGCTGACATGGGCACCGAAGTATTTCATTGGAGTTCCGTGGGAGGTTTTCAGGCGTCGTGGTATTTGGCGTCGTAGATATGATGGACTGGTCCGCATTGGGTGGCGGAATAGTCCGCTGTAAGTTGGATGGTAAGTTCTCCTCCGGGCATCCGCACCGTCACGGGCGATTCACACCAGCCGATCTTGACCGCCACCGCTGCGCAGGCGCAGGCGCTGGTGCCGCTTGCCAGGGTGTAGCCCGCCCCTCGTTCGAAAATCTCGGCGCGGACGGCATGGCGATCCACTGGCGCGATGAACTGAACATTCGTGCGGTTCGGGAAACGTTCCTCACATTCGATGATGGGACCCAGTCGACAAGCCAGTTCTTTAGAAATGCCCTGAGGACAGGGTATTACACAATGTGGATTCCCGATGGTGACGGCGCAATACTCCAGTTCCTTGCCGTCAATCATAAAATGTTCGCGGACGACTTCGCGGCGGGGACCAACAACGGGGATGATCGCGCTGTCGAAGGAAAGACGCCCCA
Source organism: Victivallales bacterium (assembly GCA_017617415.1). Classification (GTDB taxonomy): domain Bacteria; phylum Verrucomicrobiota; class Lentisphaeria; order Oligosphaerales; family Oligosphaeraceae; genus RGIG1601. Next base: position 42,485 of record JAFZWH010000091.1, on the reverse strand, counting down.
TCTCTGCGCGGATTGCGTTTTCCGGATCATCTATGCGGCATCGGATGGGGCCGCCGAGAGTGGCCAGTGTGAAGTTCTCGTGGAGAGCGACCATTCCATTGTCATATAGGAATCGGCAGAAGATTCGCACGCCGTTGCCGCTTTTTTCGGCTTCGGAGCCATCTGGGTTCAAGATGCGGAAGGCGCATTTGGCATCTTGAATTTCAAGTCTCTGGAAGAAAGTGGTTTCCGGCAAATATGGACCATAGAGAATGCCATCGGAACCCAGCCCATAATGTGGATCGCAGATGCGACGCACCAGATTGGCGTCAATCGCCGATGGCGCAGCGTGTGGCTTGTCCGTTGGAATCAGATAGTCGTTGCCAAGCCCATGATATTTGCGGAAAATGATCAAAAGTCCAAGTCCCTAATTTTGCACGAAGCGTGCACGCAATCATCACGAATTGCTAATTGTGAATTGCGAATTTACCTAAAACCCTTGCGCGGGACGCGCCCGCCAAAGGGCACCTGCTGCTGTTGGCGGACGGGCTGGGGCGTTTCGAGGCCCAGTGCATACCAACGTTCGCCCAGCCCGGCGAAACTAAAGCGCTTGAGGCGGTTGTTGGCGAGATGGTCCCAGTTCTGGGCAATCACAGGGTCCTCGGTCTTGGTCTTGCCTTCGGCCAGCGTGGCAACTGCCTCATTCAGTCGGTTCTGCTTGACAAGAATCCAAGCGTAGAGCGCGTAGATTAGCGTTCCCTTGTCGTATTTGAAACGCCCGACGCCCTTATTGAACATCTTGTCCAACTCCTTGGTCTCCTCTGGGTTTTGCCTCCAGTGCAAAACCATCTGCATGCAGGCGACGGTAGGGTCGAGAACCATCGCATTAGCCAGGCAAGGACGTGCGGCATCGTAGTCTTTGATTTGGAAAAGGAGCTGTCCCCTGAGCATGTCCGCCTGTTTCTTGACCAGCGGATTCCATTTCTGGTAAGGTTTGAGTTCCTCCAGCGGAGCCATCGCCGCGCGCACGGATGCCTCCTGCTCTTTTTCCAGTTGCTCAATCACCTTCTGACCACCGATGCCCTTGTTTTGGAGCGCTGCGACTTTGCGCTGCATTGTCTGCTGGTCACGCAAGAGCATCTCCTGAATTCGGTTGAAAATGGCCTCGATGCGCTTCTTCACCCACCAGCTGATAGGCAACGAAGAGACTAGCGCGGCGGCCACGGCGGCCACGATGGCCCAGCCCCAGTGCCCGCCTTCGCCTGCAGTGTAAGTAAAGAAGGCCGTCACGGCGGCTGCTAGGGACATGACGATGAAAAGTAACATTGTAACTTGCTTGTTATTAGTTATTTACTAGTAATTTAAACGAATTCTTCCCGATGGCTCCGAGAATGTCTGGAACTTTTGATTTATCTAGAGCCTCTAGATTTTCTAGAATTTCTAGTCTTAGAGCCTCTGGGGTTTCTTGAGTTTCTAATTCTGGCAGCCGCACGACCTGCTCCCCGCGAGTTCGCTGAAACACGCGGCGGCTCGAATACCTCTAGTTCGTTGTAGTCGGAATCCACTGGCTGGGAGGTCGGTTGATTGTCCTGCATCGGCATCTCTGAGGTCATCGGGGCAAGCAGCAGTTCTCCACGGATGGGGTCAGCTACTGCGATTTTGAAATGTCGGCTTTGGGTAACGAAGAGCCGTTCGCCATTGCGCAGGTTTGTCCAATCGAGTTTGAGGTGGTCGAAGGTCCAGTAGTTGGGCAGTTGAGGAGTGTTGACGTAAGCCATCAGACCATAGTCGGGTAGGTAGATTTGGGCGCCGAGCTTGCTGGTTCGGCACACTTCACCGCGCACTTTGAATGCCTCATCTTCGCGGCGCAGTTGATCCAAGTAACGGATTTTCATGCGGTCTTCGGCTGCGAACTCAGCCTGGTCGCAGTTGTACTCGTGGCTGGTGCAGTCATCCGCAATAGCGATGACCTGTTCTTCCGAATAGACCTTCTTGCGAGTGTCATGAAGCAAAAGCTGCTGGTGGACAAGCAGGTCGGCATAGCGTCGGATGGGGCTGGTGAAATGGCAGTAGCGTTCCTTGCCCAGTCCGAAATGCCCCAGGTTCTCTGTTTCATAGACCGCGCGGGGAAGTTGCCGCAGGAAGGCCATGTAGAGGACATCCTTGAGCGGCGATTTCTCCGCATGACGAAGGAAACGCACGATGCCGCGGCGAGTTCCTAACGACTGGACTTTTTCGCCCATCATCAGCGTGGCGGTTTCGGTGAACTGCGCTAGCTTGTCTTCGTCCGGCGACTGGTGGTTACGGTAGATACCAGGCAGGCTGAGCCGCTGGAGTTCGTTGGCGATGCATTCGTTGGCGGAGAGCATGAACTCCTCGACCAGTTGGTGCGACGGGTTGTCCTCGCTCTTCTGCACTCCAAGAATCTGCGATGGATTCTCGGTACAAATCACACGGATTTCGGGCATCGCCATCGGCAGGAACTGCTCCTGGGTCTGACGGCGATGGCGAAGGAGCCGCGCGACGTTGTTGAGACGGTCAAGCAGTTCCAGAACACCAGGCTGTGCTTCGAAGGGATGTCCGTCAAAATACTGCTGTACTTGCTCGTAGCAAAGTCGTTGAGTGACATTGATGGTGGTGTGGCACCGTTCCCATGAGAGGACTTCGCCAGTATGTGAATTGTAGCGGATGAAGACCGAGTGCGCCAGCCGAGGCACTCCCGACTGGAGGCTGCATTGCTGGTTGGCCAGGGCACGCGGCAACATCGGGAGGGTACGTCCGGGCAGATAGGAGGTGAAGCAGCGCTTCCGCGCCTCGCCGTCCAGCCACGATTTAGGCGTGACATAGCACGCCACATCGGCGATATGCACGCCGACTACCACCTCGCCAGGCTGCTGGCCGGGTTCGCAGGAGAGCGCGTCGTCGTAGTCCCGCGCGTCCACGGGGTCGATGGTCACAATGGTGTGGTTGGTGTAGTCGCGGCGCCGAACCTTGGCGGGGGTGAGGCGTAGGGCAGACTCCTCGTCGGCCTCCGTGTAGGTGTCGGGGATGTGGAATTCCTCGACAATGGCGTCCAGATCTGCGGTAACCTCACCGTTTTGTCCAAGGACATCGCAAAGATCCGCCATTCCCAGGCCACTGTCAAAATTGTTGTCGTCAGGGATGGGGAGAGTGGCGCGTGCCCATTGACCTTCGCGTGGCGGTGGGTAGGCACGGGCACAGGATTGGCGGGTCAGCGGGAGCAGGGCGGGCAGTTCGCGACGCAGTGGACGCAATGCCCAGCCGCCGTGCCAAGGCGCCAGGCAGCCGACGATGGTTCCAAATTTGCGTTCGAGGATGCGGGTGACTGCGCCGGAGGGTCGCTCCGGGTCGCTCTGGGGATCAATCTGAACCTCCACTTGGTCGCCGGCGATACCGCCGTGAAGCATGCTGGGGGGCACGAAGATGGAACCATTGTCCAGCTCCACAAAGCCAAAGCCCTTTTCATTGACCGAGAGAGTTCCAAAGAATTTGATAGGGTGTTTTCCTTTTTTAGCCATAGTAGTATTCTCTTGTTCGTTTTTGAATGGGGATATTTCGTTGCCGTTTCGGCAATTTCCTTAATATAATAGGAAAAAAGCAAACGGCACACACGACAACCGCCGCCACGCAGAATTAAGTCCACGTGGCGGCAGCCGTCAAATCCAACTTTGGATTTCTATTCGGCGGTCTGCGGAGCCGCCTTCTTCGTCTTGGACTTGATGACGAAGAGGGTTCCCACCATCAGGATGACGGCGATGGGGAAGACCACGAACCAGTTGGTGCAGAAGCCCGCGATGAGGAAACTCAGGGCGGAGAATCCTGCCACGAAGATGGCGTAGGGCAACTGTGTGGAGACGTGGTTGATGTGCTGGCAGCGCGCACCCGCGCTGGACATGATGGTGGTGTCGGAGATGGGTGAGCAGTGGTCGCCGCAGACGGCGCCGGCCAGGCACGCGCTCATGCCGATGTACAGCAACGGGCTGGTGGACGGGAAGATGTTGACCACGATGGGGATGAGGATGCCGAAGGTGCCCCAGGAGGTGCCGGTGGCGAAGGAGAGCACGCAGGCCACCAGGAAGATCACGCAGGGCAGGAAGCCGTGCAGGCTGGCGGCGCAGTTGGACATCAGGCCGGCGATGAACTCCTTGGCCTCCAAGGCACCAGTCATGTTCTTGAGGGTGGTGGCCAGAGTGAGCACCAAGATGGCGGGTACCATTGCGTTGAAGCCGAGGGCGATGCATTCCATCGCATCCTTGCTGCCAATCACGAAGGGCATGAACGGGCGGTCGGGATTCGCAGCCAGCAGGTTGCGGCCGATGTAATAGAGGATGACCAGGACCATCGTGAGCAACCCGCCCCAGGGGAGCGCGACGGTCGCATCGGTGTCGCCGAAGGAGTCGATGAAGCTCTTGCCTTCGCCGGCGAAGTAGCCGCCGTTATAGAGCAGCGCAAAGAAGCAGATGACAATCAGCAGAATGACAGGCAGCACCAGGTCGCTGATGGTGCCGGCCTTGCTGGCGGTTGCCTTGAAGCCGCTGTCCACTTCCTTGCCTTCCGTGAAGAGGTCGCCCTTTTCGATGGCGTTACGCTCATGCTTCGCCATCGGTCCGAAGTCGATCTTCAGGAGGGTGATGGCCAGCACGAAGATGATGGTCAGAAGCGAGTAGAAGTTGAAGGGGATGGCCTTGCAGAAGAGGGTGATGCCGTTGTAGCCGGTGCCCTCGGAATAGGAGGCGACTGCCGCCGCCCAGGAGGAAATCGGCGCGATCATGCAGATGGGCGCGGCCGTGGCGTCAATCAGGTAGGAGAGTTTGGCGCGGGAGATGCGCTTGGAGTCGGTGACGGGGAGCATCACGGAACCCACGGTCAGGCAGTTGAAATAGTCGTCGATGAAGATGAGTACGCCGAGGACGAAGGTCATCAGGGCGGCGCCCACGCGGCTCTTGACATGCTTTTTCGCCCACTCGCCGAAGGCCTGGGCCGCGCCGGTGCGGTTCATCAGTGCCACGAGGATGCCCAGCGTCACTAGGAAGATGAAGACACCGGCGGTGTCCTGAACGGCGGCGATCAGCCCGTCGTTGATGATGACATCCATGAATTTCAGGAAGTTGCCTTCGGCCACGAAAAGGCCGCCGACGCAGACTCCGATGAAGAGCGAGGAGTACACCTCTTTGGTGATCAGCGCCAGAAGAATGGCCAGGATGGGTGGAACCAATGCCCAGAATTTTCCGCTGAAGTAGCTTTTGGATTCGACAACCTCTTCTTCCGCCTCTTCATCGGCGTTTATTGCGGCTACGATTTCCGCCTTGGTGGGGGCTGCCGGGGCGTCATCGGCGGCTTCAAGTGCAACCTGCGCATCGGTGGGACCGACGATTGGCTGAATGGCGTGGGATGCAATTGGCGTAAGGAAGGCGAAGAACAGGAAGGCACTCAGAATGTACGGACAAAAACGTTGCATGCTCATAATGGAGAATGTGTTTCAGGTGAAAAACGAGGGAAGAGGAAAAAAGCAACTATATAAATATACAACCTCAATTGGTTGCGTACGATTTTCCATTAAAGGAAAATTAAAGGAAAATTAAAAAAAGAACGCCTGGTCGCTTGACGTTGCAAGGGAACCAGGCGCATTGCGCCGATTCGTTGCGCCGTTTCGTCCGGTCCGAGAAAAGACTATCGGGGTTGCTGCGCCCATTCCAGCAGCACGGCTTTGTCCACGCTTGCGGCGAAGCGACGACCTTCGGCGACCTTTGCTGCGGGAGCGAGTCTCTGGAGATTTGCGGAGGAGTCGCCCATCCCGCTGCCGCCGGAGGTTGCGAAAGGAACTATGGTCTTTCCGGCAAGCGCTTCGGCGTTGGATTCGATGAAGGTGTCGATGATGCTGGGTTCACGGTACCACCAGATGGGGAAGCCCACGAAGATGGTATCGTAGTCGGCGAGATTTGCAGGCATCTCCACGATGGCTGGCCGGCAAGACGTGTCGTTCATTTCGATTGAACTGCGACTTTGTTTGTTGGTCCAGTCGAGATCGGCGGCGGTATAGGGCTGGACGGGCTTCAGCTCGAAGAAAGCCGAGCCGGTGACGGCTGCGAGGCGCTCGGCGACGCCTTTGGTGATGCCAGTGGCAGAGAACACGACGACGATGGCTTTCATGTTGGACTCCTGAGTTGTTGAGGGGGTGGCTGCAGGGACGGGCAAATCAGGCTGTGGCTTGTTACAGGAGACGAAGAAAAATGCAAAAAAAGCCGCAAGAAAGAACCTCATGATATTAGTATCTTTATTGCAAGTATTTGTTGTAGAATTCTACAATTTGGTCGAATGGAATGATGTCCAATTGGTCATAGAGGTCGCAATGTGATGCGCCGGGCACGATGACCAGCTCCTTGTTATCGCCCTTGAGCATCCCGAAGGCGGTCTCCCCGAAGTAACGGGAGTGTGCATTCTCGCCATGAACTACCATTACCGCGCTCTCAATTTCATCGGCATACGCGAAGAATTTTGCATTCAGGAAGGAGAGGGCGCTGGTCTTGTTCCAGCCGTTTGTGGAGTTCAAGGAACGTCGGTGGAAGCCGCGGATGGTTTTGTAATAGGCATAATAGTCTTTGATGAACTGCGGCGCATCCGCGGGGAGAGGGTCGATGACCCCGCCCGCACGGGCTGGGGTTTTTCCGAAATCTGCGTTGCGCTGTGCGTTGAGTGCACGGCGGAGTTCTTGTCGCGCGTCCGCGTTGTCATTCTCGTCATTATAGCCATTGGCAATAACCCGTGTCATGTCATACATTGTGGAGGCTACGGTGGCCTTTATACGAGTGTCGATGGCGGCCGCATTGATGGCGATACCGCCCCAACCGCAGATACCCAGGATGCCGATGCGCTCGGCGTCCACGTCTTTACGAGAGATGAGGTAGTCCACGGCGGCCTGGAAGTCCTCGGTGTTGATGTCCGGCGAAGCGACATAGCGCGGGGTGCCGGTGCTTTCGCCGGTGTAAGACGGATCGAAGGCGATGGCCAGGAAACCGCGTTTTGCCAGTTCCTGGGCATAGAGTCCAGAAGACTGCTCCTTGACCGCACCGAAGGGACCGGCGACTGCAATGGCAGCCAAGCGTCCAGTCGTGTCCATCGGCTTGTACACATCTGCCGCCAGAGTGATGCCGAATCGGTTTGGGAAGGTGACTTTGCTGTGTTCAACTTGGTCGCTGAGCGGGAAGACCTTGTCCCATTCCTGAGTGAGTTGAATGTCGTTTATGGTGAGACTTTTTTGAACTATAGAGGAAGACGAGTGGCGGCAGCCGGCTAGGATAGCGACAAGAATTGCCAGGGCGGAGAAAAGGGAAAAATGCTTCATGGGCGATGCTCCTGTTCGAGTGAATGAAAATCGTGACGACTATTATACTATAATCTCTGCTGTTCGCACTGCTGTCCGGTAAAACTACAGTCCCAGGGCAAAAATCATCGGAAAACTAAGATTCCGTTTCCTTTCCCACCATCGGACTTGCAACCGGACGAAAGCCGCATTACATTACTACCGTAGGGGGTGGGGGTATACCTCCCTAATTTGTTTGGGCGCGCATGCGCGTATATGCAACGCTCAATTCCCCATGAGGGTGCCTGACGGCAGAATTTTAAGTTTTCGTTTTGACTTTACCCCAAAGGCTATCGCGACCGATGGCCTACCTCCTTCACGCCCATGGAGGTCGAACCATGAGCAAAAAGTTTAGGTTCCGCAGCGCCGGTGATTGCCAAAGGAACCACAATTCACAGAGTTAGGAGTATATTAAATATGTTTCGCCTTTGCATCGCCGAAACACGTGGAGTCAAATCGATGGCAGTCATTTCAGCCCCGAGGCGTTGGATGCTTTCCGCGCGGAAGACGGCAGGTGCGCCTTTTCGAAGGAGACCGCTGAACTCATCATTGGCTGCTGTCCGGCACGGACTATGCATTTCCAGGGAAAAACCGTGATGCAGACAAGGGACGGAAAGACATGGAAGTGTATTTTCTGAGGCACGGCCAGACGGAGTGGAATCGGCTACGGAGAATCCAAGGCTCCACAGAGTGGACGGATCTCTCCGACGAGGGCGTGCACGATGCGGAGATGGCACGAGACGGGCTGCTGGCTCGGGGACTGTCGTTCAACCGTCTCTATTCCAGCCCCTATCTCCGCGCACTCCACACCGCGCGGATTATCGGCGAGGGGCTGGGACTCGAACCCGTCGTCGATTCCCGTTTGTGCGAGATGTCGTTCGGACCCTACGAAGGAACGCCCTACAGCGATGACAACTTCGTGGACGACAACATCCGCGCCTGTTTCAAGGCTCCAGAGCGCTACGTTGCCCCGAAAGGTGCCGAGTCGTTCGATGCCGTAGCCGCCCGCATGAAGGACTTCCTTGACGCCGAACTGGCGTCTGCGGCCGGGCATTGCGAACGCGTGCTTGCCATCGCGCATGGCTGTGTCCTGCGCACCGTCCTGCGTCTTGTGGAAGGGCGTGCTCTTTCCGACTTCTGGAAGGGGGAACAGCCCAACTGTTGTGCGCACGTGATCGCCTTTTCGGGCGGTCGTTTCATCCTCAAGGAACGTGCGATTGTTTTTTCTTTTTGAACCCGCGGAGGAGATTTGACATGACTCCTCCCCACCTCTAGTTCCAACCCAAGGAGAAAAACATGGTCTATTCGACCGAAATCCAGCACCAGTGCCCCCTGGCGAAGGGGTGCAACCACGGTCCCGCGCCCATTCCCGAAGAGGGCAAGTGGGTTCAGGCCAAGCAAATCAAGGACATCAGCGGCTACACGCACGGCGTGGGCTGGTGCGCCCCTCAGCAGGGTGCGTGCAAGCTCTCGCTCAACGTCAAGGACGGCGTGATTGAGGAGGCCCTCGTCGAGACGATTGGCTGCTCGGGCATGACTCACTCCGCCGCGATGGCCAGCGAAATCCTCGTCGGCAAGACAATCCTTGAGGCGCTCAACACGGATCTGGTCTGCGATGCGATCAACACCGCGATGCGTGAACTCTTCCTGCAGATTGTTTACGGACGCACGCAGAGTGCCTTCTCGGATGGTGGTCTCGTGATCGGCGCTGGTCTTGAGGACCTCGGCAAAGGACTCCGTTCGATGGTCGGCACGATGTATGCCACGAAGGCGAAGGGCCCCCGCTACCTCGAAATGACCGAGGGCTACTGCACACGCATGGCTCTCAACAAGGACAACGAGGTGATTGGCTACGAGTTCGTCAGCCTCGGCAAGATGACCGACTTCATCAAGAAGGGCATGACCCCGAACGAAGCCTGGGAGAAGGCAAAGGGCCACTACGGCCAGTTCGAAGGCGCCCCCAAGTACATCGACCCCCGCAAGGACTGACAGGAGGATTTTCAAATGGCTACCAAGAAGACCACCGTCAAGCCGGCCGCTAAGGCTGCCGAGAAGTTGTTCGAGGGCTATGAGCGTCGCGAGGCCAAGATTCTCGCCGCCCTTAAACCCTACGGTATCAAGACCATCGAAGAGTGCCGGGACATCTGCCTCAAGGCCGGCTTCGATCCCTACAAGATTGTTGAGGAGACTCAGCCGATTTGCTTCGAGAATGCCAAGTGGGCCTACACGGTAGGCGCCGCGATGGCGGTCAAGAAGGGCTGCGTCAAGGCCAAGGACGCCGCCGCCGAAATCGGCGTCGGGCTCCAGGCCTTCTGCATCCCCGGCTCCGTGGCTGAGAACCGCCAGGTCGGCCGCGGCCACGGCAACCTCGGCGCCATGCTGCTGGACGACGCGACCGAGTGCTTCGCCTTCCTCGCGGGCCACGAGTCGTTCGCCGCCGCCGAAGGCGCAATCAAAATCGCCCTCAACGCAAACAAGGTTCGCAAGACGAACCTCCGCGTGATCCTCAACGGCCTCGGCAAGGACGCCGCCTACATCATCAGCCGAATCAATGGCTTCACCTACGTGAAGACCGCCTTTGACAACAAGACCGAGAAGGTGCGCGTGGTCGCGCGCAAGCCCTTCTCCAAGGGACCGCGCGCGGCGGTGAATTGCTACGGCGCCGACAACGTCCCAGAGGGCGTTGCGATCATGCAGCTTGAGAACGTGGGCGTCTCCATCACTGGTAACTCCACGAACCCGACGCGCTTCCAGCATCCGGTCGCGGGCACCTACAAGAAGTGGTGCATCGAGAACGGCAAGAAGTACTTCTCCGTCGCATCCGGCGGCGGCACCGGCCGTACGCTCCACCCCGATAACATGGCCGCCGGCCCGTCCAGCTACGGCATGACGGACACGATGGGCCGTATGCACTCCGACGCGCAGTTCGCCGGCTCCAGTTCGGTGCCCGCGCACGTTGAGATGATGGGACTCATCGGCATGGGCAACAACCCGATGGTGGGTGCCACGGTTGCCGTGGCTGTCGCTGTCGAGGAAAGCTTCAAGAAGAAGGCAAAGAAGTAGAGCAGGGTGCTCTCGCCCGTCGCGCGAAACGCGCGGCGGGCACCTCCCCGCGTGCGTTATGCGCACGCGGGGAAGTGCCCATTTATGACCTTGCCGAGCTTTCGATTGTCGTATTGGTTGGCGACATCCTGCGCGTATAAGGGGTTCACCTGGTATTTGGAAAATACTGATATCTTACGGGAATTTCATTGGCTGCTTGGCATTTTAGGATGCCGGGTGGCGAGGCCATCATACATACACTATATTATTGGTTGCCAACGAATGAATTTCTTAGGCATGACAATTTCAGACAAAGCAAGTTTCCAATGAACATCACCAAGACATTAGGGGGCACCTCCCTCACACTTGCTCTGGAAGGGCGGCTGGACACCACTTCATCACCACAGCTGGAGACCCTGTTGGCGACCGAACTGGACGGAGTGACAAGTCTGGTCTTTGACTTTGCAAACCTGGACTACCTCTCCTCCGCAGGACTGCGCGTGCTGCTTTCTGCACAAAAACGCATGAGTCGGCAGGGAACAATGAAACTCCGCAATGTGAACGCCACCGTCAAGGAGGTCTTCGACATCACGGGCTTCACGGAGTTCCTCACGATTGAGTGATAAATAAGGTAACTTGTTTGTAATAAATAAATTAACTATTTTTTTAATATGAAACGTCGTTGGTTCATTGCCATTGCCGCTTTGATTCTTTATGTCGCGATGTTGCTCGCCACTTGGGATGTCTCCACCCAGCGTGCGGACCGGCAGACCCAATCGATGCTGGACTATGCTATGCTGGACTTGGACTCGACATTGAATGGTTCCATCGACACCATGCTGATGCATGTCGGCGAATCGATTGTCAAAGATTTGGGGCAGGTCGGACCGCATTCTGTGGAGGAGATGCAAGGCATTGCCGAACAGTATGATGTGGACGAAATCAACCTCGTCGACCGCACCGGGAGAAATCTTGCTTCGACCGATGCGCGGCTGCCGGAAACCAATTTCAACGACAAGCCGAGGTCCAAAGAATTCATGATTCTCACCGAGGGCAAACGCCTGGCGCTCTCGCAGCCATTCCGACCGGGCGCCCACAACCCCGATGTTCATCGGAAATATGTCGGCGTGGCCTTCCCGAATGGCGCTGGACTGGTACAGGTTGGCATTGACGAAACACGACTTGTCCAGAAGTTCCCAGCTATTATGGGGTTCATCTTTGACGCCTGGCTCTTGGGGGAACATGGTTTTTTCCTCTGCGCCGACCTGGAAGACGGGCATCTTATCTCCAATCCCGCCCGCCATCGTGACGAGGCGACAAACCTGGCTGAGACTGGCTATAATCCCAATTCGCCTTTTGTAAAAGAGGATGCCAAGACCACCTTCCGGCAATGCCTTTTCGGGGAAATCTGCGACTGCCGTGCGGTGATTTTCTGCGGGCACCGCATCATTGCCGCTTTGCCGCCGGCCGAATACTACACCACGCGGACGCTCTATACACTGGTGATGGCGGTGGTGCTCGCCTTTGTTCTAGGACTCTTCGTGATGCTGTTCTGGCGAATTGACAACGACGCGGCGCGGATTCAGGCCTTCTATGCCGCCGAGGCCGAGAAGGCTGCGGTCGAACTTGAACTGGGCCGCACCATCCAAATGTCCGTGCTACCCACGGACTTCCCGGACAACGAGCATTTCCGCATCGCGGCCTCGATGACTCCCGCCCGCGAGGTCGGCGGTGACTTCTATGACTTCTTTGCGCTTGACGAGACGCACCAGGCATTCCTGGTCGCCGATGTCTCCGGCAAGGGCATCACCGGTGCGCTCTATATGATGAATGCACGTACGCTAATCAAGGACATGTTGCTGGCGGAACCAACCTTCAACCCGGCCACGGCATTGACCCAGGTGAATGCGGAATTGTGCCGCAACAACCCGGCGGAGATGTTCATCACCGCTTGGGTGGGCGTGTTGGATCTCGAAAATGGCCGCATTGCCTTCGCCAACGCCGGACATAATCCACCCTTGCGCTTGCGCAACAAGGAGTTGCCGGAATGGCTGCGGGAGCGCTCCGGCTGCCCGCTTGCCTGCTTCGAAAAGGTCAATTATCGATTGTTCGAGACGGCTTTGGCGGCGGGCGAGATGCTTTTCCTTTATACGGACGGCGTTACCGAGGCAATGGATCCGGAAGGGAATCTCTATGGCGAGGGACGACTGGCCACCACTCTCGTGGGGGCGGTCTCCGGCGAACCGGACGCTGTTACACCGAGCGGCTTGGACCAGGCGGTGCGAGCCAGTGTCAGGCTCTTCGCGGATGACGCGCCGCAGGCGGACGACCTCACCGTGTTGGCAATTCAGTATCTCGGAGCCGTCGAGAGATATATGCGGACTTTCTCCTGCAATGACAAGGCCGTCTCCAGCACGGCGGAATATCTCACCGCCATGTTGGAGAAATGTAACTGCTCCGAGATGGAACGGTCACAGCTGCTAATTGCTTTGGACGAGGTGGTTTCCAATGTCGTGCGGTGTTCCAACGCTTCCGGCATTGCCCTGGAGGTGCGCTTCTCCCGTGCGCCACGAGGCGTGACGGTCTCCGTCTCCGACGACGGGAAACCTTTCAACCCACTATATGTGCCGGAACCGGACACCAAGGTGCCGTTGGAGGAACGGACTCCCGGTGGATTAGGCATCCTGTTGCTGCGCAAGACAATGGATGACCTGAACTACCGCTATGCCCACGGCTGCAATATCCTAAGTTTCCGGAAGAACTTTGCGTAGTTTCTGTTGCGAGACAAACTTATTGCATTGCATAGACGATGCGCCGGTGATGACGGTGCAGGCTTAGTGCAGAAATAGGGAATCGATTTCTTTCTCATCCATTCAATAACTCGGAAAATGAAGATGTGCGATGTTTTGCAACCGCTGCCAAGCGGCGCGATGAAATTTGGCGGATTTCTGGGCGACAAGTTGGAAAAGTGCATCAAACAGCGTCTGGAGAAGATTCGCTGGAAGCACCTGACCGCGCCGTTCTTCAGCCGAAATGAGGACGACGGACGCTGGCGTTGCGAGTTCTGGGGAAAGATCATCCGCGGCGCCATCTACGCCTACCGAGCCACTCAAGATCCCGCACTCAAGAAGGCGCTGGACGCCACGGTGAAAGACCTTATTCAGGCGGCGGACAAGACGGGTGCCATCACCAGCTACCCCGCCGACAAGCAGACGCAGGACTGGGACATCTGGGGACGCAAGTATGTCGCCGTCGGTCTGGCGGACTACTGCCTGGAGGTCAAGAATGACCCGAAGGTGGTGGAGGCGTTGCGCCGGCACATCCTGGCTCTGGCCGCGCAGGTGAAGGCCAGCGGGAAGCCCCTGGGCGACTTCGGCTGGCACGAGGGGCTGGCGGCAAACTCCATCATGGGGGCGGTGGTTCAGGCCGCGCGTCTCAGCAACGACCCCGAGGTGCTCGCTTTCGCGAAGGCGATCTACAAAAGTGGCTGCTCCAAGCGCTGCAATGTCTATGATGCTGCGCTCAAGGGCGTTCCGCCACAATACATCGGCAATGGCAAAGCCTACGAGATGACCTCTTGCTTCGACAGCGCGCTCGAACTCTACCGCGAGACTGGCGACCCGCGTTGCCTCAAGGCCGCGAAACTCTACTGGAAGTCGGTGCGTGACAACGAAATCTTCGTCAATGGCATGGGCGGCGGAAAGGATACTTGGGGGGAATATTGGTGTGGCGGCAAATATGCCCAGTTGCGAGACGAAGGTCGCGGGCTGGGCGAGACCTGCGTCGCGGCGACCTGGGTGAAGTTCTCCATGCAATTGCTCTCGGTGACTGGTGACGCCGAAATCGCCGACGAACTGGAGCGTACGCTCTACAACGGCATTGCCGGCGCAATGATGCCCGACGGCTCCTGGTGGGCGCACCTCAATCCGGTGGGACCGCTGGCTGGAAAGGCCTGGCGTCAGAAGGCCGGGGATCAGATTCCCGGCTTTGGCGAAGACTGTTGTCTGGCGCAGGGACCGATGGGGCTCGCGCTGGCGCCATACGTGGCGGTGATGACCCACGATGCTGGTGTGACGGTGTTGCTCTACGAGCAGAACAAATGCCAAGTCCCATTGAACAACAAAGAGAAATGCGAATTGTCCATCACTGGCGACTATGCCCGGGAGGGAAAGGTCAAGGTGGCTATCGTGTCCGCGCCCGCCAAGAAATTCGAGCTGCGGCTGCGCATTCCCGCCTGGAGTGGCGCAAAGACGGCGGTGAAGCTCAATGGCAAGGCAGTGAAGGGCGTCAAGGCCGGCTATCTGTGCCTGGATCGCGTCTGGAAGAAGGGCGACTGCGTGGAAGTGGAGTTCGACATGACGATGCGGGTGATTGACGCCTTCGACGCCTCGAAGCGCTTCGCCCTCCAGCGAGGACCGCTCGTGCTGGCGCAGGATTCCCGCCTGGGCGCGGTGGATGCGCCGTTCCAGCCCGTCGGCGGCAAGGTCGTGAAGCCCCCGAAGGATGTCTTCTTCGCCTACCGCTTCAACGACGGGACCACCGTCTGCGACTTCGCCTCCGCAGGAAACTGCTACGATATGCGCAATCGTCTCTGCCTCTGGATGCCGAAGGCGTAGAAATGTACAACCGCTTCCTAATCATCGCATTGGCATTGGCTTATGGCTGGCCGCTGTGGGGATTGGTCAAGAGCGAACTGGCGAAATGGCTGTGCGCCAAGAAATCGCTTCGGCTGGCGCGTTTTCTCGGCGACATCATCTTGATGGCGGCGTTTGGGGGAGGCTACTATTGCGGAGTGCGCATTGGAAAGCGGCTGGCTATTGGCTTGGAGGCATTGTTATGGCCGCATTGGCTGTTCGCCATAATGCTTTTCGGCGTCTTCTATAGCCTGGACTATGTGGTGAGCCGATTCATCCTGCGCGGATGGCGCCGTCGTCAAGCCGCCTTGAGCGCAGTCTGGTGGATGGTCTTTGCCTTTGCCGCAGTATTCGCCGTGTATCCAATTCCATATAAAGTGCTTCCCGGAGTCCGAGAGGCGTCGGGGTACTACTTTCCCCCAAAAAGTATTGTACTCTCAGCGATTCCTGATTACAAGGAAAAGAAAAGCCAGAGTTCAGAGGTGATCGACTCTGCGGATGCCCGGGGGTTCTGGCTTCACCATTACGAGGGAAGTTTACGTGGACGGCGGCTCATAATAAGCAAATATCCTTGTGGCGGACTATACATCCATTATGGTTCTGAGGCACGCTATGTCAATATCTGCACGCCGATGTATCGCTGGTCACCTGCTATTTTTCAGTTGGGCGCGATTGATGATGAAATCCTGATTTCTGTTGGAACAGAATATTTTATCTATAATATTACGGAGAACACCTTGCAGCAGGCACGACCTGCTGCAGAGTGAAAATGGATAAAAGGCATTATTGCTTGGGAGAGATAAACTTGTCGAAGTAGATTCGGTCGGCAGGGATGCCGTGTTTGGCGAGAACGGCCTGACAGGCGTCGAGCATTCCAGGGGAACCGCAGAGGTACGCCTCCAATTCGGTAGCGTCAGGCATGGCGGAGAGATGGCGGTCCAGAACTTCGGTGATGAGGCCAGTCTCGCCAGCCCATTGGTCGTCAGGCTGTGGTGCGGAGAGGGCAGGCACGAAGCGGAAACCAGGGATGGTCTGTTCAAAGGCACTCAGTTCGTCGGTGAGGTAGAGTTGCGCCTTGCAAGTCGCGCCGAAGAAGAGCGTCGTGGCGGGCTTGGCGACCTTCTTGTCTCGCATCTCCTGGAGGATGCTGCGCAGGGCGGAGAGTCCGCTGCCGCCGCCGATAAGGACCGCGCTGCGTCCGGAGTCCTGCAGACGGAACTTGCCGTTGGGACCGGCCAGGACCAACTCGTCGCCGACCTGCGCCTGCTCGAAGAGCCACTTGGTGCCCAGTCCGGCGGGCGTCTTGCGGATGATGAACTCCAACATGCCTGGGGCTTGTCCGTCGCAGGCGATGGAGAAGCATCGCCGCAACGTAGTGCCGTCTGGCGCGGGAATGCGCCATTGCATCCAGGCTCCAGGCACGACCTCGAAGGTCGCGGGCTCGACGGCCTCGACACGCACCAGCAGGATGTCGGCGGTCATCGGAAGCTTGGCGGAAAGGCGAACGCGGTATTCCATTGGAGGTTAGAGGTGAGAGGGGAGAGGTTAGAGGTGTTAAAAGTTTAAAGGGAAAAGGGTAAAGTTCAGGACTCAGGTTTCAGGACTCAAGGGACTCAAGGGACTCAAGGGACTCAAGGGACTCTCAGGGGACTCAAGGCACTCTCAGGGGACTCAAGGCACTCAAGGGATTCGGCTCTCGGAACTCGGATCTCAGAGTTGAGGGACTCAGGACTTGAGGACCTGCCTGGAAAGTTAGAGGTTAGGCTACTCGTACCTCAGGCAGTCGATGGGGTTGAGGTTGGAGGCGCGGTAGGCGGGGTAGAAGCCGAAGAATACGCCCACGACAGCGGAGAAGGCAAAGGAGACCGCAACGGAACTCTCGGTGATCAGGATTGGCCAGTTCTGGATGTTCCCCACCATCTTTGCGCCGACGATGCCCAAGATGGTCCCCAGCAGTCCGCCGACGCAGGCGAGGGTCATCGCCTCCAGCAGGAACTGCATCAGGATGTCGATGGGACGCGCACCGATGGCCATGCGCAGACCAATCTCCTTAGTACGCTCGGTGACCGAGACCAGCATGATGTTCATGATGCCAATGCCGCCGACAATCAACGAGATGGATGCCACGGCGCCAAGCAGCACGGTGATGGTGGAGGAAATGGAGGTCACCATCTCGGTGATTTCGGTCATGTCGCGGATGGAGAAGTCGTCGTCCTTGCCGTCCTTGAGGCGGTGGCGCTGGCGCAGCATCGCGGTGAATTCGGTCTTGGCCTCCTCCAAGTCGCCCATGTCATGCAGCGAGACCAGAAGTTGATTGACGTTGTTGAAAACGGAGTTCTGGAGGGTGCGGCGGACAGTAGTGTAGGGCATGATCAGGATGTCGTCCTGATCCTGTCCCATGGAATTGGAGCCCTTCTTCTCCATCACGCCGACGACCTTGAAGGACATGTTCTTGACGCGCATGGTCTTGCCGATGGGGTCGGTGCCTGGGAACAGGTTGTCCACCACGGTCTGGCCGAGGATGACGACGCGCTTGCCGGCATGGACGTCCTCCTCGGTGAAGAAGGTTCCGCTGCCGACATTCCATCCGCGCACGGCGATAAAGCCGGTGCCCACGCCGGAGACCTGCGTGGACCAGTTGTTTTCGCCGTAGATGACCTGTGCGTTGGCGCGCACCATCGGCGTCTGGGCGGCGACCAGTTCGGGGTAGTCCTTCTCCAGTTGCTCGCCATCCTCGGCGGTGAGGGTGTTGGAGGCGCCCGCGCCCATCGACATTCCGCCGGAACGCATCGCCCCGGGGAAGATCATCACCAGATTGTTGCCCATCGAGTTGATGGAACTCTTCATCTGCTCGCTGGCGCCATTGCCGATGGCAATCACCGCGATGACCGCCGCGATGCCGACGATGATGCCCAATGCGGTCAGAAGACTGCGAACCTTGTTGCGCCAGATGGCACGCAACGCGACCCGAAAAATCATTAGTATATTCATAACAAATTTATTATGAATGATTTGTAATCATTTTATCGACCCTGCCGTCCTTCATGACGATTTGCCGTTTGGCGTAGGCGGCGACATCGGGTTCATGGGTGACCATGATGACGGTGATGCCCTTGGCGTTGAGTTCCTGGAGGAAGGTCACGATTTCGATGGTGGCCTTGGAGTCCAGGTTGCCGGTGGGTTCGTCGGCGAGGATGACGGGCGGGTAGTTCATGAGGGCGCGTGCAATGGCGACGCGCTGTTGCTGTCCGCCGGAGAGCTGTGCTGGCGTGTGGTAGAGCCGCTTGCCCAAGCCTACCATCTCAAGCAACTCGATGGCACGCTTGCGTCGTGCCTCGGCGGAGATTTTCACGCCACCGTAGAAGGAGGGCAGTTCGACATTCTCGATGGCGGTGGTGCGGGGGAGCAGATTGAAGTTCTGGAAGACGAAGCCCAACTTGCGGTTGCGGAAGCGCGCCAGTTCATTGCGGGACATGGTGGAGACCTCGCGCCCGTCCAGTTTGTACGAGCCGGAGGTGGGCTGGTCCAATGCGCCCAGGATGTTCAGCATCGTGCTTTTGCCCGAGCCGGAGTGCCCCATGATCGCCACGAATTCCCCATAGTCGATGGACAACGACACGCCGTCCAAGGCATTCACCTTGGTGTCGCCCATCGAGTAGGTCTTGTACATGTCTTTGATTTCGATTAACATAACTGAACCGTTGAAGTACTGCCTTGTCAGTCCCGCCAAACAATTGCTAATTGCTAATTGCTAATTACATCCTTGGCGGTGGACCGCCCGCGCCGCCACGGCGGTTGCCGCCGCGGGGCGGGGTGGGCATGAAGGGATTTTTGGGCTGGTCGGAACCCTTGGCGGCCTGGGCGGCGGACTGCTTGCCGACGACCACGCGCTGACCGAGCAGTTCCTCGCCGTCCAGGATGACCGTGTTCACGCCATCGCTGATGCCAGTGCGGACGGTAACCGGGTGGATTTGCGTCTCGGAGTCTGCAATCCAGATGGTCGCCTCGCTGGCTTCTTCGTCAGCAGGTGAGGGAGCGCCACCCATCGGCGCCCCATAGCCTGCGGGCGGGGCACCTGTCGGGGAGAAGCCGCCCCGCGTGGGCGTCGCGGATGCCTGGTTTGGCGGAGTGAAGCGGGTGGCGGCGTTGGGAACCACGACTGTGTCCTCGGCATCCTGAGTGATGATGGAGAGATTGGCGGTCATGCCGGGGAAGAGCTTCTCGCCGGGGTTCTCCGCCTCCACGATGACGGGATAGGTCACCACGTTGGAGGTCGTGGTGGAGGAAAGACGGATCTGGGTGACCTTGCCCCTGAACTTTGTCTTGTAGGCGTCCACGGTGAAATTCACCGGCTGACCGACGCGGATTCCGCCGATGTCCGCCTCGGGGATGGCGGCCTCGACCTGCACTACGGAGAGGTCGGTGGCGATGGTGAAGAGCGCAGTCGCGTTCATGGAGGAGACGACGGTCTGCCCCTTGTCCACCGAGCGGTCGATGACCACGCCGGTCACGGGGGAGTGGATGGTGCAGTAGCCCAAGTTCGTTTCCGCGTTCTTTACGGAAGCCTTTGCCTGCTCGATGGAGGCCTTTGCCTGCTCGATGGAGGCCTCGTTCTGCTTGCGGGTGGCGGTCAGTTCATCGACAGTCGCCTGCGCGGAGTCCAGTTCCGCCTCGGTGGTCATGCCACGCTCGGCCAGTTTCTTCTGGCGGCTGAGTTCCTTCTCGGCATAGTTGAGTTGGGCGGTAGTGCGCTCCAGCGTCGCCTCGGCGGACTTGAGCTGCGCATGCTGGGAGGCAAGGGAAGCACGCTGCGAGGCGAGGGCGGACTCGTAGTTGTCTGGGTCAATCAGCGCAATCACGTCGCCTTCCTTGACGCGGGAGTTGTAGTCTGCGTAGAGTTCGATGACCTCGCCAGTGACCTGCGTGGTCACGGAGACCTTCTGGATGGGATCCACGGTGCCTGTCGCCGTGACCTCTTCGGTCACGCTGCCACGCTGGATTTCCTGCGAACGGTAGTATACCGTCGCGTCCTGGACCACGTGATGCCTCTTCCAGTAGTAGAACCCGCCAGCGGCGACGGCCAGAATCACGACAAGAAGGATGATTTTCTTCATAAGTGCTTTATTATTAGTTAGTTACTAAAAATCTACTCGCCAATGAGATAGGCGACGGCGGTCTGGGCCTCCAGGTAATCGAAATGCGCGGTCACGACATTGGCCTTGGCTGTGGAGTAGGACACCTGCGCGTCCGTGCGGTCCACCGCAGTGGCCTTTCCGTGTTTGTACTTTTCGTTCACGATGTCGAGATTCTGCTGGGCGCTCTCTTCGGAGAGTTTGGCGACCTCGAGGGACTGCCGTGCGCGGTTCATGGTGAGGACTGCGACGATGAGGTTCCGGTAAACGGCCTGTTCCTTGGCTGCGTATCGGCTTCGTGCGAGGCGCAGGGAGTCGGCGGCGTTTCGGACTGCCCGGAGGTTTCGTCCGCCATTGAAGAGGGTCTCGGCAAGGGAGATGCCGCCATTGAGATTCCAGAGCCAGGGCAGTCCGGGATTTGGTCCGGAGACGCTTCCGGAGAGCGAAATCGAGATGGATGGATAAAGCGCGGCGATGGCTTCGTCAATCCGTGCGCTGGCGGCCTCGACGTCATAGCGCATGGCGGCCAACGCGGGTTCGCTGTTTCGCGCCATCTCCATGAGTTCGTCGGCGTTCTGGGTGTATTCGTGGACCTCGGCCTCGCCAAGCGTGTAGGCGGGATACTCCATCAAACCGAGTGCCTGGTTGAGGTCCGCCCAGCCCGTGGCGACGCTGTTCGCGGTGGTGATTTCCTTCAGGCGGGCATTCTGGTAGTCCACCTCGGCCTTGATGACATCGTAGTCCATCAAGGCACCGATTTCGCGCTTGAGTTTGACCTGTTCCAGATGATCCAGATACTGCTGGACTGCATCCACCGCCACATCGTGGAGACCGATGTTGCGTTTCAGTTCAAAGAAGGCCTTTCGGACATTGTAAACCACTTGGTTCTTGGCGGCGGTGTACTCCTCGTTGGCGGCGAGGAGGTTCTTTTCGGCCTGCTCGACGGCGGCGGCCTTCTGCCCGAAGTCGAAAAGCACTAGATTCAGTCCCAGGCTTCCGCTGTAGGAGCCGGTGTTTCGGGTGGTCTCCCGCCGACGGTCGCGGTTGGCCGTCGCGCGGTTGTGGCTTGCCGAGAGGGAGGCGGTCGGCAAGTACTGCGCCTTGGTGTCCTGCAAGGAAATCATGGCCTGGTTGACGGCGATGGAGGCTTGCAGGACGGTCGGGTTGCACTTCAGCGCGATGGCCTCCAGTTCCGCGAGACTTATCGGGCGGTCAGTACACAACCCGGCCTGCTCGGCGGTCATGGTGAATTCGCCCGGAAGTTGAACCTCGGGGTCGTTTTGGATTTTGCGGGCTTCTTTGACGGTGGTGCAGCCGACAAGAGCGAGGCCGCAAAGCAAAATACAATGAAGAACTGGATGACGCATGGATGGATAGGAAATGGAAAATGTGTATGGCAATTACCTTTTAAACGCTGTAAAGGATAATTTATTGCATCAAGTGGATTTTTTGAGGGAATTATACCATTGACTTCTAAAGCTTTTTCCCGCGAAATACGCGAAATCCATGCCGGGTGAAGACGCCATGCTTTGCACGGGCGGATGCCCGGTCATCGACGGCTCGAAAGGTAAGCCTTTCGGCCGTCTCGCCCGGGGCACTCCGCCGTCCGCTGCGCGTCCGGCGTCTTTACCTGCATGGACAAGATCGTTCGGGCAGCCTGGCGCCTGCGCGGGACGCAGCGTCCGCAGGTGTCAGGCGTGATGCAAGTTTTTTCGCGCATTTCGCGGGAAAACCATCCATCAAATTAAACCTGATTACCTTAAATAATACCGAAATCTGTCGTTGTGGCATTATGTTATTGAATAGTACTTTTTTCTTGCATTTTCATTCATTCTGTTATTATGGGATACTCAGAACTTCAATTTCCTGCCGACACGCTCTTTTTGGTCACCGGCGGTGCTGGATTCATCGGCTCGAACCTCTGCGAAGCCATCCTCAAGAAGGGGTGCCGCGTGCGTTGTCTGGATGATCTTTCCACGGGTAAGCAGGCGAACGTGGATCTCTTTCTCGGGCAGCCGGGCTACGAGTTTGTCAAGGGCGACATCAAGGATTACGATACATGCCGGAAGGCCTGCGAAGGAGTGGACTATGTCCTGAACCAGGCGGCCTGGGGCAGCGTTCCACGGTCGCTGGAGATGCCGTTGTTCTACTGCAAGAACAACATCGATGGCACGCTGAACATGCTGGAGGCGGCCCGTCAGAGTGGTGTGAAGAAGTTCGTGTATGCCTCCAGTTCATCGGTGTATGGCGACGAGCCGAATCTTCCCAAGACCGAAGGACGCGAAGGGAACCTCCTGTCGCCGTATGCGCTGACCAAGCGTTGCGACGAGGAGTGGGCGAAGCAGTATACGCGCCACTATGGCTTGGCGACCATCGGGATGCGCTACTTCAACGTCTTCGGTCGCCGCCAGGACCCCTGCGGCGCCTACGCGGCGGTGATTCCGAAGTTCATCAAGCAGTTGTTGGCGGGAGAACAACCGACCATCAACGGCGACGGCAAGCAGAGCCGTGACTTCACCTATGTCGAGAATGTCATCGAGGCGAACCTCAAGGCGTGTGTCGCGCCCGAAGCGGCCTCCGGCGAGGCGTTCAATATCGCATACGGCGGACGCGAGTACCTCATTGACATCTACCACACGCTCACCAAGGCACTTGGCGTGGACATCGAGCCGCACTTCGGCCCCGACCGCAAAGGCGACATCAAGCACTCCAACGCCGACATCTCCAAGGCGCGGAGGCTCCTCGGTTATGAGCCCTCGTACGACTTCGCGCGCGGTCTCAACGAGGCGATCGCCTGGTACCGCGAGAATCTGTAAAACCCGCTGTAACTACATAGTTAGTTCATTTACAGTTATTTATGAAGAACATTGTCATTTGCCTTTTCTTGTGGATGGCTCTATTGTGCGCTTTCGCGCAGCCGATTGACATCAACGGACAATTCCTGCAACCGGACAAGGAGGGCATTCCGGCGAAGTGGATGCGGAACTCCTGGAGCGGCTACCAGCCCGCATGCAAATTCGAGACGCGGTTTGGCGGTTCACCAGACGGGGTGTCAAATTCGTTTCGGATGTTCGATGTGCCGGCGGAGCGCGGGGCGGCCTTTAACTCCAATTTCAATCCGGCGAGGCGCGGGCAGACGCTACGTTTCAGTTTCTATTCACGCGGCAGTGGCAAGTGCCAAATCAAGCTCTTCTTCAAGACAACGACGAATGAGTGGAATTTCGAGTCGGAGGAGAAAGTGAATTTCGAGGTGTCGAATGACTGGCAGTGGCGACAATTCGAAATTCCCATCAAAGATGGTCGTGCGGGCGAGACGGGATCCTTTGACATCAGCGTGCAAATCAGCCAGGGCGGCGAACTGGAGGTCGCTAACTTCGATGCGGTTTTGATGCCGACACCGGTGACGCTCAAGGTCGCATCGATGGATTTCCTGGAGGACTTCGACAATGCAAACCTGAAGGTCACCGGCGACCCAGAACTCATCCGCGACTATCCTACGCAGGGGTTGCTGGTTCTCACGGGGCAGGCGGTTTATCACACCGACAGCACTTGCTGGATCCAACCTCAGGAGAACCAGCCGTATCCTGTGTCTAACGAGGCGGACGCCTACCGCGCGGCAAGCCTGCGCATCCAGAATTTCGGGCGCGAGGAGGCATCTCCTGCCAGTAGTCAGATCATCTTTGAACTCGCTGACGGCAAGGCGCTCCTGCAGGCACGTGTCCAGCAGATTGCGGGAGAGGAACGACTTCGCCTGAGCGTGGCGGAAGGCGGACATACGCTAGTCGAGACACTAATGACACGGCGTTCCCTGCCGGCGGACTTCCTCTTTGGCGTGACGCCATCCGGCGCGTTCACCTTCCAGGCCAAAAGCCTCGTGGACGGGACGCTTGTCGCCGTCTCCGGCCATAGCCAGTTCCGTCGTCACCGCCAGGTCACTTCCCGTGTCTGCTTCGTGGCAGCAGGTGCACCTGCCGAGATTGTGGTGGACAACTTCCTGATTGGCGAGGCGGTTCCAGCCGACAAGGATACCACGCCGTCCTTTATCATCCATCCCGAGCCAACTTTCGACCCCGTGGCAGCCGGCTGGCCGCTCGTCTGGGCCGACGAATTTGACGGCGATGCGCTGGACGAGACGAAGTGGGACCATAGCTGGCACAGCCATCCCGAATATATCTCGGTCCACGATGGCCTTCTGGAAATTGTCGCCGACTGGAACGCCGAACACACCGCCATCCACACCGGTGCCCTCATGGGGCGTGAGAATTTCCAATACGGCTACTTCGAAGGACGCTTCAAGTTCCGTCAGCAGCCCGGCTGGTGGTCCGCCTTCTGGCTCTACGGCGCCACCAACGACAACCCTTTCTACGATGGCTTTGAGATTGACATCTACGAGGACTACTTCCTGACCGAGCTGACGCCCGGCGTGCCGGCGCGGAACATCCTGGACCACAACCTCCATGTTTATTCCGGACAGTCGCTCAAGAGCTGGAATTACAATGGTCCGAAACTGGGGTCGCTTGAGCCATTCCATGTCATCGGCTGCAAATGGACGCCATTCGAGATTTCCTATTATATGGACGGAAAACTCATCCAAAGCACCGCGAACCATAGCCCCTACAAGAATGTGGTCTTTGACGCCTTCCGCCACGCCTGCGGGCTGGCGCCCATCCACCCGATGATCACTGGCGAACCCAAGAAGAGCGCGGGCGACCCGAAACGCGGAGTCTATCCGGAGAGTTTCTTCTGCGACTATGTGCGCGTCTATGCCTTCCCGCAGGAGGACATTCCGCAGGTGCAGTGGACCCAAACGCCGCAGATCCCGATTGCCCACTACGGCGACACGCTCCAGTTCTCTGCGGAAGCCATGCCGAATGGCTTGACCGGAAGCCCTATCCGTCATGCGTATCTCTTTGACAGCGGCTATCTTGTCGCCCATAAGGCGGAACCGCCCTTTGACTTCAATGTCATCCTCAACCAAGAGTTCTATGACACCACCGACTACAATCGCCCCGGAAGACAGGGCGTCGTGCCGAAATTCGACCAGAATTTCCACTGCTATAGCATC
The DNA here is from genome assembly GCA_017617415.1 of Victivallales bacterium. Taxonomy (GTDB): domain Bacteria; phylum Verrucomicrobiota; class Lentisphaeria; order Oligosphaerales; family Oligosphaeraceae; genus RGIG1601. The sequence continues at coordinate 17,252 of JAFZWH010000091.1, read as the reverse complement.
TTCGTGCAGGACGAGGCTGGCAAGGTCGCCCACACGCCGGTATGGATGCTCGGTTGTATCCTTCGATCGGATGCCGTATCCACACCCTTCCAGGGGACACCACAGGTCATCCCTGGACGACTCCGTCTGGCAGATTACGACGAAGGCGGGCAGGGCATTGCCTACTTGGATACCACGCCTGGGAACTCCTTTGCCGGACGCCCCAATGTCAGCACACGCCAGGAGGACGTGGATCTTGGCACCGATACTATTGGTTTCGTGATGGGCGGCGAATGGATTAACTACACCGTGGAGGTCGCAGAGGAAGGTGACTACCATGCCACTTTGCACTACGGCTATCCCTTCGCCTTCAAAGGGACTGTGAAGCTCTACCTGGATGACCAGCAGGAGGTGGCGTCATTCACCATCGTCAATGACAAGACCCGTAGCCATGAAATCAACAAGACCGCCACCGCGACAGTGCATCTGCCGGCGGGGTGCCATGTCCTCAAGATGCTCTTCCTCGCCAAGCCGAATGTAAACTATATCGACTTTGAACGCATACCATAAAACTCGTTCGCCGCTGGTGACGAAAATCAATATATTTCTTGGGGCTATTGGGTCCCTCTGGACATAAAAAACGCCGCGCTCTGGAAAGCGCGGCGCCCAATTACGCATTACATATTACATGTTATTCCGCCTGGTGCGGCTGAACGGACATGCCTTTGGCGAAGCCACTGCCGGAGATGACCTTGCAGGTGGCGACCTTCTCCTTGACGGAGGTGACCTCGATGGTTCCGACGGAGGTCAGCTCCTCGTCCAGCACCTCGCCGGTGTCTGGATCGGTGAGAATCTCGCTGGTTCCGACGTCGAATTTCATTCCGACGGCCACGCCGTCGCGGGTTCCGCGGTTGATGGTGACTTTATCCTCTTTTGCCACGACAACAGTTCCCTGCCAGGGGAGGGAGTCGAGTTGTGCGATGAGGAACTCGACTGCCTGGTTAACCGCGTCGGCAGTGGCGAGACCCATGTTGTCCTTCTCAAAGCCGCCGAGGTCGCCGGTCAGCCCGCCGAGCGCATTGCCAGAGTAACCGATGGAAATGCCTTTCGATCCGGATTTGCCCACGACGCTCTTGGATGCCTTCACCTGTCCGGTCTGCGAGTCCACCACATAGATGGTGATGTTGATTTCGGCGCTGCCTTTGTCGCCTCCGAGACGGATTCCCTTGAAGCCGATTCCGCCACCGCCGCCTGCGGTCTCCTGAACATGGGTGATGGAGCCCTTGACCAACAGCTGCGCGGGAGTCATCTTGCCAACCTGGGGCGTCATCTTGCCTTGCGCAACGCGGCCGCTCTGCGCCATGTCCTGTTCATCCAGGGCGGCATTGCGCATATCACTCTCGCCCAACACGATGAAGCGCTTGGTCTGCATCAGCGCATCCGTCAGGATGGTTCCCCACGCGTCGCCCAGGTCCCATCGACCGCTCCAGTTGGCCTCATTCTTGAATTTGGTGACAGTGATGGAATAACGGAGGGCATTCTGGCCAAAGGCGACAACGCCCGCCAGAACCAACAACAGTGCAAAAGTGCGTTTCAGCATTAGGGGACTCCTTGGTTAAGTGTTGGTGGATGAAAAAACAAGATGTACCATAATCTTCTTTTAGCAAATTGCCAGAAAAAAGGCAATGTAAAGAGATTATTGCTCAAGTTTTAAGGCAAATTCGTATTCGCCGGGGAGGGCGACGAGCCGTCCCGCGTCATCGTGTTGTAATTCGCAATTGCCGGAGAACGAGAGGACTTCCGTCGCGGGAAGAGTGATTTCGGCAGTGGTATTGTCGGGAACAGTGAAGCTCCAGATAAGGGTGTTTTTGCGTCTATCCCGCATCCAGCTGGAGGAAATCATCCCGTATGGCGAGAAGAAGACTGCGTTGGCGCTGTCGAGTCGTTTCCCCGGCTGTGGCGCAAGGCGGAAATGTTTGAATGCGAGTGCCTCTGGATCATCCTCAATGGGTTGGATTCCGGCGATGGTCTCGTAGAACCACTCCGCCACCGCACCGTAGGCGTAATGGTTGAAGGAGTTCATGTTCACGTCGCCAAAGCCAGTTTCGTGCGTGTAGGAGTTCCAGCGTTCCCACATCGTGGTGGCGCCCTGGGTGATGGGGTAGAGCCAGCCGGGGTAGGTGGTCTGCAGGAGCAGGTCGTAGGCCAGGTCGAGGTGTCCAAAGCGGGTGAGGACGGGCAGGAGCAGCGGGGTGCCCAGGAACCCCGTGGAGAGGTGCAGGTTGCGATTGACCGTGATGTCCTTGACCAGCAGTTTGACGGTAGGCTGGACAAGACTATCGGGGAGCAAGTCGAAGTGCAATGCCAGCAGGCATGCGGTCTGCGTCTTCTCCTTTAATCCTTTTGTGTTCAGGAAATTTTGCTGGAATGCCTCGCGAGCCTTGCGGTATTGCATGTCCAGCCGCCGTGCCGCACTGTTTTTTCCCAACACCTTTGCAATGCGGGCGAGGAGTCGGCTGGAACCGGCGAAGTAGGCGGTGCCGATAAGCGCCTTGGAGGTTGGCGCGTCGATATGCAGCCAGTCGCCGAAGTGTGCGTTGTCCACCACATAGGTGCCTTTGCTGTTTTTCAGCTCCAGTTTGAGATAGCGATCCATATTGTCGAAGAACTTCTCCAGCAAGCGCATATCGCCATATTTGACATAAAGTCGCCACGGCACGATGATGGCCGCGTCTCCCCAGCCGGTGGCGGGCAGAGAGAAGGCTTGGTTGGGAGCAGGGGCGACGAATGGGTAGGCACCGTCAGGCCGTTGGCTGAGATTGAGGTCCTCGACCCACTTGGCGTAAAATGCTGGTGCATAGACATTATAGGTGGCGGCGTTACAGAAGACCTGGGTGTCGCCGGTCCAGCCGAACCGCTCGTCGCGCTGCGGGCAGTCCGTGGGTACATCGAGGAAATTGGAGCGCAATCCCCAGCCGACATTCTCGTAGAGGCGGTTGAGCATCTCGTCGCTGCAGGCAAAGAGTCCGGTGCGCGGGAGGTCGCTGGAGATGACGACGGCTTGGACGTCCTGCTTGGTGAGTCTTCCGTTCCAGCCGGAGATTTCGAGATAGCGGAAGCCGAAGAAGGTGAAGGTCGGCTCGTAGGTCGCAACCAGGGCGTCATCGGCGGTATATACCGTCAAGGCCTTGGCGCTACGGAGGTTGGCGACATAGACGGAACCATCTTTGTCAAGCATCTCGCCGTGTTTGATGACCAACGCCTGCCCCTTTACGGTGTTGTGGAGAGTAAGGCGTTCGCGTCCAGCCAAGTTTTGCCCGAAGTCCACAATCCAGGTGGAGCCGCCGCGGTGGATGATTTTCTCTGGCTGACGCAGTTGCAGGCGTCGGATTGGGGCGCCGGAGTTCCAGACGATACGGACCTTCGTGTCCGTCTCAATGGCTGGGAACCACGGACCAGTCTTTTCGAGCCATTCAGGCGTGCGCCATGCCTCATAGATTTCGCCGTCGTAGATGTCGCTCATGCGCAGTGGACCGCCCAGGTTGTTGGTCTGGAAGGCCTGGGAGGAACCGATGACCTGCGTGGTGCCATCTGCGAAAGTCACATGGATTTCGCAGCGAAGCATCTCGTTTTTGCCGTAGGGGACCTCGCCGTTGTTCCAGTGGTGTGCGATGCGTCCGTGGAACCATCCGCCGCCGAGGGTAATGCGCAGCTCGTTGTCGCCTTTTTTGAGGCGTCTTGTCACATCGAAGCACTGATATTGAACACGGTGGAAATAGTTGGTCCAGCCAGGGGTAAACACCCAATCCGTGATGTTCCGGTCGTTGATGAGCGTTTCATAGACGCCCAATGCGGTTCCGTAGTAGCGTGCTTTGACGATTTTTTTGGCGGGAAGCGTGAATTTGTATGTAAAGAGTTGTGGCGCCAAATCGTAGCGCGGACCTTGCCAATAGGTTATCCATTTGCTGTGCTTCCACGCCGTGTCCAAGAAACCGGTCTCAAACCAGGCGTCCTCGGAAGACCACGCGGTGGCCTGTCCAGAGTCGTCCTTCACGCGCACCTTCCAATGGTAGCGGGTGAAAGGCTTGAGGGCTTTGCCAGCATACGCAATCTGCTGGCTGGAGCCATCCTTGACCCACCCGGAGTCCCACACGACATCTCCTGCGTCGTTCTTCACCTGAAGTTGTCGAGCGCTCTGTGCGAGGACGCCGGCCAACTGATAGGAGAAACGCGGAACAGGCTCATCCATTCCCAGGGGATTGACGAGGTATTCGGTCTTGAGGTCGCAGACATGCGGGTGACGCGGCTCTTCAGCGTGATGATGAACCATGTTCCTTAATTGAATAAGTATAATAAAGGGAAGGTTGAAAGGGACAGATGCGGGGGACGGTTCCCGTCAATAATAACTTGGGTTATTTTCGGATTCCGTCTGCACCGGCGACCGGGTGCTTGGAGACAACGATGGAGAGGTCGGAGGGTGTGAAGAGGACACGGCTGTAGGGTTCGGTGACAGAACTGGTCAGCCAGACATTGCCGCCGATGGTGGAGTGGTGGGCGATGGTCACGTTGCCCAGAATGGTGGCGCCAGCGTAAACGGTCACATTGTCCTCCAAGTTCGGGTGGCGCTTGGTGCCCTTGATGAGATGCCCACAGCCGTCCTTGGGAAAGGAGAGAGCGCCGAGGGTGACGCCTTGGTAGAGTTTGACATTGTCGCCGAGGATGGCAGTCTCGCCGATGACCACGCCAGTGCCGTGGTCGATGAAGAAGCTCTTCCCAATCGTTGCGCCGGGGTTGATGTCGATGCCGGTAACCGTATGTGCGTATTCGCTCATAATTCTGGGCACCAATGGAATACGACGAACATAAAGTTCGTGCGCGAGCCGATAGATGGAGACCGCCTTGAAACCGGGATAGGCCAGGATAATCTCGTCGAGCGACCGAGTTGCGGGGTCGCCGTCGAGTGCGGCCTGGCAGTCGAGTTTGAGCATTTCACGGATGGCGGGGAGGGTGCCGAGAAGTTCAGCGGAAACTTCGGCTGCCTCCTGGCGCAGTTGCTCAAGGTTTACGGTGCGGCCGCAGGGAGCAGAGCCGTCCTTTCTACGGTGCGAAGGCGGAAGCGCTTCGTTTTCGGCGGTATCCAGGGTCTCCAGATGCCGACGGTAGCAAAGCGCGGGCGCCAGTTGCTCGGTGAGTGCGGCGTGGAGGTGTTCCAGACGCTCGGCTGCGTAGGTGTCCAACGTACGGCGATCGATGCGATAGCGTCCGGTGTAGCCAGGGAAGAGCACTTCGAGCATCTCGTCAAGGATGCCCAGAACCTGGTCGCGTTGCGGCAAGTCGCGGTCACGGAAATAACTGATGGCCAGGCCATCCTCGTAAGAACGGCAAAGAGCCTCGGAGGTCTGTTTGAAGAATTTCGCAGGGTCGGTCATCGGTGATTTAAATTGATGTTAATTATTTGATTATTAGTATGATATGATATTATTAAATGGGTTGTTCGCGAAGTTCATTGAGGACTTCCTCAATGGGCAGACCAACGACATTGCTCCACAGTCCGTCGATGCCTTCGATGATGAGGTCGCCGTGTTCCTGGATACCGTAGGCGCCCGCTTTGTCCAGGACATTGACCAACTTGCAGTATTGATCGATATCCGCATCGGAGAGAACCCGGAAACGCACGGTGGAGGTGGCAACCCAGTTGCGTAGGATTTGGTTGTCACGGCAAAAAGCGACACCGGTGAGGACTTGGTTGCTGGAGCCGGAGAGAGTTCGGAGCATCGTCTTGGCGTCTGCCAGGTCTTTGGGTTTTCCGAAGATGATCTGGTCTTTCACCACGATGGTGTCGGCAGCCAGCACGAAGTCATGGGGATGCCGTTGGGCAACTTCGGTGGCTTTGGCAATTGCCAATGAGCGCACATGCTTCTGCGGGGGAGTGGTGCCGTCCCAAGGAGTCTCCGGCGAAGTCGCCGGGTCACAGACAAATGCGACTCCGGCGTCTTCCAGAAAACGCCGCCGTCGCGGAGACTTGGAGGCGAGGACGAGCAAAGGTTAAAGGTTAAAGGTTAAAGGTTAAAGTTGCTTAAAGTCTGACGTCCGACGTCCGTCGTCTGACGTCCGACGTCCGACGTCCGTCGTCTGACGTCCGTCGTCTGTCGTCTGATGTCCCGGCCTGACGACCGTTGTTATCGCTTAGGGAATGAGCCGCGGTGGAAGTTGTTCTTGCCGCGCTGGAAGGCGACGCCGCGGGCGGCGGCGCGTGCGCCAGTGTTGTCGTTGGGCGTCTCACGCTTGCGAAGTTCGAGGAAGATGGGCAGTCCGGCTTCGGGGAAGAACGCATCGCGGATCTGGTTTTCGAGATAGGAGCGGTAGTTCTGCGGGCAGAGCTTTGGATCGTTGACGAAGAGTACGAACTTCGGCGGCGGATTGTGCGTCATGGTGCCGTAGAAGACCTTGAAGCGCTTGTTCTCGACGGAGGTGGGCGGGTTGCGCTGGAGGGTGTCCTGCAGGAATTGATTGAAGACTCCGGTGGGCACCATCACGCGGGTCTGAGCCTTGACCGTTCGGATGAGTTCGAAAATGCGCTTGAAGTTGTAGCCGTTGGCGGCTGAAATCTGGAGGATTGGCGCATGACGCATGAATGGCATGGAAGCACGCACATGGTCGGTGAAGAGGTCGATGCGGTCGTGCCCCGCCTGGGTGATGAGGTCCCATTTGTTGGCAAGCATGATGCAGGGGCGTCTTGCTTCGGCGATGAGCCGTCCAATGCGGCGTTCCTGAGTGGTGCATACATCCAGCGAGTCCAGAATGAAGAGCACCAGGTCGCTGTTGCGGATGGCCTGTTCGGTGCGGTTTGCGCTGAAGAACTCCACGACGGTGGAAATTTGGCCTTTGCGTCGCAGCCCGGCAGTGTCCACCAACACGATGGGCAGTTCCTCTCCGTCTTGCTTGATGATCAGCGGGAGGTCCACCGCATCCCGGGTGGTTCCGGCGATGTCGGAGACCATCATTCGATTTTCGCCGATAAGGCGATTGACCAGCGAAGACTTGCCGACGTTGGGTCTGCCGACCACGGCGACGCGCAGGGGCTTCTCCTGCTCCTGATCCAGTTCAGTACTTTGGGGGATGCCTGCCAGAACTTTCAGCAACAAGGCGTCGATGCCGTAGGTATGCGTGCAGCTGGTTGGGCAAATTTGCTCGACTCCGAGCTTGGCAAACTGCGCCAAGGAGAGGTCGGCCAGGTCCCGATTGTCAGCTTTGTTGGCGCACAGGAAGAGCGGCTTGCCCGACTTGCGGAGAAAAGCCCCGACCTCCTCGTCCTGCGGAGTGATGCCATCCTGGCAGTTCACCACCCAGATGAGCGCAACCGCATCCTTGAGGACCTCGGTGACCTGCTCGCGGATCATCCCGTCAAAGAGGTCCACGCGTTTTTCTCCATTGAGCGTTCCTAGTCCGCCGGTGTCCACCAGCAGAAAATGGCGATGGCGAAATTCGGCAGGGGCGGCCACGCAATCGCGGGTGACGCCACTTTGCTCATGGACGATAGAGACGCGTCGCCGCAGGATGGCGTTGAAGAGCGCGGATTTCCCCACATTCGGGCGTCCGACAATGGCGATGACTGGCAGGCGGTTTTGCTGCATAATGGAATAAATGATTTATAATCAACAAGTTGTGTTGATTTTTTCAAGTCGTTTGATGGTGCGGTCGCGACCGATGAGTTCCAGGGTCTCGAAGATTCCTGCGCCGATGTTGGTGCCGGTCACGGCTGCGCGCAGTGGCTGGTTGAGCTTGCCGTGGGGGATGCCTGCGGCCTCGGCGGCGTGTTCGACCGCCTGTTCAATGGCGGGGGCAGTCCATTCCGGCAGTTCCGCAAAGGGCTTCACAAGGGTGTCCAGAGCGGATTTGGCATCGGGGTTCTTGCCGAGGAGTTTCTCGCAGACGGCTGGATCCCAGGTGGGGTATTCCGTGAAGAAATATTCCCACTGTGCGACATCGACCAGACGCTTCACGCGACTTTGCATGAACGTGGCGACCTGCTCGAAGAGTGGCGAGGTGACTTGGTCGGCCCAGGGCAGGCCAGAAAGTTGTTTTTTCGCCAGTTCCTGAAATTGCTCGGCGGGCAATTCGGCGATATACTGTCCGTTGAGGTTGGTGAGCTTCTGGAGGTCCATCTGCGAGGGGCCACGCAGACACCGTTCCAGCGTGAAGGCCTCGATGAGTTCCTGGCGGCTCATCTTTTCGCGGTCGTCACCTGGCGACCAGCCCAGCAGACTGAGATAGTTGAAAAGCGCGTCGGCCAGGAACCCCTTGTCACGGAAGTCGCCTACAAAGGCGTCGCCATCGCGTTTGCTGTAGGGCTTGCCTTGTGCATTGATGATCATCGGCAGATGTCCATACTGGGGGACTGGCGCACCGAGCGCATGGAAGAGGAAGAGGTGTTTGAAGGTGTTCTCGACATGGTCGTCCCCGCGGATGATGTGCGTCACTCCCTGGGTGATGTCGTCAATCACGTTGGCCAGGTGGAAGACCGGCGAGCCGTCGCTGCGCACGATGACGAAGTCTTTGAGGGCGTCCAACGGCTTGGTCATGCGACCTTTGACCAGGTCGGTGTAGGAGATGGTTCGGCGCAGGTAGGTGATTTTGTGGGCTTCAGGCAATTCAAAGAATGCGTTGCCGTGAACCACTTCGTCCAGGTGTTCAGTCAGATCAAAGATGAGTTTTCCTTCTGCATCGAAAGCCTTTAGATCCTTGAAACCGGCCAAAGTGGCACCGCCGGGCGCAGGACGGCCTTTCGGCGAGACGGTCGCAAAATCCACGCCCTTGCGGCTAACTTTCAGCGGAACAGAGTCGTGCAGAGAAAGTTCTTGGGGACCAGCCTCCTCCACACCTGCGATTCCAGTTGTGTCGTAAGGGAATTGGAAAAGCAGCGCGGGCGTTTCGCCGCCCTTTTTGTCCTCGTAGGCGAATCCGTTGGAGAGCATCTCCCGGGCGGCCGCGAGGTGTTTCTGCGCCTGGGTAGTCTGGTAGAAGATAGGCTCGTCGTAGTTCAGCCCAAGCCATTCCATGACCTCCAGGAGCGCAGCAATGGCCTGTGGCGTGGAGCGCTCCAGGTCAGTGTCCTCAACACGCAACAGGAAGGTCCCACCGACATGGCGGGCATATAGCCAGTTGAAGATGGCGGCACGGATGTTGCCGATGTGAACTTGCCCCGTCGGAGAGGGCGCAAAACGAACGCGAACAGACATTATGGAATGAGGAATGAGGAATGAGGAGCGCAGGGGGGTCGGGGGCTGCAGCCCCCGTAGAATTGTAGGGTCGATACGTGGAATGAAAACTGCGGGGTTACGCGGGACGACACGGGGCGGTCGCCCCACGTAACGGACCAGTTGCAGGAGAAATGTCGCCGTTATTTGGAGGCGTCGCCGGCCTTGATTTTCTGCCAGTAGTCGAGATGGCGTTCCTCCTGTTCTGCGGAAAGCTCCGGCATGAACTCGGAACGGCTGATGATTTCTTCGTCGACGAAGATCGAGTCATCATTGCGGACATCGTCGTCCAGCAGCGAGATGACGTCTCGGTTTGGGCAATAGGCATAAACCTCGGCGATGTTAATGGCGGCGTTGGTCGGCTCATGCACGAAGTTGATGAAAGCGTAAGCCAGATCAGGCTCTTTGGAGTGTGCGGAGATGGCAAGCATGTCGCAGCTCATCATGCAACCCTCGCGGGGCATCGCCAGGGCGAGGTCTTCGTTTTCCGCGACAATTTGGCTGAGGTCGCTGAAATAGCCCATCACAACCAAGAATTCACCCGTGGCAAGACCGTTCTTGTATTGTTCGTTGTCGAACTTGATGATGTTCTTGCGCCATTCCAAGGCCAATTTGACCACCTCGTCCATCTTCGCATCGCCACCATCGGGGTCATCAAGTTCCTCTGCGGTGTAGCCGAGCTGCTTGGCTGCGGCGCCGATGATTTCAGAGAAGTCATCCAACAGTGTCATGCGATCCTTGAGATCTTCACGTTTGAAGATGTTCCAGCTGGGTTCGAAGTCCTTGACCAGCTTTTTGTTGTAACCCAGACCAGTGTAGGACATGAAGTAGGGCACGGAGTAGTCCAGAACCGTGTCGTCCATCTTTGAGGTCACTTGTTCGTCCAGGTGGACCAGGTTGGGCAACTTGCTCTTGTCAAGTTTCAGCAACATGTTGGAGCCAACCATCTTGTGAATGAAGTAGTGGCTGGGGCATAGCACATCATAGCCAGCGCCGCCGGCCTGCAACTTGGCGAACATCATCTCGTTGGAATCAAAGATGTCCTGCTGCACACGGCAGTTGAATTCCTCCTCGAATTTGTGAACAAGTTCCGGAGAAATATAGTCCGCCCAAATATAGACATGGAGGACTTTCTTCCGGTTGCAGCCAACCATGGTGAACGCGCATAGCGCGAGGATCACAGCCAACCAGCTCTTCTTTGTCATTTTTCGTGATTTCCTACGGGTTATGTTTATTTGTGGATAGAGAACCGGATTGCTCCGGGACGGGTAAAAATGCATCTTTTCGGGGTGTGTTCCCTGCAATTCTACAGAGGTCTTGCGCCTCCGAACCCCCGCTGACAGCAGGGGCCTGACACCCACCCCGTTCGCGCTGGCGAGCGAGAACGATCATTCCTCATTCCTCATTCCTCATTCCTATAGTCCGCCGGAGATTTCGAGGACGGAACCAGTCACGTATGCGGAGTTGCGGCTGGCGAGGAACAGGGTTGCATCAGCGACTTCTTCAGGGGTCCCGAAGCGCCTCACGGGAACCAACTTGGCATACTCCTGTTTTTGTTCAGGAGGAAGATTTCCGATGAAGTCGGTGTCGATAAAGCCCGGCGAGACGCAATTCACGGTGATGCCACGGCGGGCGACCTCTTTGGCAAGGCTTTTGCAGAAGGCCACCAGACCTGCCTTCGAGGAGGAGTAGTTCGCCTGCCCCATCCAGCCTATGCGCCCCATCGGCGAGGTCAAAAGCACGATGCGCCCGTAGCGGTGCGTGAGCATCCGCAGGACACTCTGCTTGGCGACATGGAACGCACCGTCCAGGTTCACTGCCAGCACCCGTCGCCAAGATTCCTCGGGGAGCATCGCGACAACGCCATCTTGCCGGATTCCGGCGCAATTCACCGTCACATCCAGCCGGTCATGTGTTTGGTCAAAGCCCTTGAAGAACTCCTCGACCTGCTTTTCATCGGCGACATCAAATGCGGCGGTCTCCAGACGGCTTGCTTGTTCTTTCGGAAGAGAAGCCGCGAATGCCTCGGCAGCCACCACATTGCCACCGTAGGTCGCCACGACTTGCGCGCCGGCATTCAACAGCGCCCGGGTGACCGCTGCGCCAATGCCACGCGTGCCACCGGTTACCAACGCTGTCTGTCCTTGGAAGTCGTAGGTGTTCATGAAAGAATTGTCCGGCGTTGTCCAGAGTTGTCGCTATTTGTCTGCGTCCTTCTGGATGATTTTTGCCCAGGAGTCCTTGAGTCCAACGATTTTGTTGAAGACGGGATGGTCTTCGGCATGGTCGTAGCGGTCGGTCACGAAATAGCCTTGTCGCTCGAACTGCACACGGTATTCCGAGGGCAGTTTGGCAAGACCTACTTCGATGCGGACGTCATCAAGGATATGCAATGAATCGGGGTTGAGGTTTTCGATGAAGTCATGGCCGTCCTCCACGACGTCCGGCTCCGGAACCTTGAAGAGGCGGTCGTATTCGCGAACTGTGGCGGACACGGAATGACTGGCTTCGACCCAGTGGATGGTTCCCTTGACCTTGCGGCCATCCGGCGCATTGCCACCACGGGTCTCCGGGTCGTAGGTACAATGGAGTTCGACAACCTTTCCGTCAGCGTCTTTCACGACCTCGTTGCATTTGATGAAGTATCCCCAGCGCAGGCGCACCTCCTTGCCAACCGTCAGGCGGAAGTACTTGGGCGGCGGGACTTCCTTGAAGTCATCCTGCTCGATGTAGATTTCGCGCCCGAAGGGGATTTGACGGGTTCCCGCCTCTTCCTTTTCGGGGTTGTTGACAGCGTCAAGCCATTCGGTCTGGCCTTCGGGGTAATTGGTAATGACGACCTTGAGGGGATGCAGTACCGCCATGTAACGCGGGGCATCGTGGTTGAGCTCCTCGCGGAGGGTGTTTTCCAGCACGCCGACATCGGTGACGCCGTTGAACTTGGTAATGCCTACCGAAGCGACGAAGTTGCGGATGGAACTTGGCGTGTAGCCGCGACGCCGCAGCCCGCGGATGGTAGGCATGCGTGGGTCGTCCCATCCGGAGACATACTTTTCCTGGACGAGTCGCAGGAGTTTGCGCTTGCTCATCACAGTGTAGTTGAGGTTCAGGCGGCTGAACTCAATCTGGCGGGGTTTGTGGGGTAGCGGTAGTGGTTCCAGGAACCAGTTGTAGAGCGGGCGGTGAATCTCGAACTCCAGCGTGCAGAGCGAATGGGTGACGCCTTCCAAGGCATCTTCCAGCCCGTGTGCCCAGTCATACATCGGATAGATGCACCATTGGTTGCCGGTATGCTGATGTTCCTCGTGGAGAATGCGATACATCACCGGATCGCGGAAGTTGATGTTGGGGTTCGCCATGTCGATTTTGGCACGCAACACCTTGGAGCCGTTGGGAAACTCGCCGTTCTTCATGCGCTCGAAGAGGTCAAGGTTTTCCTCGATGGAACGATTGCGCCAGGGCGAGTCCTTGCCGGGTTCGAAGGGCGTACCACGGGTGGCTCGGATTTCCTCGGCGCTCTGGTCGTCCACATACGCTAATCCCTTCTTGATTAGGATGATGGCGAATTCGTACATCTTTGGAAAGTAGTCCGAGGCAAACTTGACCTCGCCATCCCATTCATAACCCAGCCAGGTGATGTCCTCCTGGATGGAGTCGTAGTATTCGCGGTCTTCCTTGCCGGGGTTGGTGTCGTCCATGCGCAGATTGCATTTGCCACCAAACTCCTTTGCGACACCGAAGTCGAGGCAGATGGCTTTGGCGTGGCCAATATGCAGATAGCCGTTGGGTTCGGGCGGAAAGCGGGTTCGGATTTCCTCCGGACGGTATTTGCCAGTTGCCAGATCCTCGCGCACAATGTCCCGAATGAAGTCGGTCGGTGTGGCGGTGTTCTTTGCTTCGTTGTCAGTCATCGGTTCGCAGATTTGATTTGGATGTGCCGTCAGCGTTTTATGATGAAACATATAATGTATTGCATAATGCAGATTTTGTAGGGAAAATGGAGCCTTTTTTGATGAAAAAACGGTCAAGGTTGCTGTAAAAGTGCTGTCCAGGCAATAATCTGTCATCGGGGATGGTGATATCAGGGGGCAGGAGGAACAAACGCGCCCCAGTTTTTCGAAGGAAAACCTGGGGCGCAATGCGGTTGACGGATACAGGGATCGATTACGGCTGGAAGCTGTGGTTGGCAGAGCACTCCTCGTCACTTGCGTCGTAAAGATGACACCGGATGGCTTCCCAGGTGACGTCGGAGTTTGGTGAAATGCCATCGAATACGCATGACCTCAGTTGGATGGGGGCATTTTCATCGCCTGTCACGACGGCATTTTCACAGTAGATATGCCAAAAGGTCGTTTCGGGCGATTCCTCGTGAGTGAAGCTAAGGTCATCCAGCTGAAGCACTGCGTCGTGACAGAAAGTGTTCGGAAGGAGTCGAAGGCCGCAGTCGCGGTAGAGCAGATCTGTCGCAAAAAGGCGAGCGTGGGTGAAATCTCCCAATATCACCGCGTGATCAGCGGCAAAAGTACATCCTTTGACTTCCAAATCAAAGACTTCCGGTGTCGCGTGAAGATTTAGGGCACTTCCGCCATTGAGGTTGTTCACAATTTCCAGGTTGGCCAAGATCAACTGCCCAAGACCAGGTGTGGCTTCCAATTCACCGCAGAGACGACTGCTCGCCGTGACATCTCCCAGCTGGTTGCAACGGATGGAAAGACTCTGCCCAAGTCGTATTTTTGCATCACGAAGTGGAGGCTCGCCAGGCGCAAGCCACAAGGTTCCGCCCGATTGCAATGCCGGAAGTGCGGTCTGGAAGTCTTCGAAAAGGGTCTCGTCTGGCTTCAGGTCAACTGTCGAGATGCCGACGTCGCAGTCACCAAGCTGGGTGGAAAAAACCGCTTTATCGCGGACCGTGGCGTATTTCTGCGCATCCACCAGCACATCCATATATTGATCTCGCACCGTGAGGCTTCCATCGTGGAATAGTAGCGTGTGGTTTCCATCTGTTGCCAGGGTTCCTTGGGTAACCGGATACACGCCACGACATTGCATGTCCACTTCGCATGCCATGCTGCCCGTGAGTGTTTCCGCAAGCGTGGTCGTGTCCTCGAAGTCATTGCCTTGCAAGGTAAATGTGAGTTCCGGCATGGGGGCGCCAGGCGATGTCGTCAAGTGGTCGGCATATACTTCGATGGTGGCAGGCAAGACGGTCAGGCAGGTCTCATCCATTACGACTTCGTAAGAATGGGCAACATTGCGGTCAGCGGCAAGCACCGTGGCGATGACAGGATAGGAACCGACTCCCAAGGAAGAAGTTCCGTTTTCCAGCAACGGGAAGTACAGCGTGATTTCATCGTTTGGAAGGACATCGCTGGCTTGAATGGCATAGTCAAATTCTGTCAGGTTTTGTCCATAATTGACTATGGGTGGTGTCAAGGAAACATGAAGTGGCCGAGGAAGGATGGTAAAGCGCACGACTGCCTCGGCAGTGGTGTATTTATCTGCCTCGTCCGGCTGAAAATACACTCGATGTTTGGCACTTCCTGCCCAGGGGCGGAACTCCGGGGCCTCGATGGTAAGGGTTCCGGAAATGATTTCGCCTGTCACGGGATTGGCGAAAGTTGCCCCGTAGTCGCTTTCTCCGATGGTCTGCCCGTAGATGAACTCGGAACCATGCGCTTCAATGAGTACTGGCTTGAGACTTGCGATGGTGAGGGTGCCATTGGTGAATTGCGTGTCGTAATTTTCCGGAGCCATGAGAGTGCCTTGACGGATGGTGTATTGACCTGCCGTCTCACCGGGGTCGCGTTCCAGTTTCCCTGTAAGGACATCGCCGTTTACCAGACCATCGCCCGAGGTACTATAGGTGAGTTCTGGGTCTTCATCCAAGTAGCTCTTGGTTAATGAATTGGCCGCAATGTCAAGATGACGCGGCTGCACGGTCAGAAGTCCTTCCTGGCAGACCAGCTGGTAGTTGCCGTCTTCATTCTCAGCACAACGAATAGCATACTCGCCAACATCCGAAGTCGGAGTGGCGGAACACTCCACCAATGGCTGGGCAAGAAGAGCTTGTGCATCTTCTTCTCCGACAAAGCCCGTGAGCGCGTAAGTGAAGTCGGGATTCGTTTCACCATAGAGACGGGTGGCGTTGGCGAGACTTACGGTCAGCGGTGCGGGATGAACTCGAACCTCTACATATCCCTCCAGATGTTCGTAGCCTGCTTCGTACTCTGGAGTGTATATCCATTTCTGCCTTGAAGTCCCGCTGGGGAGAATGATACCGGGCGTTTCCCATGCGAAGGTCCCCGGGACTTCGGTGATCGGCGACTTGTTAAACTGGATGATCTGACCGGAGATATCACTTTCATTGAGGGACTGCCCGTAAACGAGGTCCGTGGCGTTGACTCCAAGCGGTCCAACGGTCAGGTGAGCTTTGGTGATTTCGACAATTGCGTCACTGCGACTGATGATATAATTCGGTGCCGCATAGTCGCTTGCCCAAACTCCATAATAGCCGGGGGGACTGGTGAGTTCGGCGTCGGTGTGCATCACTGGCTTGGAGGTGACTGCCGTCTCCTCCGTGTCACCCAGAACAAAATCAAAGAAAATGTAGGTCAGTTTCGGATTTTCCTGGTTGTATTCCCGGGTGAAACCATTGCAGGCTAGTCCCAACAGTGTCGGAAAAACACCGATGTTGACGGTAGTGACGACCGGGGCATATCGGCTTTGGTCATCTGGCGTAAAAATAGCCTCGGCGGAAGTGGTTGCGCAATCGGGGCAGTAGTCGGGTTCCAGCCAAGTCAGAGTGCCATGGACTTCTCGATTCGCTTCGTCGTAAAGGTATGGATCATAGATTCCAGCTTCGCTGAGGCTCTGACCATAGCTGAGAAATGCATAATTCCCACTGCCGTTAACAAGCGACAACTTTGCTTTGAAGATGGTCAGTGTGCCCTCGTGGTAGTCGAAGCGGTAGTTCTTGGCCACTCCGCCCGCTACAGTAATGGGGTATTCGCCTGGATATGACTGGCGGTCCGCCGTGGTAGTCGCCACAGGCAAAGTCTGTAGCACAGAAATGTCCTCATCCAGAACAAAGCCAGTGATTTCTACAGCAAACGGCGGGTTCTTCTGGGCATATTCCCTCTCGGCATCTTGTGCCTGGACGGTCAGAAGCGCTGGATGGACAGTCAGGATCGTATCTCCCTGAATCGGAGAGTACTTTTCCTCATCGTCTGGTGTGAAGATCCAGGTTAGTTCGTGTTCACCTGCCGGCAGGATCTCGCCATCCCTTTCCCAGTGGAAGGTGCCTGGGACTTCCTCGCCTGTGGCCGTGGAGATGATGGTCCCATGAATTTGTCCTATGCCATCTAACTCTTCGCCGTAGGTGATTTCGTCGAAGAACAACTGTGGATTCCCTGAATCATCGGTGGCAATTTCCAATTCCGAAGGCTGAATGGTGAACACTCCCGGATAGAAGACAATGGCATAATTGTCCGAAATTGTCAAGGTTCCTTGCAAAATACGGTAAATGCCGATTGTTTCGCCACTTTCACGAGTAAGTGATCCGCTAATGGCATTGTCAGTTACCGGCTCTTCACCAATGATTTGATAGGTCAGCTCTGGATCGGTGGAACCCAATCGTTTGGAGCAGTCATTCGCCTGGATCGTGATTATCCGTGCCGTGATGGTCAGCGTGCCGTCGATGTACTGGAAGGTGTAGTTGGCTGCGAGTGCGCCGCTCTCGGTGATCGCGTAGTCGCCGGGTACGGAGGTCTCGGTTGCCTCGCAGGTGACGGCGGGCTGCTGTTCGAGGACGCCCGCGTCCTCGCGCAGGACGAAGCCTGTGATTTCATACGAGAACTGCGGGTTGGGCGTGCCGTAGGCGCGGGTCGCGTCGTTCGCGGTCACGGTCAGCGTCGCGGGAAGCACGGTGATCGCCGCAGTGCCGCTTGCGGCCTCGTAGCATTCGGTGTCCTGCGGGGTGAAGGACCACGCCGCCTCGGTGGTCGCGCAGTCGGGGTG
>JAFZWH010000090.1 GCA_017617415.1 Victivallales bacterium | reverse complement strand
GGCACTGGCACGCTGCCCATCAAGGACCTCGTCGCCGTCGCCCCGGAGCATCTGGAGGCCGTCATCGTCGAACTGGACTACTGCAACATCGAGATGTGGGAGGCCGTCCGCCAGAGCTACAAGTACATGACCGAGAACGGCCTGGCCACCGGGAACAAATAATTCGTAATTCGAGTTTCAAAATCAGAGGACTTACCTAAATGAAACGCACAAAAGTCGGCATCATCGGCTGCGGGATGATCAGCGACACCTACTTCAAGGCCTCGCAGAAGTTCCCGATTCTGGACGTGGTCGCCTGTTCGGACATCATCCCGGAGCGCTCCAAGAAGAAGGAGGAGCTGTATGGTGTCAAGGCGATGACCAACGAGGACATCTACAACAACCCCGAGATTGAGATTGTCATCAATCTGACTCCCCCGCAGGTCCACAACAAGATCGGCATGGAGAGCCTCCAGGCTGGCAAGAACTTCTACTCGGAGAAGCCCTTCGGCGTGGATCTTGCCGAAGCCACGCAGGTCTATGAACTGGGCAAGAAGACTGGCTTGCGCGTCGGCACCGCCCCCGACACCTTCCTGGGGGCCGGTCAGCAGACTGCACGTAAGTTGCTGGACGATGGCTGGATTGGGACGCCCATGACCGGCACCGCCATCGTGATGGGTCGTGGTCCGGAGAAGTGGGGTCAGGCGCCCTTCTTCTACGACTACGGCGCGGGTCCGATGCTCGACCTGGGTCCCTACTACATGACCGCGCTGGTCAACCTGCTGGGTCCCGCCAAGGCGGTCACCGCCGTGACCAAGAAGTTCTATGACTTCCGCACGCTGGGCGCCGAGGTCTCCGAGACCTACAAGGACAAATACAAGCCCTACGACCGCTACCCCGTGACCATCCCCACCCACCTCACCGGCATCATTGAGTTCTGGAATGGCGCGCTCATCACCGTCATCACCAGCTTCGACGTCTATGCGCATGGTCACTCCCCGATTGAAATCTACGGCACCGAGGGCTCGATGAAGGTCCCGGACCCCAACACCTTCGGCGGTCCCGTGCAGCTCTTCCGTCCCGGTTATGACGGCTGGAAGGATGTCCCGCTGAGCCACATCTACAGCGAGAACAGCCGTTCCATCGGCGCGGCGGAGATGGCGTACTCCATGCAGGTGGGACGTCCTCACCGCGTGAACAGCGACCTGGCTTACCACGTGCTGGAAATCATGCTCTCCTTCCAGAAGTCCAGCGACCTGGGCGCCCGCGTGGAACTCAAGAGCAAGTGCGAACGGCCCACTGCCCTGCCCTTGGGACTGGAACCAGGTCAGGTGGAACTGCCCTAATTCAAAGTTTAAAGTCTAAAGGGTAAAGGGTAAAGTTTGGGGGACCCAGTTCAGGTCTCAGGTCCCTGGTCCCTGGTCTTCAGGACTTTAACCTTTCAACTTCCCAAAGAGTGCTGGAATCTCTGTACATCCGAAATCTGGTGCTGGTGCCGGAGCTGCATGTCGAGTTCGACGGCGGCTTCAACACCGTCACCGGCGAAACCGGCGCAGGCAAGTCCCTGATTCTGGGGGCATTGCACCTGCTGACGGGCGGACGTGCGACGGCTTCAAGCATCCGGCGGGGAGCGAAAAGTTGCGAGGTCTCGGGCGTCGTGCGGCTGGCTGGCAACTATTCCGCACTTCGCGAAGAACTGGCGCGGAAACTGGAGGAATACGGCCTGCCGCCATGCGAGGAAGACCGCCTGCTGCTACGGCGGGTCATCACCGAGAGCGGCAGCCGCGCCTTCATCAACGGCTCTCCCGTCACCGCCGCCATCCTCAAGGAGTTTGGCGACCACCTCATCGACATCCATGGTCCCAACGACAGCCACTCGCTGCTCTTGCCCGCCAAACAATTACGCCTTTTAGACCTGTATGGCGGACTCCAAACGCAAGTTGCGAAAGTCGCCGAAGGCTGGGCGCATCTGACGGAGACGCACCGAAAACTCCAAGAACTCCTTTCGGAGGGGCTGGCCCCCGAGGAACTCGCGCTTTTGGCACATCAGCTCAAGGAAATCGACCAGGCGCATTTGACTGCCGACGAAGAGGAAACGCTTCTGGAGCGCCACCGTCTCGCCGCCAACTCCGCACGACGCTGCGAACTGGCGGGACAACTCGCGCAGGGACTCTCGCAGAGCGACCAGTCAATGGTCGAGGCGCTCGTCCCCTGGATTCGTGCCGCCGAGGAACTCGCCGAACTCGACCCGCAGAACACCAGCGGTTTCCTGAACCGGTTGAATCTCCTCTCCGAGGAGTGCTCTTCCCTCGCCAGTGAACTGGAGGACTACGCATCGCGGGTGGAACTCGACGAGGAGGCGCTTCACGAGATGGACGAGCGCATTGAACTCATCCAGAAGCTCAAGCGCCGCTACGGCCCCACTCTGCAAAATGTCCTGGAGACCGCCGAGCGTCTGCGTTCACGGCTTCAGCGTGCCTCCACCCGCACCGCCGAACTGGCTCGGCTGCGCGAAGAGGAGTCCGCCGCACAAAAGACCTACCAGGTTGCGGCCAAGACGCTCTCCGAAGCCAGGCGAAAGGCCGCAGACCGACTGGCTCCCGCCATCGTGGAGAAATTGCATAAACTCGGTTTCCTCAAGGCCGCCTTCGAGGTGCGTCTGGAGGCGGCAAAGCCCGGCTCTACGGGTTCCGACGCCTGCGAGTTCTTCTTCGCGCCCAACCAGGGCGAGAGCATCTCCGCCTTGCGCCACGCCGCCTCCTCCGGCGAAGTCGCCCGTGTGATGCTCGCCATCAAGACCGTCCTTTCCGAAGTGGATGACCTCCCCATCCTCGTCTTTGACGAAATCGACGCGAACATCGGAGGTCGCACTGCAGGTGCCGTGGCCACCGAACTGCATGCCGTCGGCGCCCACCACCAGGTCTTCTCCATCACGCATCTCCCGCTGATCGCCGCCGCCGGCAACGCGCAGTACCTCGTCGAAAAGCATACCGAAGACGACCGCACCATCACCACCATGCATCGGATTGACGACGCTGACCGCACCGCAGAAATCGTGCGGATGCTCGGTTCCACGATGGATGATGCGACCGCCGTGGCACACGCCACCGAAATGCTAAACCGTACCACAAATTGAAGAAAGCCTCCAATTTATGATGCGAAAACGAATCATAAAATCCACCATGCGACAGTTTTTCCAGATATTATTATGCGTTTCCGTATTGTTTCTGCTCTCCTGCGACCGAACTGACCTGGGCAAAGAAATGTCGCTGGGTGTGGCAGAGGCAAAACAAGGCCATTACGAGCAGGCGCTGGTTCATGCGACCTCCTGCGTGGCATTTGCGCCAGACAATGTGGACGCGCTTCTGCTCAAGAGTTTCTGCCAGTTCATGGT
>JAFZWH010000089.1 GCA_017617415.1 Victivallales bacterium | reverse complement strand
GCGGAACCCACGGACAAGCGCCCACACAAAATCTGAGCCGCGTAGCGGCGGCAGGATTTTCCCTACTGAACAGTTACGTAAATTCTTATAAGGCTTTCTCTTGTTTACTCGAAGGGCGCGCTGGAGCGCGACCCTCCCTCTTTCACCTCCAGATTTGTTCTCCAAGTTAACGGTATAATTCCTAAAATAAAGCGCTTGTTCCCGAGATGGCACCTAATTGCACTTCTACAATCCTACGGGGGCCTGCCCCCGTACCCCTGCTGTTTGAAAACTCGGCTTAGTTAGGTACCCTTGCGGGGAACATAGCCAAATAAATACTGTTAGGGACAGTGCAAACGGCAAAATCAAGGGCGGATGCTAGGAGAAGGTGGAAAACCGAAACTGTGGTCCAGGAGTTCTGCCAACAGTTTTGTCATAAAATAGCAGTTTTGAATGATATATTTAAATAATTGATATTAAATAAATTAATAGCATTTTGAAATTTTAGTTATTTAAGACAATTTAGCTCGAAAACCAACCGAAAGGCCCTTTTTGAGCATCGGTAAAATTGTCAAAATATTATCATTTTTCTTAAGTTACATTTGAATTTTCCCAAAAATTTACTATAATTAGTGATGTGACAAACTGGTTTACCAGTCAGAGACGTTCTTTTCGCTCCAATGACGAATCTGCAAAAGCAAATCCAGGATTACATCCGCGACCAGCTGCCGAAGGGACGGCTGAGCGAGCGGACGCTTGCCGCTCATCTGAACGCCTCCCGTGCGCAGGCGCGGGAAATGCTGCTGGCTCTGGAGGGCACCGGCGTGTTGCGCCGTCAGCCCCAGAGCGGCTATTCGGTGACAGAGTATAGTGCCGATGACCTGGACATCGCGCACTACCTGCGCTATTTCATCGAGCACGAGGCCGCTCAGGTCAGCATGGGCCGGAAAATCACCGCCAAAGAGCGAGCCGCCATCGAGAAGATCCTGGCCGAGCAGGACGAGGCCGCGAAGAACCGCGACTTCCCCCGTTTCGCGGAGCTGGAGACTGCCTTCCACACCGCGCTGGTGGGGCTTTCCCACGACAATCTCCTGATTCACCTCTTCGACTACGTCCAGCTGGTGGCTTTTGCCATCACCTGCGAAGCGGAGAAATACTACTCCGCCCATGAGAAGGACGCGGAGTGGAACTACCAGGAGGCGCGTCGGCAGCACCATGCACTCTTCGAGGGCATCTGCGCCGGGAATGCCGCCGAGGTCTTCAAATTGCTGGACACGCACTTCCACGCGGAAGACCTGACGCAGTGGTTGAACCGCCATTTCCAGCAGAGCGAGCTGGGAAAGGGCACCACTTCCAAGCGCGGACGTCCGGCAAGCTGGTCGCCTTCGCAACTCGAGCACGTTCGGCAGTCGGCCACGCGGGTGTCTTTGGATACTCCTGGCATGGATGCACTTGTGCTTCAGCTGCAGACCGCCCATGGTCTCACCGGTGCGGAAATCGCCAAACTCTTCCAAGTCTCTCCCCGCACCATCGCCCGTTTCATCCACGACTGCCGAGAGAAGCACGATACTCCCAAGACCTCCTGAGTTTTTCAAACGCAGATTGAATTGTTTTTCAATACAACTCCACCATCAACCTAACTTTGTTTCTCCGTAAGAATCTGGACATTTGTCCGTTTGTCAACCAAGTCACTCCCAAACCAACCCCAAATCAAACAGGAAAAAACCAATGAAAAAATCCTTCACTCTGATTGAGCTGCTGGTCGTCATCGCGATCATCGCCATCCTCGCCGGAATGCTGCTACCCGCGATCTCCAAGGCCCGCGCCAAGGCCCGCGCCGTCACTTGCATGAGCAACATCCGCCAGGACTTGATTTCGCTCACCATGTATTTCAACGACCACAACGGCCGTCTCTCGGTCGACCGCACCCTGGACTCGAATAATGTGCCGGCTCGCGGCTGGGCGTCTGCCCTTTTTGATGCAGGGTACAAGCTGGATGCCGGTCTGGTTCACTGCCCGGACTCCGCCGCGTTCAGCAACATCGACAAGATTTCCATCCTCGACTACACTGGCTTCAATGCCTTCACCTACGGCCTGAACTACCGCGGAAACACCAAGGATGTTGAAGCCGACGCCTTCTCGACCAGCACAGTGGGTGGGGCAAGCACCATTCGTGTGAACAAACTGGACTACCCGAACCTCACCTGGCTCCTGCTGGACAGTTACAATTTTAGCTTCCCTGCTGACTATTACAACGCTGCAATGGTTGAGGCGGGGGGATACAGAGTTGCGCTGGCCCACGAGAAGCGCGCCAATGTCGGCTTTGCTGACGGGCATGCTAGTGCAAACACCCAGAGTGACTTCGATGCCTTCTCCTATTCCCTTGCTTTTGAAAATCTCTAAGTTCCTTGAGATGAGTTGTTGAGTTCTTGCCGCCGCAGGAACGTTAGGTTGTCTGCGGCGGCAAATTTCTGCTTATCTGCTACATTATTTCCTGTCGCCTTTTTTCTACGCACACGCAACGTTAACCCCCTCCATGCCTTCCCAGTCAACAACGGATTCCACACGGACTGGCTGCACGCCGGGTGGAAAAGAACTGCTGGTCAGTTCGACCATCGACTTTTTGGACTGCGCGTTCTTCTGCCATGATGGTCCCGAGGACTATTATCCGCAAGAGGAATATGAGAAACTCATCCGAAATATGTCGGAGGGCGGCATCCGCAAAATCTACTTCCGGGCAAATGTCTGCGGGCTAACGCATTATCCCACCGCCGTCTCCCGGCAGTATGGCTGCGATGATGCATATCATTACGCCTTTCGGAAGCAGGCGCAGTGGCTGAAGGAGACCTATCGCCGTTACAACCCCTGCCTGGAGACCATCCGCCTCGGCCACAAATACGGCATGGAGGTCTGGGGCTGGGAGAGCCTCTATGACGACGCCGGACTGAAATACGCCCCTCAGGACTTGATGGCGGCAGAGCGGAAGACTTTCAAGCGCCTGGACGGATGGGTGCTGCTGGATCCCTGGTATGTCCATAACATGGACGCTTTTGCAGCCCATATCTCGGAGCAGGGGCTATACTATTATGGCGTGGCGGAGTTTGCCGTGCCAAAGGCCATGGAACATAAGGTGGCACGCTTCGCCGAGCTGGCCGCCTATCCCTTCGACGGCTTCATGTTCAACACACGCTGTCACAGCGGACGTTGGGATGGCCGGGACTTTGGCTATAACCCCGAGGTCATGGCGATTTTCGAGCGACGCAGCGGCCGTGCTTTTGCCGGCAGCGACGAAGATGTCGCCGCCGTCTTTCAGATCCGCGCCGAGGCCATCGCGGAGTTCTTCCGGCGCTGCAAGGCGATTTCGAGGAATCGTCCCATCTTCTTCTCGGCGCCCATGCCGCCGGAAATGGCAGATGAACCGACATATAATGACACCTTCGGGCCTATGCCATGGCCGTACAGGCAGATGTTCCGGGAGGGTTCCATCGACGGCGTGATGATGATCGGGAAGAACTTCAGGAACGGAACCGACTTCTCGGACTACTTCACGCCCGAGGTCACGGGCGGCCGTCCCGTCAAAATCGGCATCTTCCGTGAACTGGGGGACGACTGCCCGCAAGACTACGACCTCCAGCAGGAACTCAAGGAGTTCCGCGCGGCGGGAAAACTGGATGAGGTCGAACTGTACGAGAGCTACCGTTTTCATCTCAATCCCGAGGCGCTGGACGTCATCCGCGGCACCGCCCCCGCAGGCTTCAAGATCCAGTGGAAACACATGTAACGAAGAGCAACCATGAAAAAGGAACTTGCCAGTATCCTGCTGGGGGCGGTTCTGCCACTCCTCGCGGGACCCAAAAGCGAGGCCGACCTGGGCCGCATCGCCGAACATTTTGCGGTCCGGGGAACACCTTGGACGTGGCTTTTCTACGGTGACTCCATCACCCACGGCGCCGTGCACACCCACGGCTGGAGAAGCTTCGCGGAGATTTTCCAGGAGCGCGTCCGCACGGAGCTGTCGTATCATCTGGACTGCGTCATCAACGCAGGCGTGGATGGCGCCACCTCGCTTCATCTTGTCAGCGAGGGCTTCTATGACCGGCTGGTGCGCCGCCATCATCCCAATGTGGTGTTCTTGCTTATCGGCTGCAATGACATCGTGAATGACGACTGTGGCGGCCTTGAGCAGTTCCGCGAACGCCTCACGGAACTGACGCGGCGAGTCCGGCAAGACGGTGCCATTCCCATCCTTCAGACCTACAACACGATGCAGTTGTTGAAGGATACTTCCTCCATTTATTATCAAGGCTATCTCAAGCGCTACAACGAGTTCCCCGCCTACAACAACGTCATCCGCGAGGTTGCCGCTTCGGAGGACACGATTCTGGTGGATCACCGCAAATTCTGGGAGGAGCACGCCGCCGCCCCGGAGACGCTTGACCGCTGGCTGGCCGAGCCCCTCCACCCCGGCCCCTACGGCCATCTCCAGATGGCGATTCTCATTCTCAAGCAACTCGGGATCTACTCTCCGGAGAGCAAATGCTGCGCCGTTGTACCCGGCTCCTGAGAAGACCGCGCGTTCAAGCGTCGTTCAGCCCCCGCCGACACCAATTGTGAGCCTTTTGCCATGACCACCCACCCTGCCACCACCTACCGCTGCGGCACGCTGACCTATACGCTGCCGCGGCTCTTCTTCGTGCTCTTCTGGGTCGTCATCGGCAGCGCAGTGATCGCCGTGGGCACGCAGCTGCCCAGCATCATGCTTCCAGTGCAGCTCAAGGAGTTGGGGGTCAGCGAGACGGCGAAGGTCTTCCTGCTGACCACCATCGGGCAGGTGCTCAACATGACCGTCTGCCCATATATCGGCGTGGTCAGCGACTGGCACCGCGGGAAATGGGGGCGGCGCATTCCATACATCTTCCTGTCGATGCCGCCAATCGTCCTCTCGCTGGTGATGTTCGGCCTTTCTGGTCAGCTTGGAAACCGCCTGGCGGCGTGGACAGGTGCCGCACCTGTGACTATGACGGTGGTTGCCATCGGTCTGGCGATGTTCCTCTTCCAGTTCTTCAACATGTGGGTGAACTCGGTCATCTGGTACATCTTCAATGACATCATTCCCGTCAAATTCTTTGGGGCCGCGATGGCGGCCTTCAAGATTGGTCTGACTGCCGGCCCATCGCTCTTCCACTATTTCCTATTTAAATATGTCGCCACGCATCCCACGCTGCTCTACCTGGGCGTCGCGCTGCTCTATCTGGTGGGCGTGTCGTTCTTCTGCCTTTTCGTGAAGGAGGGCGAGTACCCGCCGCTGACGGAGGAGCAGCTCGCCGAGCAGACGCGCCCCTGGCGGGAGCGTCTGCTCGGCAAGTGGAAGGGGCTGGGCGTCTTCGTCAAGGAGTCCTTCTGCGGACGCATCTACCTCTATCGCTATTGCTTCACCATCTGCGTCGCCTGCGCGGGCTGCGCCGGGGTCTTCTCGCTGTATATGTTCCAGAGGATGGGCCTCACGGACAACCTGATCGGCAAGATGAACGGACTCGTCGGCATCATTGGCACCGTGGGCATCCTGGTGGTCTCCGTGCTGCTCGCCGAGGTGGTGAACCGCTGGCACCCGCTACGTGTGGAGCTCTACTACTACTTCTACGTGGCCATTACATTGCCCTTGTGCTTGCGCTGGCTCTTCGGTGTCATCCCGCCGCAGGTCTATGCGGGGGTGAGCGTCGCCGGTTCAATTTTCGGACTTTGCCTTACCGGAATGTTCCAGATCTGCAGTCTGCCCTCCCTCATGGTGCTTTTCCCGAAATCGCGTTTCGGCTCCTTCTGCTCGATGCAAGCGCTTCTGCGCTCCACTTGCTTCATGCTGATGAGCATCGTGGCCGGAGGCGTCTTCGACCTGCTCAAGGCACACTACGCGGACAAAGGCGACGCGAACTTCGCCTACCTCTATGCGTCGCCGTGGCCGATGCCGTGGTATCTCCTCGCGGTGCTCTTCGGCTATCTGCTTTACCGTGAGTGGGGTCGCAACGGCGGACTGAAGAACTACGCGGCGCCGGCCAGTTGGGAGAAATCTGGTCACGAAGTGATGGAGTCCCTGTCGGTCAGGCCCGTCTCCCCATCGGCGTTGCGACGCAGCCTGCCATGCATCGACGCCGTCTTCCTCCTCTTTACCATCCTCCTGCCACTCTATGCGCTCTGGCACTGCCGATGGCGTACTGCCGGCGAACCCGGACTGCTGCGTCAATATCTAGTTGCCCCGACCATCCTTGCGCTCGTCGGAGACGCCATCTGGATCGCCCTGAGGATTCGCCTTGTCCGCCGGCTGCGGCGCATTCTGGACGGCACGGAGGAGAACTGCGGACTGCTCCATCCCGGAATGGTCCTTGTGGTACTCGCCACCTACACCGCGGGAATCCTGACCACGCTATATAGCAACATCTTCGCAACCGGGGTCTTGGGCTATGCCACGAACATCATGGTCGCCTGCACGCTGGTCTGCCTGGCCATTGCGCTGACACTTCTCGCCCGACTGGAACACGGCATACCCCAGCCACCAGAACTTTCGCCTTCCAATTGAAATGAACGACTTCAAAGCACTTTTCGCCCGACCGATACCATCGATTTGCACGCCATTCCTGCCGGACGGGGAAATCGACTACGACCATTTGGCAATCATGGTCGAGCGGTATCTTGCATGGGGAAATTCGGTGTTGATGCTCACGGCTGGCGATAGCCACTACGCCTGTCTGACAGAGCGCGAGCTCGCCGAGGTGACCTTCGCCGTGCTCAAGCAGGTGAATCGCCGGGCGGCGGTGATTGTGGCCGATCACAACTTCGCCACCAACGCCGCGCGGGAGTTCGCCTGCGAAACGCGGCGGTGCGGGGCCGACTGCTACATGGCGTTGCCGCCGGATTGGGGTGGCTCGACCACGCCGGAGACACTTGCAGCCCACTACCGTGAAATCGGCAAAATTCTGCCAGTGATGTGCGTCACCAACTTCCTTGCTCCGCGTGGTCCTATGGGCTTCGGGATGGAGCTGTGCAGGAAGCTGTTGGAGGTGCCGGCGGTCGTGGCCGTCAAAGACGACATTTGCGGACCCTTCGGCCGGGCGCTGGCCTCGCTGCTTTCCGATTCCAAAGCGGTCATTGCCGGCGGACAGAAGCAAAACCACCTCGATCTGGTGAACTACGGTGCAGTCGGTTACCTCTCCGCCTTCGCGCGTTTTCAGCCGGAGGTCGCGCAGGAATACTGGAACGCCATCACAGCCGGAAAGCTGGAAGTCGCCCGGCAAATCGTTCGTCGGATTGACATGCCCTATTTCCAGCTGGTAGGCATGTTCAAGGGCGGGTTCGACGCCGGCTTGCACGGCTCGCTCGAAGTGGCCGGCCTCGCCCGACGCCATCGCCGGGCACCATATCAGACCATTACCGAAGACGAGTTGGAGAAACTCCGCGACTTCCACCAACGAGTGCCGGCAATCCTTCATGAGATCACTGGTCAGTGATGGCGAGCCGAAATGCCAGTCTCGTCACCGTCTCTTTCTTGCCTCACTCTCCTATCCAACCATACTCACAGATGAAACGATTGGTGATTAGCGCCTCCGTCACGCCACTGAAGGCGGACGGCACCCTCGACCGCAGCGGTCTGCAAAACATTTTGGAACGCAATATCCGACATGGGCTGGACGGCGTGTTCCTGCTGGGTTCCATGGGCGAATGGAACTCCTTTGACGATGGCTTCAAGGAGGAGTACATCCGCATCGCCACGGAGATTGTCGGCGGGCGGATGAAGGTGCTGGCGGGCATCAACGCCACCAGTCTGGAGCTTTCGCTCCAGACAATGGAGCACTACCGGAAATATCCCGTGGACGCCTTCGTCTATATGCAGCCCGGCAAGCCCGGAGGCCGTGACCCGGTGAAGTCCGTCCTGACGGTGCTGGAGGCCTCCGACCGGCCGGTATATTACTATTACTGCCCGCCCAACAACGGCGTGAACCTCTCGCTGGAGCAGTTCGCTTCCATCATGGCGCATCCGAGGCTCAAGGGCATCAAGAACTCCGCCTCCAACATGTGGCTACGACGGGAACTCCTGCTGCTCAAGCGGGAGCGCGGCTTCTCCACGCTGCTCCTCGAAGGCCAGGAGTGGTCGGTGGACGAGG